>CAIZPE010000215.1 GCA_903934795.1 uncultured bacterium | reverse complement strand
GCGGCGCCGGCGGACGGCGCGCGGCGGTGGCGGCTGCGGCGAGACGGGACATGCCGGCGCAAGCCTCAGCTGATGTAGGTGCTCAGCTTCTCGCGCAGCACCAACTGCCCGCCCGCCATGGGCACGATGTAGCCGTCGATCTCGAGCCCCTTCATCACCCGCGACACCATCTCGCGCGAGGCGCCGATCATCTTGGCGATCTCCTGGCGCGGCAGCTTGTTGCGCACCACGCGCTCGCCGTTGACCAGTTCGGAGAAATCGAGAAGCACCCGCGCCACACGCCCGTAGACATCGAGCAGGGCCAGGGTCTCGATCTTCATGTCGGCCTCGCGCAGGCGACGCACCAGCCCTCGCATGACCGCCATGCACAGCTCGGGACTCTGCATGAGGATGGTCTTGAAGGTGTCCTTGCCCACCGCCATGAACTCGCAGGTTTCCAGCGTGATGACGCTGGCCGAGCGCGGCGCGTCATCGATGAGACTCATCTCGCCAAAGAACTCGCCCGCGCCGATCACCGCCAGGATGACCTCCTTGCCCTCGGAGTCGGAGCGCTGCACCTTGGCGCGGCCGGCGAGCAGGATGTACATCGACTGCGATGCCTCGCCCTCGGCCACGATGGTGCGACCTCGCGGGTAGCTGCGACGAGCGCTGCCGGCAGCCACGCCCTCGAGCTGCGCCTCGGTGAGGCTCGAGAAGAGCGGCACCCGTCTGAGGAACGCCTTGTTTTCTTCATGCGCCATGACCACCTCGGATCCTGAGAAACCCTATAATTTTGCACCATCTGCGAGCAATTCAGAAACCCCTACTTCAATAAATCCGCCTAAGTTGATGATTTGTTGAAATTTTTACAACGGATCGAGAACCCATGCCAGCGCCCAGCCACCATCGCCTTCTCATTCTCGGCTCTGGCCCCGCCGGCTACACCGCCGCGGTGTATGCCGCCCGCGCCAATCTGAAGCCGGTGCTGATCACCGGTATCGCCCAGGGTGGCCAGCTGATGACCACCACCGAGGTCGACAACTGGCCGGCCGACGCGCAGGGCGTTCAGGGCCCCGATCTCATGGCCCGCTTCCAGGCCCATGCCGAGCGCTTCGGCACCGAGATGATCTTCGACCAGATCCACACGGCGCATCTCGACGAGCGGCCGGTGCGGCTGGTGGGCGATTCCGGCGAGTACACCGCCGATGCGCTGATCATCGCCACCGGCGCCTCGGCGCGCTATCTCGGGCTGCCCTCCGAGGAGGCCTTCATGGGCAAGGGCGTGTCGGCCTGCGCCACCTGCGACGGCTTCTTCTACCGCGGCCAGGATGTCTGCGTGATCGGCGGCGGCAACACCGCGGTCGAAGAGGCGCTGTACCTGTCGAACATCGCCCGCAAGGTCACGGTGGTGCATCGGCGTGACCGGTTCCGCGCCGAGCCGATCATGATCGACAAGCTGATGGAAAAGACCCGCGGCGGCAATGTCGAGATCCGCTGGCACAGCGAACTGCACGAGGTGCTCGGCGATGCCAGCGGCGTCACCGGCGCGCGTCTGCGCGATGCCCGCGACGGCGGCCTGAGCGACATCGCGCTGCAGGGCGTGTTCGTGGCCATCGGCCACACGCCCAACACAGGCATCTTCGCCGGCCAGCTCGAGATGGCCAACGGCTACATCGTCACCCGCAGCGGACTGCAGGGCCAGGCCACCGCCACCAGCGTGCCGGGCGTGTTCGCGGCCGGCGATGTGCAGGACCATGTCTACCGTCAGGCGATCACCAGTGCGGCCACCGGTTGCATGGCCGCCCTCGACGCCCAGCGCTACCTCGAGGCCCAGGAAGGCCACTGAGGGCTCGCGGCGCGTCATGAAGCAGTTCAGCGAGCTGGCGGCGCTGCGCGAGCGGCTCGCGCAGCAGGCCCGAGACGAGGCCGAGGCGCGGGAGGCGCGCCGCCGCGAACAGGCCCGGCTCGCCCGCGAAGCGGCGGTCTTTCGCGAGGCCATGGCCGACGCGGTGCCGCTCAGGCCCGCACCGCGCGCGGTGGCCGTGCGCGAGCCGGTGGCCCCCCGGCCGCTGCAGCGCGAGGCCGACGAGCGGCTGGCGCTCGCCCAGTCGATGTCCGACGAGATCGACATCGAGCGTCTGCTCGACACCGATGAGAACCTCTCCTACCGCCGCGAGGGCGTGGGCACCGATGTCGTGCGCCGGCTGCGCCGCGGGCAGTGGACGGTGCAGGGCCAGATCGACCTTCACGGCAAGCGGGTGGACGAGGCCCGCGTTGCGCTCGCCGAGTTCCTGGCCCAGGCCGTGCGCGAGCAGCGGCGCTGCCTGCGGGTGATCCATGGCAAGGGGCTCGGATCGGTCGCCCGCGAGCCGGTGCTCAAGGGCAAGGTGCTGCGCTGGCTGGTGCAGCGCGACGAGGTGCTGGCCTTCTGCCAGGCGCGCCCCAATGACGGCGGCGCGGGCGCGCTGCTGGTGCTGCTGCGCGGCGGCTGAACGCCACGCGCCCGATCCTTGCCAACGGGGCGGCCGAGCGCCGGATGCTCGGCGAGGGGAGACTGCGCGCCTTCGGCACAACCCGGAAGGCCGCGCTCCCGCGGCGATCGCCCGGACGGCGGCGGCTCAGCCCCGCAGGCCGCTCGCGGCCCGGCCTGCGCCATGCCCCGAGGCCCAGGCCCACTGGAAGTTGTAACCGCCCAGCCAGCCGGTCACATCCACCACCTCCCCGATGAAGTGCAGACCCGGCTGACGCCGCGACTGCAGGCTGCGCGGGTCGAGTTCGGCGGTGGCCACGCCGCCGACCGTGACCTCGGCCTTGCGCCAGCCCTCCGAGCCGGTGGGCGCCAGCGTCCAGCGGCGTAGCGCATCGGCCAGGGCCTGCAGGTCGCGGTTGCCAAGCTCGGCCAGGCGGGCCTGCGGGGTGAAGCGCGGATGCGACCGTGCAAGATCGTTCAACCACTGCGCGACCACCCGCTTCGGCAATCGCTGCGCCAGCACCGTGGCGAGCTGGCCGCGGGTATGTTCGCGATTGCCGCGCAGCCAGCCGAGCAGGTCCATGCCTTCGGTGTCGGGAGCGAGATCAATCTCCAGCGGTTCGCCGGGACGCCAGAAGGTCGAGGCCTGCAGCACCGCCGGGCCCGACAGGCCGCGATGGGTGAAGAGCAGATCCTCGAGGAAGGCCGGGCTGTCGGGCGCGGCCGGGCAGCGGATGCCCACCGCCTGCGAGACCCCGGCCAGCCCCGACCAGGGCGCCCATTGCTCGGGCGCGAAGGTGAGCGGCACGAGGGCCGGCCGGGGCTCGACCACCCGGTGCCCGAAGCGGCGGGCGATGCGGTGGCCGATGTCGGTGGCACCGATCTTCGGGATGGAAAGCCCACCGGTGGCCACCACCAGCGAGGCGCAGCGCACCGCCCCGGCGGCGGTCTCCACCCGGAAGCGCGCACCGACGGGATCGTCGGCAAGCGTCTCGATGGTGCCCGCCGTGCAGCCCAGCCGCCAGCGCACGCCACCGGCATCGGCCTGCGCGCGCAGCATGGCCACGATCTGCGTGGCCGGCCCGTCGCAGAAGAGCTGGCCGCGGTGCTTCTCGTGGAAGGCGATGCGATGGGCCCGAACCAGCGCGATGAACTCGGCGGGCGGATAGGCGCGCAGCGCATGCCGGGCGAAGCCGCGGTCGCTGCTCTGGTAGCGCTCGGGCAGGCCGGCATCGACATTGGTGAAATTGCAGCGGCCACCGCCCGAGATGCGGATCTTCTCGCCGGGATCAGGGCTGTGGTCGAGCACCATCACCCGCAGGCCCCGGCGCGCTGCCACCCCGGCGCAGAACAGGCCGGCCGCGCCCGCGCCGAGAACCAGGACATCGATGTCGCTCATGATCGGCGTGCCGCGCTCAGGGCAGGCGGATGCGCGGCGCCCCGGGCATGGCCTTCAGGGTTGCGACATCGGCCAGGGTGTCGAGGTCGGTGGTGAAGCCGGGATGCGCGGCCTCGAACCGGGACACCGCCCCGGCATGCGATGCGATCCAGTCACGCGGGCCGCCCGGTTCGGCGAGAAGTTCGGGCATGAGGGATGCCTCGAAGAGCACCGGGTTGCCGCGTTCGCCCGCGTGGCGCGGCACCAGGCAGCGGGCCGCGCCGCGACCGGCGAAGGCCTGCGCGAGCTCGCGCAGGTGGGCGGGCTGCAGCAGCGGCAGATCGGAGAGCGCCACCGCCACTCCGGCATGCGTCCCGGTGGCCAGCACCGGCGCAAGCGCCGCCAGCCCCGCCCGCACCGAGCCCCGCTGGCCCTCCTGCCAGGCCGGGTTTTCGATCAGGCGCAAGGGCAGCCCGTCGAGCAGCGGACGGATGCGCTCGGGCGCATGGCCGAGCACCACCAGCACCGGATCGAATCCGGCCGCCAGAAGCGTGCGCGCCGTGCGGCGAACCAGCGGCTCGCCGTCGAGTTCGATCATCAGCTTGTTCGGCCCGCCCATGCGTCGGGACTCGCCGGCCGCCAGCAGCACCGCCGCCAGCCGCGGCAGCGCACCGGCCTGCCCGGGGGTGGGGGAAACCGCGTCCATGCCCGGCTCAGCCCCAGGCCGCGAGCACCCGCTCGCGGGCCGCACCGATGCCCTTGTAGGCCACCACCGCGTCGCTCATCGAGCGCAGGCTCGCCACCAGCAAGGCGCGACGCGCCGCATCGTGGGCCATCGTCGCGAGCGGCACATTCATCACGCGGATGAGAAAGAGGCTCGCCTCGAAGGCAGGCAGCGGCAGCGTGACCTGTCGCTCGCAACGCAGCCACAGTCCGGCCACCGGCCCCGCGGGATCGAGCGGCTCCCCCTCCCCCGGCCATCGGGCAAGCCGGTCGTCGGGGGCGAGAGTCCAGATGAAACGCAGGAAGGGTCCCTTGGCGAGCATGGCCTGCGACAACGCGGAAGAAGCCTGCCGCAGGCGCTCGCCATCGGCCACCGGGCCATGGATGGCGCGCAGCGGCAGCCCCAGCCGCGTGAGCGGGTCCCAACCGCTGGGGAAGACCACCGAGAGGGCGAGCGCACGCAGATCGTCATCGGCCACGCCGTCGCGGCCCATCAGCACCAGGTCCTCCTGCAACCCCAGCGAGAGGGCGGCAAGGCAGCGCCGGGCCGGATCGAACCCGGCAAGCCGCTGCGCCAGCGGCTCGGCCTGCGCGCACAGGGCGCGCACCGCCTGGTCGGCGCGCCGCAGGGCGAGGCCGGCGCGCAGGATGCGCAGCTCCTCGGCGGGCTCGGCACTGGCTGCATCGGGTGAGCGCGCGAGCAGATCGGGGTGGGCTTCGGCCAGTCGGGTGGCCGCCTGCCAGATCGCGCTGACCACCCGTGGCGCGATGCCCTCGGCATCCCAGCACGCTGCGAGCGGCCGCGCCGGATGATCAAGGTGGGCGAGCTTCAGCCGCGCCGCGTGCGGGTAGTGCTCATCGGCAACCAGCAGCGGCCCTTCCAGGCGGACGAGGTCGGGCGCGACCCGGAAGGGCGCGGTGACCGGAAACGGGAATGGCTGGTGGCCCACGCAGGGCCAGCCGCCGGTGGCCGGGCCTGCCGGCGAGATCCGCGATGAGGACGGGCCGGTCGGGGGCACCGGCCATGCCCGGGATGCGGGGCTGTCCGCAAGGCCGCAGGCAGCTGCCGGGCCGGAAGGGATCAGACCGCAGCCTCGCCGGTCTCGCCGGTGCGAATGCGGATCACCTCTTCGACGTTGGAGACGAAGATCTTGCCGTCGCCGATACGGCCGGTGCGCGCCGCCTTGCAGACCGCATCGATCGCCGGCTCGACCGAGCCGTCAGCCACGATGACTTCGATCTTGACCTTGGGCAGGAAATCAACCACGTACTCGGCGCCACGATAGAGCTCGGTATGGCCCTTCTGGCGGCCAAAGCCCTTGCACTCGGTGACGGTGAGGCCGCTCACGCCGATCTCGGCCAGCGCCTCGCGGACCTCGTCGAGCTTGAAGGGCTTGATGATCGCGGTGATTCTCTTCATGGCTGTCTCCTGTTGAGCCGACGGACTGCCGCCGCCTGTTGGTGCCTGCCCGCGGATCAGTCGCGGAACCGGGAGGTGATCGGATAGCGCCAGTCGCGGCCGAACGCGCGACGGGTGACCCGGATGCCCACCGGCGCCTGACGCCGCTTGTACTCGTTGACCCGGATCAGCCGCACCACCCGCTCGACCGCCTCACGCGGGTAGCCTGCCGCGAGGATGTCGTCGCTGCTGCGGTCTTCCTCCATGTACATCCGCATGATGCCGTCGAGGATGTCGTACTCGGGAAGCGAATCCTGGTCTTTCTGATCCGGGCGCAACTCGGCGCTGGGCGGCCGGGTGATGATCCGCTCCGGAATCACCGGCGAAACCCCGTTGCGGTAGGCGCACAACCGGTAGACCAGGGTCTTGGCGATGTCCTTGATGACCGCGAAGCCGCCGGCCATGTCGCCGTACAGGGTGCAGTAGCCCACCGCCATCTCGCTCTTGTTGCCGGTGGTGAGCACGATGGAACCATGCTTGTTCGACAGCGCCATGAGCAGGGTGCCGCGGATGCGCGCCTGGATGTTCTCCTCGGTGGCATCAGGCTGGCGACCGGCGAATTCCGTGGCCAGGGTGCCGAGGAAGGCATCGAACACCGGCGCGATCGGGATCTCGTCGTAGCGCACGCCCAGCCGCGCGGCCATGTCGCGGGCATCGATCCAGGAGATGTCGGCGGTGTAGCGCGAGGGCATCATCACGGCGCGCACCCGGTCGGCGCCCAGCGCATCGACCGCCACAGCCAGCACCAGGGCGGAGTCCACCCCGCCCGAAAGACCGATGAGCGCGCCCGGAAAGCCGTTCTTGCCGAGGTAGTCGCGCACACCGAGCACCAGTGCCTGGTAGACCTGCGCCTCCAGGGAAGCCACCGGCTCGCAGCGGCCGGGCATGGCGTCGGCGGGCTCGCCCGCGCCGCCGGTGATGCCGACCATCAGCAGGTCGGGCTCGAAACCCTTCGCCTGCGCGGCGAGTTCGCCGCTGCGGCCCAGAGCGAAGGAAAAGCCGTCGAACACCAGTTCGTCCTGACCGCCCACCAGGTTGGCGGCGATCATGGGCATGCCCTGCGCGCTGACATGGGCGCGCGCCACATCGAGCCGCAGGTGCTGCTTCTCGAGGTGGTAGGGGGAGGCATTGAGCACCAGCAGCGCCTCGGCGCCAGCCTGACGCGCGGCCTGCGGGGCAGCGGCGAACCAGAAGTCTTCGCAGATGACCACCCCGAACCGCACGCCATCGACTGCGAACACCAGCGGCTGGACGCCGGGCTGGAAGTAACGCTGCTCGTCGAAGACATCGTAGTTGGGCAGCTCGCGCTTGTGGTACTCGCCCACCACGCGGCCGCGATGCAGCACCAGCGCGGCATTGCGCCGAGCACCCTCGCGGCGCAGCGGCGCACCGACCACCAGGTGCAGATCGAGGTCCTGGCACTCGGCGAGGATTCGGTCCAGCGCAGCCTCGGCGCTGGCATAGAATGAGTCGCGCAGCAGCAGGTCTTCCGGCGGATAGCCGCACAACGAGAGCTCGGGCGTGAGCAGCAGCCGCGCGCCCTGCGCTGCGGCGGCGCGGGCGGCCTCGATGATGCGGCCGGCATTGCCGCTGAAATCACCGACGATCTGATTGAGTTGCGCGGCCGCGATGAGAACGGTCATGGAGCGGGTGTGCCTGGAACGGGTCGCAAGGAACAGCGGGGAATCGGTGGCCGGGAGCTGTGCCCCCCATGAGCGTCCACTCGCCTGATTATCGCACGCGCCTGCTGGCCGGCATTGACGAAGTCGATGCCGCGCAGTGGGATGCGCTGCTGCCACCCGACCCTCCGCCCTTCGTGCGGCACGCCTTCCTGGGCGCGCTCGAGGCCACCGGCTGCGTGGGCCCGGGCACCGGCTGGACGCCCTGCCACCTGGCCCTGTTCAGCCCCGACGGCCGGCTGGCAGGCGCCACCCCGCTCTATCGCAAGACCCACTCCTGGGGCGAGTACGTGTTCGACTGGGCCTGGGCCGACGCCTACGAGCGGCACGGCCTGCGCTACTTCCCCAAGCTGCTCGGCGCCATCCCCTTCACGCCGGTGACCGGGCCGCGCCTGCTCGGCCGCGATGCCCCTGCTCGCCAGGCCGTGGCCGAGGCGCTGATGGCCCACGCCCGCGGCTCGCGGCTGTCGTCGCTGCATGTGCTCTTTCCCGACGAGGCCGAGGCGGCGCTGCTCGCGCAGGCAGGCTGTCTGGTGCGTCAGGCGGTGCAGTTCCATTGGCACAACCACGGCTATCGCTGCTTCGACGATTTCCTCGCGGCGCTCTCGCAGCCCAAGCGCAAGAAGATCCGGGCCGAACGACGCAAGGTGGCCGAGCAGGGCATCACCCTGCGCCGGCTGACGGGCGCGGCGATCACCGACGCGCACTGGCGCTTCTTCGATCGCTGCTACCAGTCCACCTACCAGGCGCACGGCTCCTCACCCTACCTGAACCTGGCGTTCTTCCAGACCCTCGGACGGCTGATGCCCGAGGCACTGGTCATGGCGGTGGCCGAGCGGGCCGGCGAGCCGATCGCCGCCAGCCTGCTGATGCGCAGCCGCGATCGCCTGTACGGCCGCTACTGGGGCGCGGTGGCACCCGCGCCCTTCCTGCACTTCGAGTGCGCCTACTACCAGGCGATCGAGGCCGCCATCGAACTGGGCATGTCGGTGATCGAGGGCGGCGCCCAGGGCGAGCACAAGATGGCCCGTGGCTTCCTGCCGGTGGCCACCCGGTCGGCGCACTGGCTGCGCGAGCCGGCCTTTGCCGACGCCGTGGAGCGATTCCTGGCCCGCGAGGGTTCGATGGTGGATGCGTATCTCGACGAACTGAACGAGCGTTCGCCGTTCGGCCGCGCCGGAAACCCGACGGGCAGCGCCGGCTAGAACCGCGGCTTCTCGTCGGCGCGCCGGTAGGCGCGCACGCCGTTCATGATCTCGGCGTGGGCTTCCTCGGGACCGCCCCAGCCCAGCACCTTGACCCACTTGCCGGCCTCGAGGTCCTTGTAATGCTCGAAGAAGTGCTGGATGGTGGCCAGGCGCTCCGGTGCGAGGTCATCGTGCTTGCGCCAGTGCTTGTAGATGGGCAGGATCCGGTCGATCGGCACCGCCAGCAGCTTGGAATCGCCGCCCGCCTCGTCCTCCATGCGCAGCACACCGAGGGCGCGGCAGCGGATCACCGCGCCCACCGCCACCGGAAAGGGCGTGATCACCAGCACATCCACCGGATCGCCGTCATCGGCGATGGTGTGCGGGATGTAGCCGTAATTGCAGGGGTAGTGCATGGAGGTCATCATGAACCGGTCCACGAACAGCGCCCCGGTCTGCTTGTCGACCTCGTACTTGATCGGGTCGGCCGCCATCGGGATCTCGATGATCACGTTGAAGTCGTTGGGGATGTCGCGGCCGGAATCGACCCGATCGAGATTCATGGCAGGGCTCCGCTCAGATGTGCTCAACCGGGCATGATAACCCGCCCGCCCAACCACCCGAATCCGCCATGACCCCAGACACCCTCCACGGCCAGCACCTCATCGACAACCAGCGGCGCGCCGCCGTGAGCGGCGAGACCCTGCCGGTGATCGATCCCTCCACCGGCCAGACCTGCGGCAGCATCGCCCGCGGCCAGGCCGCCGACATCGATCTGGCCGTGGGTGCGGCAAGGCGCGCTGCCGACGGCGAGTGGGGCCGGATGGCACCCGCCACACGCTCCCGGCTGCTGCTGCGCCTGGCGGCGGTGGTGGAATCGGAGCGGGAATCGCTGGCCCAGATCGAATCCCTCGACACCGGCAAGCCGATCGGCCAGGCCCGCGCCGATGCCGGCGCGCTGGCGCGCTACTTCGAGTACTACGCCGGCGCGGCCGACAAGCTGCATGGCCAGACCATTCCCTACCAGCCGGGCTACACCGTGCTCACGGTGCGCGAGCCGCACGGGGTCACCGGCCACATCATTCCCTGGAACTACCCCATGCAGATCTTCGGGCGTTCGGTGGGCGCGGCCCTGGCCACCGGGAACGCCTGCGTGGTCAAGCCCGCCGAGGATGCCTGCCTGTCGCTGCTGCGGGTGGCCGAGCTCGCCGCCCAGGCCGGTCTGCCGGCCGGCGCGCTGAACATCGTCACCGGGCTGGGCGCCGAGGCCGGCCAGGCGCTGGCCGAGCACCCGGGCGTCGACCACCTCTCGTTCACCGGCTCGACCACCACCGGCCGCAAGGTGGCCCAGGCCGCGGCCCAGCATCACTGCCCGGTCACGCTCGAGCTCGGCGGCAAGTCGCCGCAACTGGTGTTCGAGGATGCCGATCTCGATGCCGCGCTGCCGGTGCTCGTGGCCGCCATCATCCAGAACGCCGGTCAGACCTGCTCCGCGGGCAGCCGGGTGCTGGTGCACCAGTCGCTGCACGAAACCCTGGTGGAGCGCCTCGCGCAGCGCTTCGCCGCCCTGCGTGCCGGTCCGGCCCACGCCGACCTCGACCTCGGTCCGCTGGTCTCGCGCCGGCAACTGCAGCGGGTATGGGACTTCCTGTCCGACGCCCAGAGCAGCGGCCTGAGCGTGGCCGCCCAGGGCACGGTGGTCGAGAGCGCGCCTGCCGGCGGCTTCTACCAGGCGCCGGTGCTGCTCGACCGGGTGCCGGCCAACAACCGGCTCTTCCAGGAGGAGATCTTCGGGCCGGTGCTGGTGGTCACGCCCTTTGCCGACGAGGCGCAGGCGCTGGCCCTGGCCAACGCCACCCGCTACGGGCTGGTGGCCGGGATCTGGACCCGCGATGGCGCCCGCCAGCTGCGACTGGCTCGGGCGCTGCGCGCCGGCCAGGTCTTCATCAACAATTACGGCGCCGGCGGCGGCGTCGAGCTGCCCTTCGGCGGGGTGGGCGCAAGCGGCCACGGCCGCGAGAAAGGCTTCGAGGCGCTCTACGGCTTCACCGCCCTCAAGACCGTGGCCATCCGCCACGACTGACCCGCCGGCGGCTGGCCGCCGGTTTCCCTTCCGATCAAGGATTGCCCATGAGACTCAGCAGCAAGGTCGCGATCGTCACTGGTGCCGGCTCCGGCTTCGGTGAAGGCATCGCCCGGACATTCGCCCGCGAGGGCGCGCGCGTGGTGGTCAACGATGTCGATGTCGCCAACGGCGAGCGGGTGGCCGCAGCCATCCGCGCCGAGGGCGGGCAGGCCTGCTTCGTGCGGGCCGATGTCGCCAGCGGCGACGACATGCGCGGCCTGCTCGAGGCCACGCTCAAGGCCTGGGGCGAGCTGCACATCATGGTGAACAACGCCGGCGTGTCGCACCGCAACCAGTCGCTGCTCACCGTCGAGGAAGACGAGTTCGACCGCGTCTACCGGGTCAATGTGAAGAGCCTGTACTGGAGCGCGCGGGTGATGACCCCGTACTTCAAGGAACGCGGCGGCGGCGTGTTTCTGACCATCGCCTCCACCGCCGGCGTGCGGCCGCGGCCGGGACTGGTCTGGTACAACGGCAGCAAGGGGGCGGCGATCGTCACCTCCAAGGCGATGGCCGTGGAGCTTGCGCCCTTCGGCATCCGGGTCAATGTGATCAACCCGGTGGCTGGCGAGACGCCGCTGCTGGCCACCTTCATGGGCGAGGATACGCCCGAGATCCGGGCCCGCTTCGTCAGCAGCATTCCGCTGGGCCGCTTCTCGCAGCCGCGCGACATCGCCAATGCCGCGCTGTTCCTGGTCTCGGATGACGCCGACTTCATCACCGGCGCCTGCCTGGAGGTCGACGGCGGCCGCTGCGTCTGAGACGGGGCTGCGGCGCGGCCGCTGCGTCTGAGACGGGGCTGCGGCGCGGCCGCTGCGTCTGGGGGGCGGGTGCCGCGCAACCGCCACCGGACGGCGCAGCCGCAAACCGTCAACGGCCATGCCGACCGGCTGCCTTCAGTCGGCGGGCGCTCGCCAGAGCGCCGCGGCTCGGTAGTGCCGGGCAGCCTCGTCGGCCTCTCCCGTGCGCTCGGCAAGCTCGGCCAGCGCGAGGCGCACCGCACGGTCGTCGCGCGCAGCCTGGCTGCGACCGAGATAGTCGGCCGCCTTGCCCCAGAGGGACTCGGCCGTGCACAGACGCCCCAGCGCAAGGGTGATGTCGGGATCATCGCCGTGCTGCTCGCGCCAGCGCTCGGCCTGCTGCAGGCGTTCGAGCGCAGGCACTTCGGTGAGCCCGGCATGGGCGTGGAGCAGGCGGGCCGAGAAGCCGGCCGCGAGCGCGCTTTCGAGCAGGCGCCGGGCATAGGCCGCGTCGCCCGCGCGGGCGAAGGCCAGCGCCGCCGCTTCGGCCACCTCGGGCAGTTCGCGCTCCTCGGCGCGCAGCTCCTGCCAGAAGGCGCGCACGCCTTCGGCGTCATCGCCACGCAGGCCGATCAGGGTGCGGCAGGCGCGCACCCGCAGACCGCGGATGGCCGCCGGATGCAGCACATCGCGCTTTTCGAGCTGGCGCAGCACCCGCAGCACCCGGGGCCAGTCGCCGGCCTGCTCGTAGGCGCGCAGCGCCACCCGCAGGGCATGGATGTGCCGCATGCCGCGCGAATGCAGACGCTCGATGCCATGGATGGCGCGGGCCGCATCCTGCTCTTCGAGGGCGAGTTCAGCGCCCGACATGAGACCGGCATGCAGCGTGCCGCGATCGGTTTCGGCCAGCGCGAGCCAACGGTCTCGGCGCTCGAATTCGCGCATGCGATGCGCCGCGCGGGCCGCCACCAGGGCCGCCGGGCCGGCAAGGCGTTCATCATCGCGGGCCTGCTGAGCCAGCCGCTCGGCGCGGCCGAATCGGCCCTCGTAGAGCGCCAGCACCGACTCGCGCAAGGCCACCACGGCGGCATCGCGCAGCCGGCGCTCACGGTACTCGCGCACCCGGGCCGGGAGATCGAGCGCGTTGGCCAGGGCCACCAGCAGCAGATGCAGGGCCGCGAAGCCGGCCACCAGCACCACCAGCGCAAGGTTGACCGAGACATCGAGCCGGTACGGCGGCCAGAAGATGGCGACATTGCCATGGTTGACCCGCATCAGCAGCGCCAGACCGACCGCAGCGCTGACCAGCAGCAGGGACCAGATGATCGCGCGCACGACAGCGTTCCGTGAGGCAGCCCGACCGGTCGACGGTCAGGGATTGTTCTCGAGGGCGGTGCGCGCGGCGCGAACCGCCGCCAGCGTGTCGCCCAGCGATGGGATGTCGGGCGCGATGCGTGCCGACTGCAGCTGGCGCAGCGCCGCGATGGCATTGGCCACCGAATGCTGATCACGGTCGTAGTGGGTGCCGAGCCAGGACAGGGCCCGTTCGAGGTCGCTGCGATAGACCGCCTCCAGGCGCGACAGCAGCGACACCCGCACCGAGAGCAGCAGCAGCCGCAGGTTCTGGCGCAGGAAGTACTGCTGATCGGGGGCGAGCAGCAGGGTATCGGGCGTGTCGGCGCGGTTGACCCGGAAGAGCTGCGAGAGCTCGGCGAGCAGCGCATCGAGGCCGCGCCGCCCGGTGGAGGCCAGACCCTCCAGGCTGAACCGGCGCTCGGCCTGGGCCGGCGCGGGATCGGCCACCCGTGCCGCGGGCGGCGCGGCGCTGGCCATCAGCGGCAGCTGGTCGACGACGGCCGTGATGGTGTCCAGGCGCAGGGCCAGACCCACCAGATCGACCGCGGGCAGCGCCTTCAGCCGATCGATGTCCCGCTGCAGCAGACGCCGCAGCCCGATCGCCTGCGGCTGGCGGATGCGCGCCAGGCGGCCGTCGGCATCGGCGAGCGCCACCAGCGCGCCCTGCACATTGCCGCTCACCACCAGCTGCTGCGAGGCGATCGCGAGGGCGTTCTCGACCTCGGCCAGCACCGAGTCGAGCGAATCATGGGAGATGCTGCGATAGAGGCTCTCGAGCTGCGCCTGCCGGCCCAGGGCCTCCGTGAGCTTGCCCTCGAGCACGGCGGCGCGCGCCTGCAGATCGCGGGCCTGATCCTGGGTGAGCCGCAGCTGGGTGTCGAGCTGCGCGGCCCGTGCGTCGGCGCTCTGCAGCCGCCGCGCCGCTTCCTGGGCGATGCCGCCGGTACGCTGCCATTGCACGAGCACCAGCAGCAACGCGAGCACCGCCAGCCCCAGCGCGATCCACGCCGGGCGGGCACGCGCCTGCGACAGGCCGGCGCGCAGGCCGGCGAGGACGCGGGAGAGCACTGGCGAGGCCACGACGCGGGCGGCCGGCTCGGGTCCGCCGGCGACGGGCGCGGGCTGACCGGCGACCGGATCGGTCGGCGTCGGGGATGGCTCGGGTGCTTGCGACAAGGCAGGAGACGAAGAATTCAGGAAGACCGGGCCGAACCGCCGGCGTCGATGCCTTCCCGAGCTCCCGATTCTAACGCGGCCAGCAGGCCGGCCTCACCCGGTTCGATCAGCCGCACGCGGGCCCAGCCCCGTTGCCGCAGCGCCTCGGCCAGTCGGGGATGCACCGTGAGCGCCAGCGCCAAGGCCCTGCCCGCCTCCGGCAGGGCCTCGGCGAGCTGCTCGATCGCGTCGCGCGCGGTGAACACGAACACCGCCGGCGGACCGTCTGCCGGCCTGACCAGCCAGTCGGCGGCGCGGCTCAGATCGGCGCGTGGCAGGCTCAGGGCCGTTGCCTGATGCACCGCCACCACGCTCAGCTGCGCGCCGCGAGCGCGCAGCGTGTCGATCCAGTCGTCGCGGCCGCGCTCGCCGCGCAGCACCATCATGCGCAGGCCCGCCGGCCGATCGAAGGGTGGCTGGGCGATCAGCGCACCGGCATCGAAGGGCGGGCTCTCGGGCAGGCACCACCGGAGCGCCAGCGCCTCGGGATCGAGCCCCCGGTCGCGCAACGCCGTCGCGGTGCCCGGTCCGATCATCGCCAGACCGGCCCGCGGCTGCCAGCCGCCGGGCTGGGCAAGCAGCACCGGCAGGGCGGCCTCGACCGCACCCGGACTGACGAAGATCAGCCAGTCGGCTTCGCGGCTGGCGGCGAGCGCCTCGGCAGCGGGGGATTGCGCCGCCAGCGGCGTCAGATGACGGACCGGCAGCGCCACGACCTCATGGCCGCGCGCGCGCAGCGCCTGCGCGAGCGCTGCGCAGCGCGGCTGCGGCTGGGTGAGGACTATCCGCACGCCCCTCACCCGCCCGCCCGCGGTCGCGCTCAGGCCGGGGCAGGCAGCAGGGCGCGGGCGCCCTGCGCGGTGAGCAGGTCGGCCACCTCGCGGCCGAGCGTCTCGGCACTGTCGATGTCATTGCCCGTGCAGCTGCGCTCGGCCTCGACCAGCTGGGTGCCATCGGTGCTGGCCACGCAGGCCCGCAGCCTGAGCCCGCCTTCGGGGCGGGCCACGCAGTAGGCGGCCAGCGGCACCCGGCAGCTGCCGCCGAGCAGGCGCGAGAGCATGCGCTCGGCGCTGACCTGGGCCCAGGTGGGCGGATGCGCCAGCGCCTGAACCCAGCCGGCGACATCGGTGCGGGCACTCAGGCACTCGATGCCGAGCGCGCCCTGACCGGCCGCCGGCAGGCTGGCCGTCTCGGGCACGATGGCGCGGATGCGATCGGCCAGGCCCAGTCGCTTGAGGCCCGCGGCCGCCAGGACGATGGCGCCGTACTCGCCGCGGTCGAGCTTGGCGAGCCGGGTATCGAGATTGCCGCGCAGGGGCTGCACATCGAGGGCCGGAAACCGGCGACGAATGAGCGCCGCCCGGCGCAGGCTGGAGGTACCCACCCGCGCACCGGCAGGCATGGCCTCGAGGCCGGCATACCGGGTGGACACGAAGGCGTCGCGCGGGTCTTCGCGCTCGAGCACCGCCGCCAGCATGAAGCCCGGCGGCAGCTCCATGGGCACATCCTTGAGGGAGTGCACCGCGAGGTCAGCCCTGCCCTCGGCCAGGGCAACCTCGAGCTCCTTGGTGAACAGGCCCTTGCCACCGATTTCGGAGAGCGCGCGGTCGAGGATGCGGTCGCCCTCGGTGGTCAGCCCATGGATGTCCACCTGTGTGCCGGGATAACGGGCCTGGAGCAGCGCCTGCACATGGCGGGCCTGCCACATGGCCAGCCGGCTCTCACGGGAGGCGATGACGAGGCGGGCGGGCGCGGCAGCGGGAGGGTTGGCAGATGGCATGGAAGACCAGGGAAGGACTGTCGCGCCCCGAGGGGATCAGGTGACCAGGTTCTTGACGGTGGACCACTGGCGCCGGCTGACCGGCAGGCGCTCGGGGATGTCACGCAGCACCACCTGCCAGTAGGGATCACCGCCCTCCTCGTCGCCCGTGGGCGTGACCCGCTCGAAGCCGGCGATGGAGGGCCGTGCGACCAGCGCATTGCGGTGGATGCGCACGAATCGGTCGATGAACTCCTCCTCGAGCGAGGTCAGCGACTCTTCGATCAGGAACTCGCGCTCGCGGGTGCGCACGGTGATGTACTTGAGCTCGGCCTTGAGATAGACCACCTGGTCGAGCGGCACCAGGATCACCCGGCCACGCTCATGCACGCTCAGGTGCCGGCGCCGGATATTGGCCGCGCGCGCGAGCTGGTCGATGGCCTGGATCTGGTCGGCGGGCAGGCGGGTCATCGCGCGCTTGAGCGCTTCGAGGAGGCGCTGCGCACGCACCGGCTTGAGCAGGTAGTCGATGGCCCGAACCTCGAAGGCATCGACCGCGAACTCCTCGAAGGCGGTCACGAAGATCACCAGCGGCATCGGCCTGGGGGTCTCGGAGGCCGCGGCACGGGCGGACACATGGCGTGCCAGCTCGATGCCCGTCATGCCGGGCATCTGCACATCGAGCAGAACCAGCTGAGGGTTGTAGAGGTCGATCTGCGAGAGCGCCTCGGGCGCGTTGGCGGCCTCGGCCACGATGCGATGGGGAAACTCGGGGGCGAGGTCAGCCAGCAGTTCGCGCAGCCTTGCGCGAGCCACGGGCTCGTCATCAACGATAAGGACTGAAATGGCGTCGGACATCGCGGCGTCGCCTCTCTTTTCGGTAGGGGAATTCAAGCAGCACGCGGAACTGACCGTCGGCTGCGCCAGTCTTGAGTTCGGCCTCCATATCGTACAGCAGCATCAGACGCTCCCTGACATTGGAGAGCGCCATCTGGTTTCCGGATCGGGTGGGAGGCCGGTCGGGGATGGGATTGAGGATCTCGACCCTGATGCGCTCGCCCACACGGGCGATGCTGACCGAGATGAGGCCGGGCTCGGAACTCGGCTCGATGCCGTGGTGAACGGCGTTCTCGATCAGCGGTTGCAGCAGGAGCGAGGGCAGCAGCGCGTCGCCGGGCATGTCCTCGAGATGCCAGTTGACCTGCAGGCGCTCGCCAAGCCGCAACTCCTCGATGGCGATGTACTGCTGGCAGGTGACCGCCTCCTCGTCAAGAGGAACCAGTTCGCGGGTGTCGCGCATGAACACACGAAAGAGGTCGGCGAGATTCTCGAGCGTGTACTCGGCGCGGCGCGGATCGCTGCGCATCAGGCCGAGCACGGTGTTCAGGCTGTTGAAGAGGAAGTGCGGCCGGATGCGCGCCTGCAGCGCCTGCAGGCGCGCATCGGCAAGCGATGGCGCGAACGACAGCGAGCGCAGCCGGAAATACTCGAAGGCCAGTGCGCTCACCGCCACCGCCGCCAGACCGCGCAGCGCCAGCCAGCCCAGCAAGCCGATGCCGCGCAACTCGGGCACGAAATAGGGCGAGGCGATCAGGCCGGCGGCCATCACGAGCACCGCGGGCACCGCCAATCCGACCATCCATTGCACCCGCAGCGATCGGCCGCTGACCACCCGCCGCACGCCGCACAACGCGATCAGGCAGGCGATGGCCACCGGTTCGAGCACACCGCAGAGCACTGCGGCCCGGGTGAGCATGTCGGCGGGGGAATCACCGGTGAGCGCCGCAAGCAGCAGCGCCGCGATATTGAGCGCGACCAGGATGCGGGCGGTGATGCCGACATTGCAGCAATCAGGGATGACGGGAATATCGGCGCCGTCGGACACGCGCCGCGAAACCACGGTACCGAGAACCGGGGGCAGCTGACTGACCGGCTGCATGCAACTCCCTCTGGTCTGGCCGCACGGGCCCGGGCGATGAACCGCGCCGAGGCCGGCGCGCCGCATTGGCCTGCCCGGAATGGCCTGAGCGAGCCACGCATATAATCCTTCGATTATGACAGATCAATTCGCCAAGAAAACCGAGGCCTGGTCGGGGCGTTTCTCGGAACCCGTCTCGGAGCTCGTGAAACGGTACACCGCGTCGGTGGGCTTCGATCAGCGCCTGGCGCTGCACGACATCCGCGGCTCGCTCGCGCACGCAGCCATGCTGCACGCATGCGGACTGATCAGCGCCGATGACCTCGCCGCCATCGAGCGCGGCATGGCGCAGATCCGTGACGAGATCGAGCAGGGCCGCTTCGTGTGGCAGCTCGACCTCGAAGACGTGCATCTGAACATCGAGAAGCGCCTGACCGAGCTGGTGGGCGATGCCGGCAAGCGCCTGCACACCGCGCGCTCACGCAACGACCAGGTGGCCACCGACATCCGCCTGTGGCTGCGCGACCAGATCGACGCGCTGGTGGTGCTGCTGGCCGAACTGCAGCGCGCACTGCTGTCGGTGGCCGAGCGCCACGCCGACACCATCATGCCGGGATTCACCCACCTGCAGGTGGCCCAACCGATCAGCTTCGGCCACCACCTGATGGCCTATGTGGAGATGTTCTCGCGCGACGCGCAGCGCCTGACCGACTGCCGCGCGCGGGTGAACCGGCTGCCGCTGGGCGCCGCGGCGCTGGCCGGCACCAGCTATCCGATCGACCGCGAGCAGGTGGCGCGCGCCCTGGGCTTTGACGGCGTCTGCGAGAACTCGCTCGATGCGGTCTCCGACCGCGACTTCGCGATCGAGTTCTGCGCTGCCGCCGCGCTGGTCATGACCCATGTGTCGCGGCTGTCGGAAGAGCTGGTGATCTGGATGTCGCCGCGGGTGGGCTTCATCGACCTGCCCGACCGATTCTGCACCGGCTCGTCGATCATGCCGCAGAAGAAGAACCCCGATGTCCCGGAGCTTGCTCGGGGCAAGACCGGCCGGGTCACCGGCCACCTGGTGTCGCTGCTCACCCTGATGAAAGGCCAGCCCCTGGCCTACAACAAGGACAATCAGGAGGACAAGGAGCCGCTCTTCGACACCGTCGACACTCTGGAGCAGACCCTGCGGATCTTCGCCGAGATGGTCGCCGGCATCGAGGTGCGCCCCGAACGCATGCGTCAGGCCGCGGCCGAGGGCTTCTCCACCGCCACCGACCTCGCCGACTACCTGGTCCGCCGTGGTCTGCCGTTCCGGGACGCGCACGAGGCCGTGGCACGGGCAGTGCGGCATGCCGCCGACCAGGGCGTGGACCTGTCGGCGCTGCCGCTGGCCAGCCTTCAGCGCTTCGCCCCCGAGATCGCCGACGATGTCTTCGCCGCCCTCACCCTGGAGGGCTCGGTGGGCTCGCGCAATCACATCGGCGGCACCGCGCCGGTGCAGGTGCGGGCCGCGATCGCCCGCGCCCGCACCCGCCTGGGCTGAACCCCACCGCCGTCGCGGGCAGGGAAAGTCCCGATAGGCCCTGAAAAGAGCCGCGGCTATAGTCGCGCGTTCCAAGAACCGCCGCCCCGCAGGGCGGCCCCATTGACCTTCCGGAGACACCCTTCCATGCAACGTCGTAATTTCCTCGGCAAGGCAGGCGTCGGCGCCGCCGCCGGCGTCCTGGCCGCCCCGGCCATCGTCCGCGCCCAGCCCACCGTGCGCTGGCGTCTGGCCTCGAGCTTCCCCAAGTCGCTCGACACCATCTACGGCGCCGCCGAGGTCGTGGCGCGTCGGGTCGCCCAGATCACGAACAACAAGTTCCAGATCACCGTGCATGCCGCCGGCGAAATCGTCCCGGGCCTGCAGGTGCTCGACGCCGTTCAGAGCGGCACCGTGGAAGCCGGCCACACCGCGCTCTACTACTATTTCGGCAAGGAGCCGAGCTGGGCCGTGGCCACCGCGATCCCCTTCGGCCTGAACGCCCGCCAGTACAACGCCTGGTGGCACCATGGCGGCGGCGAGAAGATCTTCAACGAGTTCGCCCGCAAGAGCGGCGTGGTGGCCTTCCTGAACGGCAACACCGGCGCACAGATGGGCGGCTGGTTCCGCAAGGAGATCAACACCGTCGAAGACCTGAAGGGCCTGAAGTTCCGGGTCGGCGGCTTCGCCGGTCAGGTGCTGACCAAGCTCGGCGTGGTGCCGCAGCAGATCGCCGGTGGCGACATCTACCCGGCCCTCGAGAAAGGCACCATCGACGCGGCCGAGTGGGTCGGCCCCTACGATGACGAGAAGCTCGGCTTCAACAAGGTGGCCAAGTTCTACTACTACCCCGGCTGGTGGGAAGGTGGCCCGGCGCTGCACAGCATCGTCAACCAGAAGGCGCTCGACGCCCTGCCGCCCGACTTCCGCGCCGCCTGGGAAGCCGCCAACGAGGAAGGCAATACCTTCATGATGTCGAAGTACGACGCCGGCAACCCCCAGGCGCTCAAGCGCATGGTGGCCAGCGGTACCGTGCTCAAGGCCTTCCCCCGCCCGGTGATGGAGGCCTGCTTCAAGGCCACCCAGGAGGTCTACGCCGAGACCACCGCCAAGAGCGCCGAGTTCAAGAAGCTGCACGACCACTACTTCGGTTTCCAGCGCGACCAGATCCTCTGGTTCCGGGTCACCGAGAACACCTTCGACGACTTCATGGCCAGCGCTCGCCGCTGAGCGGCGCGCACCGGGAGCGGCACAGCCGCTGCCCGGACCGGCAACGACACGGGGGCTTCGGCCCCCGTTTTCATGGGCACCACCAGCGCAGGAACCCCACGGCCACCGGGTGGCCGATGACCGCTGTTCCGCCCCTGGTGCAGCCGGAAATGCTGGCGCAGCCGGGGCGACAGGCGCAGCCAATGATCCGGAAAACGACAACGGGGGCCGAAGCCCCCGCTGCACACCGCCTGCCACAAGCCGCTACTTGCCGTCAGGCTTGGCGGCGTCCTTCGAGTCCTTGGCGGCATCCTCGAGCATCTGCTTCTGCAGCAGCTTGCCGAGATCCTCCTCCTCGGCCGGCTTGCCGTCCTCGCCCTTGGCCGCGCCGTCCTTGCCGTCGGCGCCGGGTTTGTCGTCATCGGACTGGACCTCGATCTTGACCTTGTCGAGATCGACCGCCACCTCCTTGTCGAGCCACATGGTGACCATGCCCGGCCAGAAGATCAGGATGGCCACCAGCAGCAGCTGCAGGAACACCCAGGGTATGGCGCCAAGGTAGATGTCGGAACTCTTGACCTCCTTGGGCGCGATGCCGCGCAGATAGAACAGCGCGAAGCCGAAGGGCGGGTGCATGAACGAGGTCTGCATGTTCACGCAGAGCAGCACGCCGAACCAGATCAGGTCGATACCGAGCTTGGCCGCCACCGGCGCGAGCAGCGGGATGATGATGAAGGCGATCTCGAAGAAATCGAGGAAGAAGGCCAGGAAGAACACGAACAGGTTGACCACCACCAGAAAGCCGACCACCGTGCCGCCGGTCATGGAGATGAGCATGTGCTCGATCCAGATCGCCCCATCGACGCCCTGGAACACCAGCGAGAACACCGTGGAACCCACCAGGATGAAGATCACCATGGCAGTGATGCGGCCGGTGGACTCCATGCCCTCGCGGATGAGTTTCCAGGTCAGGCGGCGGTTGACCGCCGCCAGCACCATGGCGCCCACCGCGCCCATGGCGCCCGCCTCGGTGGGCGTGGCCAGGCCCATGAAGATGGTGCCCAGCACCAGGAAGATCAGCACCACCGAGGGCACCATGCCCCAGAGCACCTTCTTCCAGAGTGCCCAGCCGGAGATGGTGCGCGCCTCAGGGGGCAGCGGCGGCATGTAGTGCGGCTTGAGGATCGACAGCACCACGATGTAGGCGATGAAGATCAGGGTCTGGGCGATCGAGGGGCCGATGGCGCCCTTGTACATGTCGCCCACCGACTTGCCGAGCTGGTCGGCCAGCACCACCAGCACCAGCGAGGGCG
>CAIZPE010000214.1 GCA_903934795.1 uncultured bacterium | reverse complement strand
CTATCTGTGCAGCGCCCAGGCGGCCTATGTCACCGGCCAGAATTTCCTGATCGACGGCGGCGCCTACCCGGGCACTTACTGAGCCGGGCCGGCGCGGCTTGCCGGCTTTCCTTCCTGACCCGCCGTCCGCATTTGCGCGGGCGGCTCTGACCCCCCACCCTGGAGACACTCATGCCCAAGGCGATTCGAATCGAGCAGACCGGCGGCCCCGAAGTGATGAAGCTTGTCGACGTCGAGGTCGGCCCGCCCGGCCCCGGCGAGGTGCAGGTCCGCAACCATGCGGTCGGCCTGAACTACATCGATGTCTATTTCCGATCCGGCCTGTACCCCATGCCGTTGCCCGCCGGGGTGGGCCTGGAGGGCGCCGGGGTGGTCACCGCGGTGGGCGCGGGCGTGAACACCTTCAAGGTGGGCGACCGGGTTGCCTACTGCGGCCAGCCCCCGGGCTCGTATGCCGAGCTGCGCAACATGCCGGCGGCGCCGCTGGTGAAGCTGCCCAAGTCGGTGGGCTTTGACACCGCCGCGGCCATGATGCTCAAGGGCCTCACCGTCCAGTACCTGTTCCGCCGCACCTACAAGCTGCAGCGCGGCCAGACCATCCTGTTCCATGCCGCGGCCGGCGGCGTGGGTCTGATCGCCATGCAGTGGGCCAAGGCGCTGGGCGTGACCGTCATCGGCACCGCCGGCTCCGAGGCCAAGGCCAAGCTCGCGCGCGATTTCGGCGCCGACCATGTGATCCTCTACAACAAGGAGAATGTGGCCGAGCGGGTGCGCGAGATCACCCGCGGCGAGATGGTGCCGGTGGTCTACGACTCGGTGGGCAAGGACACCTTCCAGGGCTCGATCGACAGCCTGCAGCCCTTCGGTCTGCTGGTGAGCTTCGGCAACGCCTCGGGGCCGGTGCCGCCGCTGCCGCTCACCGCGCTCAAGGGCTCGCTCTACATCACCCGGCCCTCGCTCATGGCCCACACCAGCAGCCGCGAGAACCTCGAGACCATGTCGGCCGACCTGTTCCGCATGGTCGCCAGCGGCAAGGTGCGCATCGAGATCGACCAGCGCTATGCCCTGGCCGACACCGTGCGCGCCCACCAGGATCTGGAGGCCCGCCGCACCACCGGCTCCACGGTGCTGCTGCCCTGAGCACCGCCGCCGAGTCCGCGGCGCGGGCCTTCGGCGGCGTCGCCCGTCTGCATGGCGAGGCCGGCCTGGCGCGCCTGCGGGCGGCCCATGCCTGCGTGGTGGGCGTGGGCGGCGTGGGGTCCTGGGCAGCCGAGGCGCTGGTGCGTTCCGGCGTGGGCGCCATCACCCTGATCGACCTGGACCATGTCGCCGAGTCGAACCTGAACCGCCAGCTCCACGCCCTGCACTCCACGCTCGGCGCGGCCAAGGTCGCGGTGATGCGCGAGCGCCTGCGCGACATCGCGCCCGATTGTCAGGTGCTCGCCACCGATGCCTTCATCGATCCCGGCAATGTCGCCCAACTCGTGCCCGAGGGCGCGGTGGTGGTCGACGCCATCGACGCCCCTCGGGCCAAGGCGGCGCTGATCGCGCTGTGCCGGGCTCGTGCTCAGGCGCTCGTGGTCTGCGGGGCGGCCGGCGGCCGCAGCGATCCGCTTGCCCTCGCCGAGGACGATCTGGCCCTGATCCGGGGCGATGCGCTGATCGCGGCGGTACGCGCGCGCCTGCGCCGCGAGCACGGGTTTCCGCGCGAGCCGGGCCGACGCTTCGGCGTGTCGGTGATCCACTCGCGGGAAGCGCCCGCCGGCACGCGCGGGGCCGTTGGGGGAGCCGGCCTCTCATGCGCGGGTTACGGTTCCGTGGTGACGGTCACGGCCGCCATGGGCATGGCTGCCGCCGCGCGAGCGATCCGGGCGATAATCACCGGCTAGCCGCGGGCTGGCTCGGCACATGAATTGCTTCAATCGAGGCACGCCTGCCCAGGAGGATGCCCCGTGTCGATCCATGTCGCCCTGAACCACATCACCCGCTACCGCTATGACCGCGCGGTGGCGCTCGGTCCGCAGATCGTTCGCCTGCGTCCCTGTCCGCATGCCCGCACCCGGGTGCTGTCGTATTCCATGCGGGTCACGCCCGGCGAGCACTTCATCAACTGGCAGCAGGATCCGCAGGGCAACTACCTGGCCCGGCTGGTGTTCCCCGAGCGCACCGAGGCACTGTGCATCGAGGTCGACCTGGTGGCCGAGATGGCGGTGCTCAACCCCTTCGACTTTTTCCTCGAGCCGCAGGCCGAGCAGTTTCCCTTCGACTATGCCGCCGAGCAGGCGCGCGAACTGGCGCCCTTTCTGGTGCGCGAGCCGGGCGGCGAGCGTTTCCAGGCCTACCTCGCGCAGGTGCCGGCCTCGCGCCAGCGCACCATCGACTTCCTGGTCGAGCTCAACCGCCGGGTGCAGCGCGATGTCGCCTACCTGATCCGCCTCGAGCCCGGCGTTCAGACCCCCGACCAGACCCTGACGCTAGGCTCGGGCTCGTGCCGCGACTCGGCCTGGCTGCTGGTGCAGTTGTTGCGCCATCGCGGGCTGGCGGCGCGCTTCGTGTCCGGCTACCTCATCCAGCTCAAGGCCGATCAGCGTGCCCTCGACGGTCCTTCCGGCGCGCAGGCCGACTTCACCGACCTGCACGCCTGGTGCGAGGTCTACCTGCCCGGTGCGGGCTGGATCGGCCTCGATCCCACCTCGGGCCTGCTGGCCGGCGAAGGTCATATCCCGCTCGCCTGCTCGCCCGAACCGTCCTCGGCGGCGCCGGTGTCCGGTCTGGTCGAGCCGGCCGAGTGCGAGTTCTCGCACGCGATGAAGGTCGAGCGCATCTGGGAGGCGCCGCGGGTCACGCTGCCCTACACCGAGGCGCAGTGGGCCGACATCGAGAGCCTGGGGCACCGGATCGATGCCGACCTGCGGGCCGGCGATGTGCGTCTCACCCAGGGCGGCGAGCCCACCTACGTGTCGGTCGACGACCGCGATGGGGCGGAGTGGAACACCGACGCCCTGGGGCCCACCAAGCGCCTGCTGGCCGGTGACCTGCTGCAGCGGCTGCGGGCGCGGTATGCGCCCCTCGGACTGGTGCATGTCGGCCAGGGCAAGTGGTACCCCGGCGAGCAGCTGCCGCGCTGGTCGCTGAACCTGTTCTGGCGCCGTGACGGCGAGCCGATCTGGACCGAGCCGGCGCTGCTCGCCGACGAGCGCGCCAGCCATGGCGCCGATGCTGCCCTGGCGGCGCGCTTCCTGCGCGAGGTGGCGCAGCGCCTGGGCGTGGGCGCCGACCATGTCTTCGATGCCTACGAGGATGTCTGGTACTACCTGTGGCGCGAGCGCCGCCTGCCGGTGAATGTCGATCCCTTCGACTCGCGGCTCGACGATCCGCTCGAGCGCGAGCGCCTGCGGCAGGTCTTCGACCAGGGCCTGAGCGCGATCACCGGTTGCGTGTTGCCGCTGGCCCGCGAGGCGGCCGGCCCGTCGTGGCGCAGCGGCTCGTGGTTCCTGCGCGCCGAGCGCTGCTATCTGCTGCCCGGCGATTCGCCGATGGGCTATCGCCTGCCGCTCGATTCCCAGCCCTGGGCCGCGCCGGGTGACCGGCCGTGGATCCAGGCCGCCGACCCTTTCGCGCCGCGGGCGCCCCTGCCTGCGGCCCGCGCGCTGATGCAGTCGGTGGGCGGCGCCGCCCCCGGCGCCGCGGGTCAGGGCGCCGCCCCCGCCCCGGGTCAGTCGGCTGCAGGACTGGCCCGTACCGCCATGTGCGCGCAGCCCCGCGAGGGCCGGCTGCACATCTTCATGCCGCCGGTCTCGGCCCTGGAGGACTACCTCGAGCTGGTGGCGGCCGTGCAGGCCGCGGCCTCGGCGCTGGGCACGCCGGTGATCCTCGAGGGCTACGAGCCGCCGCGCGATCCGCGCCTGGCGATGCTGCGGGTCACGCCCGATCCCGGCGTGATCGAGGTCAATGTGCAGCCGGCCGAGAGCTGGTCTGATCTGGTCGATCAGACCAGCTTCCTCTACGAGGCCGCTCATGCCACCCGCCTGAGCTCCGAGAAGTTCATGCTCGACGGCCGTCACACCGGCACCGGCGGTGGCAACCACTTCGTGCTCGGCGGGGCCACGCCGGCCGATTCGCCCTTCCTGCGCCGCCCCGACCTGCTCGCCAGCATGGTGGCCTACTGGCACAACCATCCCTCGCTGTCGTACCTGTTCTCGGGCCTGTTCATCGGCCCCACCAGCCAGGCGCCGCGCTTCGACGAGGCCCGCAACGACAGCGTCCACGAGATCGAGATCGCCCTCGGCGAGCTGGCACGCCTGCAGGCGACCAGGCCCGGCGAGCCCGCGCCGTGGCTCATCGATCGGTTGCTGCGCAACCTGCTCACCGACGTCACCGGCAACACCCACCGCGCCGAGTTCTGCATCGACAAGCTCTACTCGCCCGACGGCGCGGCGGGCCGCCTCGGCCTGCTCGAGATGCGGGCCTTCGAGATGCCGCCGCATGCCCGCATGAGCCTCGCCCAGCAGCTGCTGATACGCGCGCTGGTGGCCCGCTTCTGGCGCGAGCCCTACCGGCCGGCCCGCCTCAAACGCTGGGGTACCGAGCTCCATGACCGCTTCATGCTGCCGCACTTCGTGTGGGAAGACTTCACCGATGTGCTCGAGGAACTCGGGCAGACCGGCTACCCCATGCAGGCGGCCTGGTTCGCGCCGCACTTCGAGTTCCGCTTCCCGCGGCTGGGCGACTTCGACGCCCGGGGCGTCCACATCGAGCTGCGCCTCGCGCTCGAGCCCTGGCATGTCATGGGCGAGGAGGGCGGCGGCGGCGGCACGGTGCGCTACGTGGACTCGTCGGTGGAGCGGCTGCAGGTGCTGGCCAGCGGGCTGGTCGACGAGCGTCATGTCATCACCTGCAACGGCCGCGCGCTGCCGCTGCAGCCCACCGGTCGGGTGGGCGAATTCGTGGCCGGGGTGCGCTACCGGGCCTGGCAGCCGCCTTCGTGCCTGCATCCCACCATCGGCGTGCATGCGCCGCTGGTGTTCGATCTGGCCGATACCTGGATGAACCGCTCGCTCGGTGGGGCCCAGTACCATGTGTCGCATCCTGGCGGGCGCAACCATGAGAGCTTTCCGGTGAACGCCTACGAGGCCGAGGCGCGGCGGCTGGCGCGGTTCTTCCGCATCGGCCACACCCCGGGCACGCTGACGGTGGCGGCGGCCCGCCGCAATCCCGACCTGCCCTTCACCCTCGACATGCGCCGGCCGGCTTGACCGATCGCACGCCGTCCGCCGATCTGCTGGCCGACTATCCCGCGGCCAGGGCCCGCTTCGACGAGCTCTTCGAGGCGCCCGGCCGGCCGCGCGCGCACTTCCGCGCCATCTACGATCTGCTCGCCCGCACCCCGGCGCGACGCATCGGCGAGCGTCTGGAGTCGATCGAGCGGCAGATCCGCGATCACGGCGTCACCTACAATGTCTATGCCGATCCCCAGGGACTCGACCGCCCCTGGGAGCTCGATGCCCTGCCTCAGGTCATCCCGGCCGAGGAGTGGTCGGCCCTGCAGGCCGGCATCGCCCAGCGCGCGGTGCTGCTCAACCGCATCCTCGCCGATCTCTACGGCCCGCAGACCCTGCTTCGAGAGGGCCTCATCCCGCCTGATCTGGTGCATGCCCACGGCGGCTTCCTGCGTGCGGCCCATGGCACCCGGGCGCCCGGCGGGGTCTTTCTGCACCTGTACGCCGCCGAT
>CAIZPE010000213.1 GCA_903934795.1 uncultured bacterium | reverse complement strand
GAAAACATCGCGACGAGCCCCTGGGCCGTGACAGACAGAAAGGAGCGCCAGTCCGCAAGCACCGGTCGAGCCGCCCCGATAGTACGCTCAGGCCAGCCCTTTTGAAGGCCGATCAGTGGCCTGCTTTGCTACAGTCCTTCCGTCACCGCCTGTTTGTCCCCTTCACCCGGAGCCCCGCCATGCGCCGCCGCACCGTCCTTTCGCTCAGCCTCGTCGTCTCCCTGCTGGCAGCACCTGCCGCCTTCGCGCAGACCGCACTTGACGAGATCCTCGCGAAGAAAGCCATCACCATCGCCATTCCCACTGATTTCCCGCCCTACGGCTTCGTGGGCACGGACCTCAAGCCGCAGGGACTGGACATCGACATGGCCAACCTCATCGGTGCCCGTCTGGGCGCACGGGTGGAACTCATGCCGGTAACCAGCGCCAACCGCATTGCCTACCTGCAGACCCGCAAGGCGCACCTGGTGATCTCCACCCTCGGCAAGAACGCCGAGCGCGAGAAGGTGATCGACTTCACCGCCGCCTACTCGCCCTTCTTCCAGGCGGTGTTCGCCGCGAAGGCACTCAATGTGAAGTCCTTCGCCGACCTGGCCGGCAAGACGCTGGCCGTCACACGCGGCGCCATCGAGGACATGGAGATCACCCGCCTTGCGCCACCGACGGCTGACATCAGGCGCTTCGAGGACAACAACGCCACCGTCTCGGCCTTCGTCTCGGGGCAGGTGCAGACCATCGCCACGGGCGCCTCGGTAGCCGGCAACATGATGCAGCGCAACCCGCAACTCAATGCCGAGTACAAGCTGCTGATCAAGGACTCGCCCAACTTCATCGGCGTGGCCAAGGGCGAGGACAGGCTGCGCGCCCGCGTCAGCGAGATCATCGCCACGGCCAAGGCCGCGGGCGAACTCGACCGGATGGCGCAAAAATGGCTGGGCCGCCCGGCCGGTGATCTGCCCAACTGATGTCGTCGGGGCGCATCTGTTTTCGCCACCTCCCGGCACTGAGCCACTGAGCTGCTGAGCAGACCGTGGTCACGCTGGACTTCTCGGCCGTGCTGGTCGACTGGCCGATGCTGCTGCGCGGCGTGGTCGCCACGGCCGGGCTCACCGCACTATCGGCCACCGCCGGGCTGGGCCTGGGCGTGGTCTGCGGCTGGGCGCGGGCCTGGGGCCCGCGGGGGTTTGCGCGCGGCGTGGCGGCTTATGTGGAGCTGGTGCGCAACACGCCCTTCATCGTGCAGCTCTTCTTCATCTTCTTCGGTCTGCCCAGCCTTGGGCTGCGGCTCTCGCCCGAAATCGCCTCGGTGATCGCCATGACCGTCAACCTCGGCGCCTATGCCGCCGAGATCGTTCGGGCCGGCATCGAAGCCACGCCGCGTGGCCAGATCGAGGCGGGTCTGAGCCTGGCCCTGTCACGCGCCCAGGTCTTCACACGGGTGGTGCTGCCACCGGCGCTGGCCCGGGTGTGGCCCGCGCTGGTCAGCCAGATCATCATCGTGATGCTGGGTTCGGCGGTGTGCGGCCAGATCGCTGCGCAGGAGCTCTCCTACTTCGCCAACCTCATCCAGAGCCGCAACTTCCGCGCCTTCGAGGCCTACATCGTGGCCGCCGCGCTGTACCTCGCGCTGGCCATCGCGCTGCGGCAGGCCCTCAACTGGGCAGGCGCGCGACTGCTCGTCGGGCGCTGAGGCAGGCACCAGCATGGTCGAGTTCACCCTGTGGGACATCCTGCGCAACCTGCTGCTGGCAGCCCGCTGGACGGTGGCCCTGTCGCTGGTCGCATTCATCGGTGGCGGCACGGTGGGCCTGACCCTGCTCGTGGCCAGACTGGCCCGCTGGCCAGGCGCCGAGCGCGGCGTTCGCCTGTATGTGGAGCTCTTCCAGGGCACACCGCTGCTGATCCAGCTCTTCCTCGCCTACTTCGGGCTGGCGCTGCTGGGCCTGGAGATCTCGGCATGGTCGGCGGCGGCGCTGGCGCTCACGCTCTACACCAGCGCCTTTCTGGTCGAGATCTGGCGTGGCTGCGTCGAGGCCATTCCGAAGGGCCAGTGGGAGGCCTCGGCCAGCCTCGCGATGAGCCTGCCGCAGCAACTGCGCCATGTCATCGGACCGCAAGCCTTGCGGATCGCCGTGCCACCCACCGTGGGCTTCCTGGTGCAGGTGGTCAAGGGCACGGCGCTGGCCTCGGTGATCGGCTTCATCGAACTCACCAAGGCGGGCACCATGATCACCAACGCCACCTTCCGCCCGTTCACGGTCTATGCCTGCGTGGCGCTGCTCTACTTCTGCCTGTGCGCGCCGATCTCGGCATACAGCCGAAAACTCGAAAGCCGACTGCGCCATGGATGACGACGCCATCATCGAGATCCGGGGGCTGCGCAAGCGCTTTGCCGAGAACGAGGTGCTCAAGGGCATCGATCTGAGCGTGCGCCGCGGCGAGGTGCTGGCGATCATCGGCCGCAGCGGCTCCGGCAAGAGCACGCTGCTTCGCTGCATCAACGGACTGGAGCCCTTCCAGGAAGGCAGCGTGAGCGTGGAGGGCACCGCGCTGCGCCCCACCGACGCCACCGCCATGCGCGCGCTGCGCCAGCGCGTGGGCATGATCTTCCAGAGCTTCAACCTGTTTCCGCACCTGAGCGTGGGCCGCAACATCATCCTGGCGCCTTCCCTGGTCAAGGGCCTGCGCGGGGTCGATGGTGAACGCCGCGCCCGTGAGTTGCTGGCGCGCGTGGGCCTGGCAGACCGCTTCGATGCCCATGCCGACCAGCTCTCGGGCGGTCAGCAACAGCGGGTGGCGATCGCCCGCGCGCTGGCCATGGATCCGGCCGTGCTTCTGTGCGACGAGATCACCTCGGCGCTCGATCCCGAACTGGTGGGCGAGGTGCTCAAGGTGGTGGCCCAGCTCGCCCAGGAGGGCATGACGCTGCTGATGGTCACCCACGAAATGGCCTTTGCGCGGCGGGTGGCCCACCGGGTGGTCTTCATGCACGCCGGCCGCATCCATGAGATGGGTCCCGCGGCACAGCTCTTCGATGCGCCCCGCACCGAGGAGCTGCGGCAGTTCCTGTCGGCCCTGGGCTGAGCAGCCTCTCGCCCTCCGGACTTGCGCCGGAGCACCCGCCAGGCGTCTTACGGATGGGCCTTGTGCGATGACCGCGGCAGCGGCAGCGCGGTCTGGTAGCGCACCTGCTTGAGCGCGAAGCTGGATCGGATCTTCTCCACGCCCGGGATGGGCGTGAGCTGTTCCAGGATGAAGCGCTCGAGCGCGGCAATGTCGGCAACCGCCACGCGGATGAGGTAGTCGCTGTCGCCGGTCATGAGGTAGCACTCCATGACCTCGTCATGCTCGGCGATGCGCCGCTCGAACTCGGCGAGCGCCGACTTCGACTGCGCCTTCAGGCTGATGTTGATGAAGACATTCAGGCCAAGGCCGAGCGCCTTCGCGCTGACCAGCGCCACATAGCGCTGGATGACGCCCGCGGCCTCGAGCGCGCGCACCCGCGTGAGGCAGGGCGAAGGCGAGAGATGCACCCGACGGGCGAGCTCGACATTGGTCAGCGAGCCATCGCGCTGCAGCTCATCGAGGATGCGCAGGTCGATGGCATCGAGCGAACCGGAAAACGCTGGAATTTCCTGCTTCAATCAGAGCTCCTGACACTATTTTCTGCTTCCAAATTAACCTCAGGCGAGCATATCAGGAGCCTATTTCGCTTGCTGCGATCTACAGTACTTGCATGAAACCCATCGACCTCCCCCTGCCCGGCGCCGGGCTGGCCCGCGGCGATGACGCCGGGATCGACGCCGATCCCGGCGAGACTGCCGAGTGGCGTGACGCCTTCGAGTCCCTGCTCGCTGCCCACGGCCCGGCGCGCGCGCGCTTCATCCTCGACGAACTCGCGGCAATGGCCCGCGGCCCGGCCGTGGGCTGGTCACCGCCGCTGACCACGCCCTATGTGAACAGCATCCCCGCCGAGCGGCAGGCGCCCTTCCCTGGCGACCTCGCCATCGAGGAACGGCTGGCGTCGCTGATGCGCTGGAATGCCCTGGCGATGGTGGCGCGCGCCAACGCCGCCTATGGCGAACTCGGCGGCCACATCGCCAGCTATGCCAGCGCGGCCGATCTGTTCGAGGTCGGCTTCAATCACTTCTTTCGCGCGCGAGACGATCATCACCGCGGCGATCTGGTGTTCTTCCAGCCGCACAGCGCGCCCGGCGTCTATGCCCGCGCCTTTCTCGAGGGCCGGCTGAGCGAGGCCGATCTGCACCACTACCGCCAGGAGATCAGCGCGCCCGGGCAGGGCGCCCGTGGGCTGCCGAGCTATCCGCACCCCTGGCTGATGCCGGACTTCTGGCAGTTCCCCACCGGCTCGATGGGACTGGGTCCGATCAGCTCGATCTACCACGCCCGCTTCATGCACTACCTCACCCACCGCGGGCTGCTCGACTGCCAGGGCCGCAAGGTCTGGGGCGTGTTCGGTGACGGCGAAATGGACGAGCCCGAGAGCATGAGCGCCCTCACCCTCGCCTCGCGCGAGAAGCTCGACAACCTGGTCTGGGTGGTGAACTGCAACCTGCAGCGCCTGGACGGGCCGGTGCGCGGCAACGGACGCGTGGTCGACGAGCTGGAGAAGCTGTTCCGCGGCGCGGGCTGGAACGTGATCTAGCTGCTGTGGGGCAGCGACTGGGACGGCCTGTTCGCGCGCGACACCACCGGCGCCCTGGTGCGCGCCTTTGCCGACACGGTGGACGGCCAGATGCAGACCTTCGCGGCCAAGGATG
>CAIZPE010000212.1 GCA_903934795.1 uncultured bacterium | reverse complement strand
GCCCTGACCGGTCTCGAAGCCGTCCATCTCGACCAGCAGCTGGTTGAGGGTCTGCTCGCGCTCATCATTACCACCGCCCAGACCGGCGCCGCGCTGGCGGCCGACCGCGTCGATCTCGTCGATGAACAGGATGCAGGGCGCATGCTTCTTGGCGTTCTCGAACATGTCGCGAACGCGAGCCGCGCCCACCCCGACGAACATCTCGACGAAGTCGGAGCCGGAGATGGAGAAGAACGGAACCTTGGCCTCGCCGGCGATGGCCTTGGCGAGCAGGGTCTTGCCGGTGCCGGGCGAACCGACCATGAGCACGCCGCGTGGAATGCGACCGCCGAGCTTCTGGAACTTGGACGGATCACGGAGGAACTCGACCAGCTCGCGAACATCTTCCTTGGCTTCATCGCAGCCCGCGACATCGGCGAAGGTGATGCTGTTGTTGCTCTCGTCGAGCAGACGGGCTCGGCTCTTGCCGAACGAGAAGGCGCCGCCGCGGCCACCGCCCTGCATCTGTCGCATGAAGAACACCCACACGCCGATCAGCAGCAGCATGGGGAACCACGAGACGAAGATGTTGAGCAGCAGCGACTGCTCTTCCTCGGGCTTGGCGTTGACCTGGACGCCGAACTTCATCAGGTCGCCGACCATCCAGGGATCGCTGGGCGAGAACACCGTGACGGACTTGTTGTCCTTGGTGCGGGCGCGCAGGGTGCGACCGTCGATGGTGACGCTGTCGATGCGCCCCTCGCGGGCCTCGGCCATGAATTGGGAGTACGGCATGTCGCCGCCACGGGCCTGTCGACCGTCGAACTGCTTGAAGACGGTGAACAGCACCAGGGCGATGACCAGCCAGACCGCGGCCTTTGAGAACACGTTGTTCACTTAGGAATGCTCCTTTTCCAGCAGAAGGATTCTACGCAGATTGGGGCGTTGCCGCCAGCCGCAAGTGCCCGATAAGTCGTTGATCCGTATGGGGCTTACACCGGACCGACCAACGGAGCGGGGGTGACGGGCGCGGTTTGGGCCTGCTGGCGGGCCTGCGCCAGCGCCGCCGGCTTCAGGCCGCGACCGAGCAGGTAGGTCTCGGCCGACTTGTCCCGGGAGGCCTTGGGCTTGCGCGGGGCCACCCGCAGGAAGACCTGCTTGAAGCGTTCCACGAGCTGGCTGTAGCCGCTGCCATGGAAGCACTTGACCAGCAGTGCGCCCTCGGGCTTGAGGTGATCGATGGCGAAGGCCACGGCAAGCTCGATCAGGTCAGCCATGCGCGCGGCGTCGGCGGTGGCAACCCCCGAGAGGTTGGGCGCCATGTCGGAGACGATCAGGTCGGCGCGCTCGCCGCCGAGGCGGGCCGAGAGTTCGGCGAGGACCGCATCCTCGCGGAAATCGCCGAGCATGAACTCGACATCGGCGATCGGGTCCATGGGCAGCAGGTCGAGCGCGACGATGCGGCCGCGGATGCCGCCGGCGCCGGTGGCCAGCCGCTCGCGCAGCACCTGGCTCCACGCGCCCGGCGTGCTGCCGAGATCGACCACCAGGTTGCCGGGACGGATGAGGCGGTCTTCCTGGTCGATCTCGATCAGCTTGAAGGCCGCGCGCGAGCGGTAGCCGCGAGCCTGCGCCTGCTTGACGTAGGGATCGTTGCGGTGCTGGTCCAGCCAGGCCTTGCTGAAGCGGTTCTTGGCCATGCGGCGCGGGGGCGCGACGGGCGCGCGAGGTGAGGGTCGGTCGCCATTATCCGCCGGCCCGGGCGCGGGACCGATAGAATCCGCGCATGGATGACCCTATCGAAGCACCCGTCGGTGCGCCGACGCTCGACGCCGCCGCCCGCAAGGCGCTCAAGGCGCAGGCCCACCCGCTCAAGCCGGTGGTGATGATCGGCCAGGAAGGCCTCACCCCGGCGGTGCTCGCCGAGGTGGAGCGCGCCCTGGTCAGCCACCAGCTGATCAAGGTCCGGGTGCTCGGCGATGACCGTGAGGCCCGCGCCGCCATGCTCGCCGAGATCTGCGAGCGCACCGGCAGTGCGCCGGTGCAGCACATCGGCAAGCTGCTGGTGGTATGGCGGCCGGCGCCGGTCGATCCCCAGGCAGGTGCCGGGCAGGCCAGCGGCCGCGTCCGGCCGAATGCGCCCTACCATCGCAAGAAGGCGGCTGGCGCCGGGCAGAAGGCGCCCACCCGCCGGGCTCGTCCGCGCGCCGAGGAATCCGCGCCGCAGGCGGTCTCGCCCACCGGGCGTGGTCTGGCCGCCCGGGGGGCCGCCGCGCGCGGCGCGGCTGGGCGCGGCGCGGCCGAGGGCGGCAGGACATCGGGGGGCCGGGGTTCGGCCGAGGGCCGCGGCGCCGGTGCCAGCCG
>CAIZPE010000211.1 GCA_903934795.1 uncultured bacterium | reverse complement strand
GCCCGGTGCGCGGCAACGGCCGCATCGTCGATGAACTCGAGCGGCTCTTCCTGGGCGCCGGCTGGCATGTCATCAAGCTGCTCTGGGGCAGCGACTGGGATGGCCTGTTCGCCCGCGACAGCGCGCAGGCGCTCACCCGGGCCTTCTCGCACACCGTCGATGGCCAGATGCAGACCTTCGCGGCCAAGGACGGCCGCTACAACCGCGAGCACTTCTTCGGCCAGAACGACGAACTGCGCCGGCTTGCCATGGGCCTCACCGATGCCCAGATCGATCAGCTGCGCCGCGGCGGCCACGACCTGGTGAAGATCCACGCCGCCTACGCGGCAGCAGCCAGCCATCGCGGCCAGCCCACGGTGATTCTGGCCCACACCAAGAAGGGCTATGGCATGGGCGCGGCCGGCCAGGGCCGGATGACCACGCACAGCCAGAAGACCCTCGACGAAGCGGCGCTGATCGACTACCGCAACCGCTTCAACCTGCCCCTGAGCGATGCCCAGGCCACCGGGCTGTCGTTCTATCGACCCGCCGATGACAGCCCCGAGATGCGCTACCTGCACGAGCGGCGCCGCGCGCTTGGCGGCTACCTGCCGGTGCGGCGCGATGACTGCGCGCCGGTGGCGGTGCCGCCGCTGCCCGGCTACGCGGCCTTCGCCACCGCGGCGGGCGGCCGTGAGATGTCGACCACCATGGCCTTCGTGCGCATGCTGGGCAACCTGCTGAAAGACCCGGTGCTCGGCCCGCGCATCGTGCCCATCGTGGCCGACGAGGCGCGCACCTTCGGCATGGCCTCGATGTTTCGCCAGGTGGGCATCTACTCCTGCGCCGGTCAGAGCTACGAACCCGAGGACATCGGCTCGGTGCTGGCCTACCGCGAGGCGGTCGATGGCCAGATCCTCGAGGAGGGCATCAGCGAGGCCGGCGCGATCGCGAGCTGGACCGCCGCCGCCACCAGCTACAGCGTGCACGGCGTGGCCATGCTGCCCTTCTACATCTACTACTCGATGTTCGGCTTCCAGCGGGTGGGCGACGCGATCTGGGCGGCGGCCGATCAGCGCGCCCGCGGCTTCCTGATCGGCGCCACCTCCGGGCGCACCACGCTTGGCGGCGAGGGTCTGCAGCACCAGGACGGCAGCAGCCATCTGGTGGCCGCCACCATCCCGAACTGCCGGGCCTGGGACCCGGCCTTCGCGGGCGAGCTCGCGGTCATCGTCGACCAGGGCATGCGCGAGATGCTCATCGAGCAGCGCGATGTCTTCCACTACATCACGGTGATGAACGAGAACTACGCGCAGCCCGATCTGCCCGAGGGCGTACGCGAGGACCTGCTGCGCGGCGCCTACCGCTTCGGTCGCTGGGGCCCCGATGGCGCTGAACGATCGGTCACCCTGATGGGCTCGGGCGCCATCCTCAACGAGGTGATCGCCGCCGCGAAGGTGCTGGCCGAGGATGGCATCGCCTGCGAGGTGATCAGCGTGACCAGCTGGAGCGAACTCGCACGCGAGGGTCAGGCCTGCGAGGCTCGCTGGCTCGCGGGCGATGAGGCCCCGCGCCCGTTCATCGCGCAACTGCTCGCGGCGGGCCGCGGCCCGGTGATCGCGGCCAGCGACTATGTGCGCGCCGTGCCCGACACGATCCGCGGCTTCGTGCCGGCCGGTCGCCGCTATGTCACGCTGGGCACCGACGGCTTCGGCCGCAGCGACACCCGGCGCGCCCTGCGGGCGTACTTCGGCGTGGATGCGGCCGCGATCGCGCAGGCAGCGCGGCGGGCCTGCGCCAGCGCAGGGTGACGGGTCAGCCCATCCCCTTCTGCCAGGTGGACGGCACACCGCCGAACCCGCGCCGGGCGCGGGACTCCAGCCAGAAACCCGACTGCCGGGGCACCTGATCGAACGCGGTGGCAAGGCCCATCTTCTGGGCCGCATCCATCGGCCAGTTCGGGTTGTGCATGATCTCCCGGCCGATGGCGACCAGGTCGGCATGACCCTCCTGCAGGATCTGCTCGGCCTGATCGCCGTGGATGATCAGCCCGACCGCCATGGTGGCGATGCCGGCGTCGCGCCGGACCTGCGACGCGAAGGGCACCTGGTAGCCGTAGCGCAGCGCGCGATACATCGTGGGCACGCGGCTGGACACCCCGCCCGAGGTGCAGTCGATGACATCGACACCCTTGGTCTTGAGGATGCGGGCAAGCGCGACATTCTGCTCGGGCCCCCAGCCGGCATCGTCCTCGATCGACAGGCGCATGAAGAGCGGCTTGTGCGCCGGCCAGTGCTCGCGCACGCTCTCCACGATCTCGATCGCCAGGCGCCTGCGATTGGCGTCCGAGCCGCCATAGGCATCGGTGCGCTGGTTCGCCTCGGGCGACAGGAACTGGTGGATGAGGTAGCCGTGCGCACCATGGACCTCCAGCACATCGAAGCCGGCCTCGTTGGCCCGCCGCGCCGCCTGCCCCCAGGCGCTCACGAGCTGGGGAATCTCGTCGAGGGCCAGCGCGCGCGGCACCGGCCAGCCCTCGCCATAGGCGAGCGCGCTGGGCCCGACGATCTCCCAGGCATCCCACTCGGCGGCATTCTCGTCGGTGCGCGGCATCGGGCCATCGCCCTCCCAGGGCCGCGAGGTGCGCGCCTTGCGCCCGGTGTGGCCAAGCTGGATGCCGGGCACCGCGCCCTGCTCGCGGATGAAGCCGGCCAGCCGCGCCATGGGCGCGATGAAGGCGTCATCCCACAGCGCGAGGTCACCCAGCGTGCCGTGACCGCGGCGCTCGACCTTGGTGGATTCGACGAACACCAGTCCCGCGCCCCCGGCCGCGAAGCGGCCGAGATGCATCAGATGCCCGTCGGTGGGCAGATGCTGGCGGGCCGAGTACTGGTGCAGGGGCGGCACCACGATGCGATTGCGAAGACGAACCTCGCGCAGATCGATCGGCGAGAAAAGGAGAGGAGTCATCGGGCTGCCTTTCGGTCGATCTCAGTCGAGCGTGATCATCGCCGCGGCGGCGGCCCGAAGGCGCCAGCCTGAGTCCACTGCCGGAACTCTTCCGGGCTCGCGCCCAGCACGGTGGTCATGATCTCTTCGGTGTCGGCGCCAAGCCGGGCCGAGGCCACCGCGGGAAGGCGGTCGGCGCCATGCAGATGCAGCGGGCTGTCGGCGATGGCCACGCGTCCGTACTGCGGGTGATCGATCCACTCGAGGAATTGCCGCTCGTGCAGGTGCCGGTCATGGGTGACCTCGACCACATCGCGCACCGGCGCATGCGGCACACCGTGCCGGTCGAGCGCCCGGCAGGCCTCCTCACGGGTGAGTTCGCGCATCCAGGCCGAGACGATCGCATCGGTCTCGGTGATGTGGCGCACGCGCGCGACCTTGCTGGCGAAGCGGGCGTCGGTCGCGAGATCGGCGCGGCCCATCGCCGCGATCAGACCGGCCCAGTGCGCATCGGTGACACCGATGATTGCGACATGGCCGTCGCGCGCGCTGTAGACATTGTAGGGCGCTGCCGAGCGGCCACCATGCTGGTTGCCGGTACGCGGCGGCACCTCACCGTGGTCGTAGTAGAAGGTGAGGTTCGATGCGAGCGTGGGGTAGACCACCTCCTGCATGGCCACCTCCACCAGCCGCCCTTCCCCGGTGAAGTGGCGCTCGTACAGCGCCGTGAGCACGCCCGCGTAGAGGTGAATGCCGCTCAGGAAGTCCACCACCGCCGGCCCCGCCTTCACCGGGGGGCCATCAGGAAAGCCGGTGACGCTCATCATGCCGGATGACGCCTGCACGGTGACATCCATGGCGAGCTGGTTGCTGTCGGGGCCCGAAAGGCCGTACCCCGAACCCGAGGCATAGACCAGGCGCGGATTGAGCGCGTGCAGCGCCGACCAGCCCACGCCAAGCCGGTCCATCACGCCGGGTGCGTAGTTCTCGAGCAGCACATCGGCCTTTGCCACGAGCTTGCGCAGGACGGTCTTGCCCTGCTCCGACTTCAGATCAAGCGTGATGCACTTCTTGTGGCCGTTGAGCAGCGCGAAGGGAACCCCCGACCCCTTGCTCACCGCCTCGCGCTGCCGGACCGGTTCACCGCCCGGGGGCTCGACCTTGATCACGAAGGCGCCGGCCTTGGCCATCAGGTAGGTGGCATAGGGGCCCTGGTAGACCTGTCCGAGGTCGATCACCACCACGCCATCCAGTGGTCGATTGCGTCTGTGCATGTCGGTCACCTCTGTCGCCGATGGGGTCCGCGACCGAGTATTCGCCTCAAACGGCGCGCATGGCAAGGCCGTCTCGAGAACGGTTCCGCGTATCTGGAAGCGCCCCCATGTCGCTTTCGGGATCCGCTTCGTCTGGTCGCGGGTGACAGTGCGACAGCCGCGCCCCGCACCGGGCTCTCACCCAGCGCTTGCGGCGGACCCGTCGCGTGCGGCGACGCGGCGGTGCCGGCGACTGATGGCCATCGGATCGCGCGGTGCTCAGCGTCCGAAAAGCGCCTTGGTATGCGCTGCATCGACCTTGTCACTGTGCTTGGACACATGACAGACCTTTTGCGCGGTCTTGCAGTCCACGCCGTTGCTGAAGCCAAACCAGGTCATGTCGTAGTTGGCCGGGCCGCCCGCTTCCTTGATGCGACCCATCATGGC
>CAIZPE010000210.1 GCA_903934795.1 uncultured bacterium | reverse complement strand
GCCCACGCGGGCGTGGATGCGGCCTTCCTGGTCCGCCAGTACCGCGGCATCGTGCTGACGGCCTTGCTGCTGACGCTGCTGGCGGTGGCCGGTGCCGTGTGGGTAGGGCGCCGCTGGCTGCGCCCCGTGCGTGACGTGCAGCAGGCGGCGCGCCGCGTGGCGCAGGGTGCGTTTGACGTGCGCCTGGAGCCGCACGGCAACGACGAGCTGGCCGACCTGTCGCGCGACATCAACGCCATGGCCGCGTCGCTACAGCAATTGGAGGCCAGCCGCCGCCGCTGGATGGCCGAGCTTTCACACGAAATGCGCACGCCGCTGGCGGTGCTGCGCGGCGAGGTGGAAGCGCTGGTCGACGGTGTCCGCCCGCTCACCGCCCCGGCCATGCTGTCGCTTCAGGAAGAGGTGGCGCGCGTGACGCGGCTGGTGGAAGACTTCCACCAACTGGCGCTGTCCGACCTGCACGCGCTGCCCTGCAGCTTCGCACCGGTGCAGCCCGCCGCCTTGCTGCGGGATGCCGTGGGCCGCATGGAGCCGCGCGTGCTGGCTGCGGGCCTGCGGCTGGACGTGGACGCGGGCCATGCGCCGCAGCGGGCGCACTGGGACACGCAGCGCATCGGCCAGCTGCTGTCCAACTTGCTGGAGAACAGCCTGCGCTACACCGACGCGCCGGGCCGCATCTCGCTGCAGCTGCGTGCCGCAGGGCTCGACCACACGGTTCTGACCGTGGACGATAGCGCCCCCGGCGTACCAGCCGCCGACCAGGCGCGCCTGTTCGAGCCGCTGTACCGCGCAGACGCGTCGCGCAGCCGGCGCCTGGGCGGCAGCGGGCTGGGTCTGGCCATCTGCCGCGCCATCGCGAGCAGCCACGGCGGGCGAATCGAGGCTGGCGCATCGCCGCTGGGCGGCCTGCGCGTTGTGGTCACTCTGCCCCTGCAACCCGAGGGCAGCGCATGAATGCCAAGCGGCGTGTGCTGGTGGTCGAAGACGAAGCCAAGCTCGCGGCGCTTTTGTGCGACTACCTGCGCGCTGCGGGCTACGACCCTCGCGTGGCGGAAGACGGGCCTTCGGCGCTGCAGGCCTTTGCGGACTATCCCCCAGCGGCCGTGCTGCTGGACCTGAATCTGCCGGGGCTGGATGGCATGGAGGTGTGCCGGCGGCTCCGCCGCAACTCTGCGGTGCCTATCCTTATGCTGACGGCACGCGCCGACGAGATCGACCGCATCGTGGGCCTGGAGATCGGCGCCGACGACTACCTCTGCAAGCCCTACAGCCCGCGCGAAGTGGTGGCCCGCGTGGGCGCGCTGCTGCGTCGCTCGCAGGGCCGGCTGGCCGGCGCGGCGGCCGCATCGCCAACGTCGAGGCTGGAGGTAGGCGGCTTTGCCCTGGACGACGCCGGCCAGCGCGCCTGGTGGCGCGCCCGGGCTCTGCCGCTCACGCCCATCGAATGGAGGCTGCTGCGAACGCTGCTGCAGCAGCCGGGCCGCGTGTTCGCGCGGGCGCAGCTGCTGGACGCCATTCATACCGACTTTCGCGACGTGAGCGACCGCGCCGTGGACAGCCACGTGAAGAACCTGCGCCGCAAGCTGCAGGCCGCCATGGCCGGTCCCGACTGCATTGCCAGCGTCTATGGCGTGGGCTACCGGCTGGATGTGCCGCCCACTGCAGGCAGCAGCGCAACGCGCGCGTAGCCGCCGTTCCGCCATGAAACTGGTGCAGTGCTGGGACGACGGGGTGACAACCGATGTCCGACTCGTGTCGCTGTTGCGCCGTCACGGCGCTCGGGCCACCTTCAACCTCAACGCCGGCCTGCATAAGCAGAAGCGACAGTTGGGCTGGCATCACGGCGACACCGAGGTCTGGCGGCTGGCCCGTGGCGAGCTTCGTGAGGTCTACGACGGCTTCAGCATCGCAAACCACACGCTCACGCACCCCCACATCGATCAGTTGCCGATCGATGCCGCAAGGCGCGAGATCGGCGAAGGCCGCACATGCCTGCAAACCCTGTTCGATCAGCCGGTGAGCGGCTTCGTCTACCCCTTCGGTACGTTCGATGAAGTGGTCGCGCAAGCCGTGCGCGATGCCGGGCACGTCTATGCCCGCACCACGCGGGCCGCGGATTTGGGCGTCAGCACGATCGATCCCATGGCCGCGGCGGCAAGCTGCCACTTCCTGGCGCCTGATTTCTGGCAGCGCCTCGATCGCGCCCGGCCGTCCGGCGTCTTCGGGTTCTGGGGGCATTCCTACGAGCTCGTCGATGAGGCGATGTGGTCGGCGTTCGAGGCGTCTCTCGCGCGCCTGTGCGCCGAGCCTGGTGTTCAGTGGTGTGACCCAACGGACCTTTTCGATGGAGACAGCCCATGACCCCGACCCCCATCGCGCCCCTGCGGGCAGCGCTGCTCGCCGCCTTCGCGAGCCTTTACTCGTCCGGCGCCGAAGCGAGTGACTTCGCTTCGACGCGGCCCGCGGCCCGGGTCGAGTATTGGCAGACACGCCAGGCAGCGATAGACGCGCAAGTCGCAGACACGGCGAGCCTGCGCGCGGTGAAGCTCGTGTTCGTGGGCTCACGGTCCGCTTCTCGAAGGATCTTGACGATCTGCTCGTCGCTGAACCTGCTCTTCCTCATCACTTCCTCGCTCTCGCTTGGAAGCCATCGTCTCACGCTTCATCTGGTCCGAAAAACCCTAGGCAGGTCAGCGGGGGCTCCCATGTTTGCGTTCATTCCCTCGATCTAGCAACTCCTTCAGACCGCGTCACTTGCTGAGCGATGCCCTCGACAACTCAATTTTCCTGGGTGTACAATCAAATCCGTGTTGACAGTCATCGAGACTCTTACATTTCAGCGGCAGGCGGACGCGGTCTGGACAGAAGGTGAGCGCGAGGCGTTCATCGACTTCATCGCCCAGCATCCGCAAGCTGGCGACGTCATCCCGGGTGCTGACGGCGCGCGCAAGGTACGCTGGCACCGAGGGGGCTCTGGGAAGCGGGGCGGGGCACGGGTGATCTACTTTCACCTGGTAGGCGATCAGTTGGTCCTTCTGGTCATGGTCTACGCCAAGGCCGAACGCAAGAACGTCAAGCCCAAGGACATCAAGCGGAGTTGAGGGTATGAAGGCGCTGAAGAAATTGAACGTGAACAAGGTGGCCGCGGCCATCGAGGCTGACGCGGGCCAGGCGCTACCCGGTCTTCGCGAATCACTGGCTGAGGCCAAGGCGGGCCTCGCTGGGCGCGCGCACACGCCAGAGCAGATCGTGGAACGTCGCCGTGGTCGCCCGGCCGGCAGCGTCGCGATGGTGACCAAGGAGCCCGTGAAGCTGCGCCTGGACCCTGACGTTCTCGCTGCCCTTCGGGCCACCGGAGATGGCTGGCAGACCCGTATCAACGACATGCTGCGCGCCAGCTTGTCGCTGGCTGGTCGGCTGCCGTAGCCGACCCTCCTGAACCCTACGGACATGCGGCAGGGGCCGGGCTGGCAGGCCTGCTGAACGAGCCCCGAAACTCTGTCAGTGACCCCCTGCCCGGTGATCCCACAGCACCTTCCGGATCAAGCAGGCTTCTTCGTAGGCCTCAATGTCTTTGGCCCGGTACAAGACCTTTCCTACGATCTTCAGATATGGCGGTCCCTCGCCAACGGTGCGCCAGCGCTCGGCGCGGCGTTTCACGTCAGGTGGGAGGTGGCCGTGGGGCTGGTACCGGCGCACTACCGGGACTTGGAGAGGAGGTGATGGCGCGGGTGGCGGCTATGAAGCGACAGCTGTCAGTCATGCGAGTTAGCCAGATGGCAATCGTCGGCCAGGAGCCGACCTTGATGAATGGCTACTCCAGCACGGGCCGACGCGGATGCCGCACCGCTTTGCGCCCATGGTCATCAATGGCTAAAATGGCCAAACATCCCGGGAGACCATCATGCGTGTCACCGCCACGGAAGCCAAGAATCGCTTTGGCAGCCTCTGCGCCCAAGCCAAGCGCGAACCCGTGTTCGTGGAAAAG
>CAIZPE010000209.1 GCA_903934795.1 uncultured bacterium | reverse complement strand
GGCGCGCAGTCCCTCGTCGACGATGCGGATCACCCGGGTGATCGCCTCGCCCTTGGTCGCATGGTCGTTGCGTGCCATGGCGCTTGCCGCCTTGCGCAGGAACTCGTGCGCACCGTCGAACAGCAGCGCGATCAGCTTGTGCGGCGAGGCATCGGCGATGGCGGTCTCGACGCCAAGCTGGCGGTAGGCGACGGCATTGCTGCGGTAGGGTGCGAACATCGGGCGGCTCCGGTGAGGTCTTGTTTAGGTTATCGGCGCCGCCGCCGCCGGCTTGAGCTTTCCCAAGCGAAGAAATGGCCGGGTAATCACCCGAATTTCGACAGCAGCGAAGTAGCCGCGCCACTGATTTCGCTGATGTTCTTGTTCACGGCCGAATACTGATCGATCAGGCGCTTCTCGATGCTGGTGAGCCGGACCTGGAAGCTGCGCTGCTGGTCGGTCAGCTGGGTCTGGCGGGTCTTGAGCGCATCGGTGGCGGCAGGGATGGCGCCGTCAGAGCCCAGCACACCGGTGATCAGGGTGTCCATCCGGCGCGCTATCCCGATCACGGTCGAGTCGGTGTCGCTGGAATTGGCGAACAGGTACTTGAGCTTCTCGGGGGTGGCCAGAAAAGGGTCGAGCCGGCTGGTGGAAACCTTCAGCGAGCCATCCCGCTGCACCTCGATACCGGCATCGGACAGTCGCGTCAGGGAGCCGCTGGCAAGCGTGGATGACATCGTGTTGCGCAGTTGCCGTTGCAGTCCGATGAAGGTGTTGTTGCCCTGGAGCGGTCCGGCCACCTTCGTCTCGGCGTTGTAGTTGGTGGCAACATTGAGCGTGCTGTTGGCCTCGTTCCAGGCGGTGACGAACTTGTCGATCACGCCGCGCATCGACGAGGTGTTGGTCGCCACCGAGATGCTGGTCGAACCCGTACTGACCTTGCGCAGGTCGAGTGTGACATTCTCGATCGCACCGCTCACGGTGTTGGTGCTCGAGGTGACCGTCAGGCCGCTGATCGTCACCGAGGCATCCTGGGCGGCCTGGGTCTGGGTGAGATTGCGCCCGGCACCCGCGGCGGCGGTCGGGTCGTAGGCCAGCCGCGACAGGCCGGCCACTGAATCGGTGTTCGTGCCGTCGCTGTCGGTGGCCAGCATCCGGATGCTGTTCTTCTCCCCGGGGGCGGTGCTGCGCAGCACCAGGCGCGAGCCGCTGCCGTCATCGACGATCGAGGCCGTGACCGAGGCGCTGGCGCTGGCGTTGATCGCGTCCCGAACCTGAGCCAGGGTGGAGCCCGCGGCCACCGTCACGCTGAGCGGGGTTCCGACCGCCGTGAAGCTGTTGGTCCCGCTGTTGTAGGTGCCAAGCTCGATCGACAGGCTGCCGCCACCGATCACGGTGGCGCTGTCGGTGAAGGTCGAGCTTGCCAGGGTCTGTCGCTGGGCGAGCCGGTTGACGGTGAGGTCATAGACCCCGGCGGCAGCGCCGGTCGAGGCGGTCGCCTTGGCCACGCTCTCGTCGCTGCTCGATGCGGTGACCGACTTCCAGGTGTTCAGGTTGGTGAGCTCGCGAGCGGCGGTCTGAAGATTCGAGAGTGCGCTTTGCACCCGTCCGACCGCCGACAACTTGGTGTTCACGCCGCTGGCTGCCGTCTGCATGGCCTGAAGCGGCTGTCGCTCGATCGACATCAACTGCGAGACGATGCCCTGGACATCGATCGCGCCGCCGGCAGCTGAAATGCTCGCCATCATGGTCTCCTGGTGGGTTCTGCGGGTTGGGTGCCGATGTGTCGATCGTCACAGTGACGGGCGCCGCGCCGTTCCAAGCGAAAAAGCGCGCCGGCGGGCAAGCCGCGGGCGCGCTTGATCAGGAGTCGACCCGCGGGGTTGCCTAGCCGCGCAGCAACTGCAGCACCTGCTGCGGCAGCTGATTGGCCTGTGACAGCATGGCAGTGCCGGCCTGCTGAAGCACCTGGGCGCGGGCCAGACGGGCGGTTTCGGCCGCATAGTCGGCGTCGACGATGCGGCTGCGGGCTGCGGCCTGGTTTTCCATCGCGACATTGAGGTTCGAGATCACCGCGTCGAAGCGGTTCTGTGCCGCGCCGAAGGTCGAGCGGGCCACATTGACCTGCTGCAGCGCGTAGTCGATCGCTTCGATCGCACCGAGCGCACCGGTGCCCATCGACGCCGAGTAGGCGTTGAAGTTGACCGCACCGGCCGAACCGCCTCGGGTGCCCACGGTGGAGATATCGAGCACTGAACTGGCGGAGCGAGCCACGGCGCCGGTGTCTGATCCGCTCGTCGGCGTGGTATTCATGATGTTGATCGCACTCACCGAGATCATGTCGTTGGTGGTCGCGTTCGAGCCGATCTGGAACTCGAAGGCCGTCG
>CAIZPE010000208.1 GCA_903934795.1 uncultured bacterium | reverse complement strand
GCGCGCAGCGAGCCCGCGCACCACCGCCTCGACCGACGCGCCGACCGCGTGGTGCCTCGCCACGGCGCGCAGCAGCGTCTTGAACGGCAGCGCCCGATTGAGCAGCAGCGCCAGCCAGAGCCCGAGCAGAAACTTCAGGATGCTGGCGATGAAGGTATAGAAGAGCGTGTTGAACAGCGACAGCCGGGTGACGGAGTCGCTGATCAGAAACGCGTAGTTTTCAAGCCCGACGAACTCGCCCGGACGGCCGATCTTGGCATCGGTGAAGCCGAGCCAGACGCCGAGCCCCAGCGGGTAGGTCAGGAACAGCAGCAGCAGGACGGCCGCGGGCAACATGAACGCGATGCCCAGACCGTTGCGGCTGTTCTGCAGGCGAGCGAGGAGTGACACGGTCTCATCCGGCAGGAAGGTTGGCGATCCCGGTGCGCAGGCGACAGGCCCGGGCACCGGGGGAGGCGCGCCCTCAGGCGGGCGCGCAAACGGGAGCGGTCAGACCCGGTAGTAGCGCTCGGCGCGCTTCTGTGCGCGCTCGGCCGCTTCCTTGGCGGTGGACTTGCCCGAGGCCGCTTCGGCCACCATGTTGACGATGATGAAGTCGGCAGTGGCGCCGGCCGAGGCGTAGCCGAGCCGGCCGGAGTACCCCGCCGGACGCATCTGCTTCATCACATCGCGATACGGGGTGTGCTTGGGATCTTCGGTCCAGATCGGGTTCTTCTCGTAGGCCACCAGCGGCTGGGCGACATAGCCGATCGAGGCCTTCATCCAGGGGCTGAACTGCTCTTCTTCCATCATGAAGCGCAGGAACTCCTTGGCCGCCTTGGGGAACTTGGTGTGCCGGAAGATCATCTGGTTGAAGAACAGATGGAATTCGGTAGGCACACCGGCCGGGCCGATCGGCATGTTGGCATGCTGGATGTCGCTCGCCAGTTCCTTGACCTTGGGGTCGCTGGAATTCTTGGCAGCGTAGTACACCGAGATGCCGTTGTTGGTGACGCTGACCTGGCCGTCAAGGAAAGCCTTGTTGTTGTTCGGGTCGAGCCACGACAGGGTGCCCGGCACGAAGGTGCCGTAGAGCTCCTTGGCGTAGTCGAGCGCACGGAGGGTCTCGGGGCTGTTGATCACGACCTCGTTCTTCTCGTTGGCGAGCTTGCCGCCGAAGGCCCAGATCAGCCAGTGGCAGAAACCATTGGCATCACCCGTGGCATTGCCCAGCGCGAAGCCGCCCGGCGTGCCCTTGTCCTTGAGCGCCTTCATCAGGCGCAGGAACCCGTCGGTGTCCTTGGGGAAGGTCTGGAAGCCCGCCGCCTTGACCTGGCTGTCGCGGTACACCATGGCGCCACCCGCAGCGCCCAGGGGAATCGCGATCCACTTCTTGCCGTCAGGACGAAGGTACTGCTCGCAAACCGGGTACCAGCCGCCGTACTTGCGGCCGAGATAGGTGGCCAGGTCGGTGACATCGACCAGCTTCTCGGGGTAGAGATTGGCGTCGTCGTTGGTGCCCAGGATGATGTCGGGACCGCTGCCCACATTGGCCGCCACGGCCGCCTTGGGACGGACATCTTCCCAGCCTTCATGGTCCACCCGCACCTCGATGCCGGTCTTCTCGGTGAACTTGCGCACGTTGGCCATGTAGACATCTTCGTCACCCTGGACGAAGCGCTTCCAGCGCAGCACGCGCAGCTTGGCGCCCTTCTCGGGCTGGTTGCTCCAGGTGGCCTGGGCGTGGACAGCAGGTGCGCCCACGAGGGCGGCGCCGGCGGTGGCGCCGGCCGAGGTCTTCAGGAAATCGCGACGCGGACTCTGGGTCATCGAATGTCTCCTTGTTGGATGTCGCTAGGGCTGAAGGCGGTTGAACCGCCCTCGGGGTGAACCGGTTGGAACGGGACGATCAGGCGGCAGGCAGCCGACGCCCCGAGGCTGCATCGAAGACATGCAGCGCGCTGCTGTCGGGCGTGAGCAGGATGCGGTCGCCCGGCCGGAAGGTATGCCGCTCGCGGAAGATGGCGCTGATGTTGCCCGCGCCGCTGCGGGCATAGACCTGGGTGTCGGCGCCGGTGGGCTCGACCACCACCACCTCGGCAGCGATGCCGCTGCCGCCCAGGCTGAGGTGCTCCGGGCGCACCCCGAAGATGATCGCCTGACCGGGACTCGCCTGCAGGCCCGGCACAGCCACCGAGCCGCCACCTTCCAGATCGATGCTGGCGCCGCCGGCGCTGACCGCGCCCTTGAGCATGTTCATGGCCGGCGAGCCGATGAAGCCTGCGACGAAGGTGTTGGCGGGGCGGTCGTAGAGCTCGAGCGGCGAGCCCATCTGCTCGACGATGCCGTCATGCATGACGACGATCTTGTCGGCCATGGTCATGGCCTCGATCTGGTCATGGGTGACATACACCGAGGTGGTGCGCAGCCGCTGGTGCAGCTCCTTGATCTCGGTGCGCATCTGCACGCGCAGCTTCGCGTCGAGATTGGACAGCGGCTCATCGAACAGGAACACCTGCGGATCGCGCACGATGGCGCGGCCCATGGCCACCCGCTGGCGCTGCCCGCCCGAGAGCTGCCGCGGATAGCGGTCGAGCAGCTGCGACAGGCCCAGGATGCGCGCCGCCTCCTGCACGCGGCGGTCGATCTCCGCACGCTCGGCCTTGGCCAGCTTCAGGCTGAAGGCCATGTTGTCGTAGACCTTCATGTGCGGGTAGAGCGCGTAGTTCTGGAAGACCATGGCGATGTCGCGCTCCTTGGGCGGGACATCGTTCACGACCTTGCCACCGATCTCGATGGTGCCCGAGGAGATTTCCTCGAGGCCCGCCACCATGCGCAGCAGGGTGGACTTGCCGCAGCCGGACGGACCGACCAGCACGCAGAACTCGCCATCGGCGATGGCGACATCCACCCCCTTGATGACCTTGGTTTCGCCGAAGTGCTTGTGCACTCCGCGGATGGCGACAGCAGCCATTGCGCTCCTCCGGACCCTTGTGGGTCTTGTTGTCGTGTCTGCCTCGTCGGGGAGGCAGTGCCGCAGGATTATGCCCGAGTTATGGCCCGGTTCGGCGTCGTGCCAGCGGATCGCGCAGGCGCGGTTCGAGCAGCCGGCCCTTGCGGGCCCGCTGACCCCGCCATGTCTCGAGTTCGCGGGCGCTGAACTCGCGACTGAGCGCCTTCGCCCCCCGCCCGATGCCCTGGATGACCACGCCCTGCGCTCCGAAAACCAGAGCCTGACTCAGGGTCTCTGTTCCCTCCAGAACCATGAGCTGACTGCCGCGGCCGCCGTTGCGCAACTGCCTGAGCTGGTCGCGATCGAATACCAGCGCCCTGCCCTCGCCCGACAGGCACAGCACGCGGTCATGCTCGGGCGCGAAGACCCCGGGCGCAAGCGGCTCGTCGCCCTCGTCAAGGGTGAGGAAGGCCTTGCCCTGACGGTTGCGGCCGCCGAGATCACCGGCCTGGCAGACCAGCCCGACACCCTGCCGGGTGGCCAGACACACCCCGGCGTCGGCCGCAGCCGCAAAGAGATGATCGAGCCGCGTGCCCGCTTCGAGCTCGACCAGGGTGGTGATCGGCACGCCGTCACCGCGGGCCGAGGGCAGCTGCGAGACCGCCACCGAATACACCCGGCCGTTGCTGCCCACGCCGTAGACCGAATCGGTGGTGCTCACCTCCCACGCACCGGAGAGGCTGTCGCCGGCCTTGAACTGGAAGGCGGCGGCGTCATGACCGTGCCCCTGACGGGCGCGTACCCAGCCGCGCGCCGAGATGATCACGGTGACCGGCTCCTCGACCACGCGCACGCCCAGGACGGCGCGCCGCGACTCCTCGATGAGCGTGCGGCGGTCATCACCATACTGCTTCGCATCCTGCTCGATCTCGCGCACCACCTGGCGACGCATGGCGGCCGGACTGGCGAGCAGCGCCTCCAGCCCGCGCTTGCGCTCGACCAGCTCGGCCAGCTCGCGCTCGATGCGCAGGGTCTCGAGGCGCGCGAGCTGACGCAGGCGGATCTCGAGGATGTCATCGGCCTGCCGCTCGGTGAGGCCGAAGCGCGCGATCAGCGCCGGCCGCGGCTCGTCGGATTCGCGGATGATGCGGATCACCTCATCGATGTGCAGCAGGATCAACTGCCGCCCCTCGAGGATGTGGATGCGCGCATCGACCTCGGCCAGCCGGTGGGCCGACCGGCGGGTGACGGTCTCGAGCCGGAACCGCGCCCACTCGCCGAGCACCTCGACCAGCCCCTTCTGGGCGGGCCGGCCGTCAAGACCGATGCACACCAGATTGACCGCGAGGCTGCTCTCCAGGCTGGTGTGGGCCAGCAGGGTGGTGAGCAGTTCCTGGGGCTCGATGCGCGAGCTTCGCGGCTCGAACACCAGGCGCACGGCGGCGTCCTTGCCCGACTCGTCGCGCACGGCATCGAGCACCGCCAGCACGGTCTGGCGCGTCTGGAGCTGTTCCGGCCCGAGCGACTTGCGACCCGTCTTGACCCGCGGATTGGTCAGCTCCTCGATCTCCTCGAGGACCTTCTGAGCCGACACGCCATGCGGCAGTTCGGTCACCACCAGCTGCCATTGCCCGCGGGCGAGATCCTCGATGACATGGCGGGCACGCAGCCGCAGCGAGCCGCGGCCAACGGCGTAGATCTCGCGCAGGTCGGCGGGCGACGAGATGACCTGGGCGCCGCCCGGAAAATCGGGGCCCGGCATCAGCGCCATCAGCGCATCGAGCGAACTGTCGGGCTCGCGCACCACGAGGGCGGCGGCCGCGGCCACCTCGCGCAGGTTGTGCGGCGGAATCTCGGTGGCCATGCCCACGGCGATGCCCGAGGCGCCGTTGAGCAGCATCATCGGCAGACGCGCCGGCAGCTGCCGCGGCTCGCGGGCCGAGCCGTCATAGTTGGGCACGAAATCGACCGTGCCCTCGTCGATCTCGTCGAGCAGCAGCCTGGCATGACGGGTGAGGCGGGCTTCGGTGTAGCGCATGGCCGCCGCACCGTCACCGTCGCGCGAGCCGAAGTTGCCCTGACCGTCAATCAGCGGATAGCGCAGCGTGAAGGGCTGGGCCATGCGCACCAGCGCCTCGTAGGCCGCGGTGTCGCCGTGCGGGTGGAAGCGGCCCAGCACATCACCGACCACGCGCGCGGACTTCACCGGCTTGGCGCCTTCGGCAAGGCCCATCTCGTTCATGGCGTGCAGGATGCGCCGCTGCACCGGCTTCTGGCCGTCGCCAAGGTCGGGCAGTGCCCGCCCCTTGACCACGGAGATCGCGTAATCGAGGTAGGCGCGCTCGGCGTAGCCGGCAAGGTCGAGCGACTGGCCGGCCGAGGGCGGCGGCAGGTTGGCGAACAGGTCGTCGGTCATCAGATGTCCACCTCGGCCTCGTTGCCGCGCGCCTCGAGCCAGGCGCGCCGCGCCGCGGCCTCGCCCTTGCCCATGAGCATGGTGAAGCGCTCGGACGCGGCCTGCTCACCCGCCTCGCCCACCCGCACCGGCAGCAGGCGCCGCGTGTCGGGGTTCATGGTGGTCTCCCAGAGCTGCTCGGCGCTCATCTCGCCCAGCCCCTTGAAGCGGGAGATGCTCCAGGCGCCTTCGCGCACCCCTTCCTTGCGCAGCCGGTCCTCCACATGGCGCAGTTCGCCGTCGTCGAGGCAGTAGAGCTTGCGCATCGGGCGTCGGCCCTGAGCCGGGACATCCACCCGATAGAGCGGCGGCCGCGCGATGCAGACATGGCCGCGCGCGATGAGCCGCGGAAAGTGCCGGTAGAAGAGCGTGAGCAGCAGCACCTGGATGTGCGAGCCGTCGACATCGGCATCCGAGAGGATGCAGATCCGGCCGTAGCGCAGCCGGGAGAGATCGGGCTCGTCGGCCGCGCCATGCGGATCGACCCCGATGGCCACGGCGATGTCGTGGATCTCGTTGTTGGCGAACAGCCGGTCGCGCTCGGTCTCCCAGGCATTGAGCACCTTGCCGCGCAGCGGCAGGATGGCCTGGAACTCCTTGTCGCGCCCCTGCTTGGCCGAGCCGCCGGCGGAATCACCCTCGACGAGGAAGAGCTCGTTGCGGGTGAGATCGGTGGACTCGCAATCGGTGAGCTTGCCGGGCAGCACCGCCACGCCGGAGCTCTTGCGCTTCTCCACCCGCTGCGCGGCACGGCTGCGGGCCTGGGCCTGGCGGATGACGAGTTCGGCCAGCCGCCGGCCCTGATCGACATGCTGATTGAGCCAGAGCTCGAGCTGCGGGCGCACCAGCGAAGAGACCAGCCGAAGCGCATCGCGGGAATTGAGGCGCTCCTTGATCTGGCCCTGGAACTGTGGATCGAGCACCCGTGCCGACAGCACGAAGCTCGCCCGCGCGAACGCATCTTCGGGCAGCAGTTTCAGCCCCTTGGGCTGCAGCGAGTGCAGTTCGATGAAGGAGCGGATGGCGCCGAACACGCCGTCGCGCAGCCCGGCCTCGTGGGTGCCGCCGGCGGTGGTGGGAATGAGGTTCACATAGGACTCGCGTACCAGCGGCCCTTCCTCGGTCCAGACCAGCACCCAGTGAGCGCCCTCGCCTTCGGCGAAGCTGTCATGGCCGGCGGGGTAGCGCTGATCGCCCTCGAGCGGCGGGATGAGCGGCTCGGGTGCGCCGCCCTGGGCCAGCGCCTCGCGCAGGTACCCGCGCAGGCCTTCGTCGTACTGCCAGGACCAGTCCCGGCCCGATTTCTCGTCGGCCAGGCGCACCCGCACCCCGGGCAGCAGCACCGCCTTGGACTGCAGCAGGCGGATCAGGTCGGCAAGCGGCACCTGCGCGCTGTCGAAATAGCGGGGGTCGGGCAGGCAGCGCACCCGGGTGCCGCTGCGGCGGTCACCGCGGGCAGCCGGACGTGAGGCCAGCGGCCTGGCCACCTCGCCACCGGCGAAGCCGATCTCGCTCACCTGACCATCACGCCAGACCGTCACCTCGAGCCGGCTGCACAGGGCATTGGTCACCGACACGCCCACGCCGTGCAGGCCGCCCGAGAAGCTGTAGGCGCCGCCGGCCTGCTTGTCGAACTTGCCGCCGGCGTGCAGCCGGGTGAACACGATCTCGACCACCGGTGCCTGCTCCTGCGGATGCAGGCCCACCGGAATGCCCCGGCCGTCATCCTCGACGCTGACCGTGCCGTCTGCGGCGAGATGGACCGCAATCTCGCGGCAGGCGCCCGCGAGCGCCTCGTCGGCGGCGTTGTCGATCACCTCCTGGATGATGTGCAGGGGGTTGTCGGTGCGCGTGTACATGCCGGGCCGTTGCCGGACCGGCTCCAGGCCCTTGAGGACCCGGATGGAGGCTTCGCTGTAATCGCCTTTGCGTGTCGCCATGGAGGATGCTCGGAGAGACGGCGCGCATTGTACCGGCGCCCGCCGGATCGGCACCTCAGCCCTTCAGGTCGCCAAGAGCGCGATCCGCCTCGATCCCCCTGCCCGGCTGACACCGGCCGCGGCGCCCGGGGAGGCGCCGCATGCCGGCCATCGGGCCTACTTCTTCGCCTCGCCGGCAGCCGGCTCGACGCTGTGCTTCTCACCGGTCATGTCGACATCGCCGCCGCCCTTCATCAGCAGCAGCATCGCAAGCCCGGCGATCACCACGAATCCAACGATGATCTTCCACATGCTTGGCTCCGATCATTCCTGCTCGAAGATGTCGACATCCTTGGTCTCGCGCACGAACAGCATGCCGATGACGAAGGTGACCATGGCGATGATGATCGGGTACCACAGACCGTTGTACATGTTGCCGGTCTGGGCCACGATCGCCAGCGCGGTGGCCGGCAGCAGGCCGCCGAACCAGCCGTTGCCGATGTGATACGGCAGGCTCATCGAGGTGTAACGGATGCGGGTGGGGAAGAGCTCCACCAGCATGGCCGCGATCGGGCCATAGACCATGGTCACATAGATCACCAGGATGGTCAGGATCAGCACGATCATCGGCTTGTTGACCTTGGCCGGATCAGCCTTGGCCGGATAGCCCGCAGCCCGAAGCGCATCGACGACTTCCTTCTTGAAGGCGGCATCGCGTGCCTTGGCCTGATCGGCCGGCAGGCCGGCCGCCGAGTACGACTCGATCGACTTGTCACCGATGGTGATCTTGGCCGTGCCGCTGCCCGCCGTGTTGTCATAGCTCACCGAGTTGGCCGAGAGCACCTGCTTGGCGATGTCGCAGGAGCTGCTGAACTTCACCGTGCCGGTGGGGTTGAACTGGAACGAGCACTCGGCAGGGTCGGCCACCACCGCCACCTTGTTCTTGGCCTGCGCCGCGGCGAGGTCGGGGTTGGCCGCCTCGGTGAGCGCCTTGAACAACGGGAAGTAGGTCAGCGCGGCGATCAGGCAGCCCGCCATGATGATCGGCTTGCGGCCGATGCGGTCGGACAGCGAGCCGAAGACGATGAAGAAGGGCGTGCCAAGCACCAGCGAAGCGGCGATCAGCAGGTTGGCGGTGGCGCCATCGACCTTGAGCGCGCCGGTCAGGAAGAACAGCGCATAGAACTGGCCGGTGTACCAGACCACCGCCTGGCCCGCGGTCAGGCCGACCAGGGCGAGGATGACGATCTTCAGGTTCTTCCACTGACCGAAGGACTCGGACAGCGGCGCCTTGGAGGTCTTGCCCTCCTCCTTCATCTTCTTGAAGGCCGGCGACTCGTTCATGCTCAGCCGGATCCACACCGAGATGCCGAGCAGCACGACCGACACCAGGAAGGGAATCCGCCATCCCCAGTCGGCGAAGGCCGCCTCGCCGATCGCGGTGCGAACACCCAGGATCACCACCAGCGACAGGAACAGGCCCACCGTGGCGGTGGTCTGGATCCAGGAGGTGAAGGCGCCACGCTTGCCATGCGGCGCATGCTCGGCCACGTAGGTGGCCGCGCCGCCGTACTCGCCGCCGAGCGCCAGGCCCTGCAGCATGCGCAGGATGATCAGGATCACCGGCGCGGCGATGCCGATGCTCGCGTAATTGGGCAGCAGACCCACGATGAAGGTGGACACGCCCATGATCAGGATGGTGACCAGGAAGGTGTACTTCCGTCCGATCATGTCACCCAGCCGGCCGAACACCAGCGCACCGAAGGGCCGCACGATGAAGCCGGCCGCAAAGGCGAGCAGCGAGAAGATCGTGCGCGAGGCCGGGTCGAGCGCCGAGAAGAACTGGTTACCGATGATGACGGCGAGCGTGCCGTACAGGTAGAAGTCGTACCACTCGAACACCGTGCCGAGGGAAGAGGCGAAGATCACCTTCTTCTCCTCGGCGGTCATCGGCGCGCCCGAGGCCGCCTTGCCGTTCATTGTCGTTGCCATCGCGTCTTCTCCTTGGTGGTATGGGCGGCTTGTGCCAGCCGACCGGCGGAGTCTGTGGGGACGCGCTGACACGCCCCTGACGCGGTGCTTACGCGAACCTGACTGGTGCGACCTCCGGTTTCAGACCCAGGCCTGCAGCACGTAGTCGTAGACCGCACGACCATTCATGAGATCGACCCGCTGCAGACGGATGCGCAGCCCCTCGGGGGTACGGACGAGGCTGTGGCGATAGGTGCCGCCAAAGTGCCTGACATCATCACGGCGCAACTCCATCATCTGGAAGCGCGAACAGACCTCGATGCCATGGGCGCTGGCCGACTCGATCACGACATTGCCCACCAGATGGCTGGTGGCCCACTGCGGCGCCTGCGACCAGGCATTGGGATGGTTGAGCCGCCCCATGCGGATCTCCATGATCAGCCGGTCCTCGGCGAAGATGGAGGGCTGGCCCACCCAGTCGGTCTGTTCCTGCGCGATCGGCATCCAGTAGACGCCGTCGTCGGCGAACAGTCCGATCCAGTCCTGCCAGCATTTCGCGTCGAGCAGCGCGGCCTGGCGGTACAGGAAGTTCTCGACCTCGCGCTGCAGGTCGTGCGGGGTGGCCGGCACCGCCGGCACATACTGCGTGCCCTGCACGGCCGCATGACCGCGGCCGGTGTGATCGGGTGCGATCGATTCCGCACCGGTCATCGACTCGATCGCCTCGATGATCACCCCGCCGTCGAGGGCCTTGCCGACCAGGGCGGTGGTGTCGGTCTTGCTGTCGCCGCTCATCTCAGGCCTCCGCGGCGCCATCGGCGCCCATGTAGTCGGACCAGGCCCGGAACTGGTTGCGCATCACCACCTCCGAGGTGCCATGGTTGGACATCAGCACCCCGTCGACCTCGGTGTCGCCACCGGCATCACGGTGCAGGCTGACCCACTCGCCGCCCTGCGACTGCAGGCCCCACTGCGCCTTGGTCCAGTTCTCGAGATCGTCGGCATTGATCGGCGTGGCGGGCGAGTTGACCAGGTTGAAGTACCACATCGACCGCCGGTAGATCGCCTCGGGCACGCCCTTCAGCCGGAAATGCCAGATCTCGGAAAGGGTGCGATCCGCCGCCACCGGCCGCAGGCAGCGCAGCTGTTGCAGCGGCGACTGCACCGAGAGGTAGGGATAGATCAGCACATGGTGGATGTTGCGCGAGAGGTATTCCTCGGTGCGCGCCTCGCCATAGGCCTCGCGCAGCAGCGCCTCATGGGCGAGCGTGTCAGGGTCGGTGGGACGAAGGCCCATGTAGCCCTTGAGGATGCCGTGGCCATGCGGGAAATTGACCGTCTGCACCGAATCCCACTGGTCGAAGCTCGACGCGAAGGCCGACAGGTAGTGGAAGTGCAGCGGCGGCGTGCCGCCCTCGGCACGGATGCGGTTCTCGACCCGACGCGCGGGCACGCCGGTGGACTGATGGGTGACCGAGGGGTGCAGCGCGTCGAGCTGGTTCTCCATGAAGAACTTCCAGTTCGAGTGCTGCATGACCCGGTGGCAGTAGGGCACGACCTCGACCTCGCCCACCGGCGAGCGGTCGCACATGTCGTCGAAGGCCACCCTGGCTTCGCCAAGGAACTCGCGCAACGAAGGGCCGTCGTCGGCAAGGCTGGCAAACACGAAGCCGCGATAGCTGTCGACCCGCGCGGCCCGCTTCACATGGCAATCGGGGTTGTCGCGATTCATGCGGGTGCCCTCGTAGCCCCTGGCCAGCGGCAGCGCGCGCAGACGGCCGTCGAGGTGGAAGGACCAGGCATGGTAGGAGCACACGAAGCCGGTGCCGGTGTTGCCGCTCTGGTTGCCGCACAGCTGCACGCCGCGATGCGGGCAGCGGTTGTAGAGCACCCGCACCGAGCCGTCGCGATCGCGCACCATGATCATCGGTTGACGGCCGATGGTGAGGGTGTGGTAGTCGCCGGCGCGCGGCACCTGGCTCTCATGGCCGCAGTAGACCCACGCCTGCTCGAAGATGCGCTCCATCTCGAGATCGACGATGGCGGGGTCGGTGTAGACGCTGCGGTGGACGCGGTCGGGCTCGACCAGGGCCTGTAGATTCATGGGCAATCCTTGGAGGCGCGAAACCCCTAATGGTAGCCGGGCCGAGGCCGGCCTTGCTTCGACGGGCCTTCCGGGTCGGGCGGGCTACCCGTCCCGCAGAGGTTCAACCCGCCCGCTGGAAGCGGTCGGAGCGCACGGCGATGCCAGCGCGCTCGCGGTCCCAGGTGTCGGCGGTGACGCCCTCGCGCCGCAGTTCGGCCTTCATGACCTTGTTGCTCGGCGTCTTGGGCAGTTCGGCCACCACCCGCACATAGCGCGGCACCATGAAGTGGGCCATGCGTTCGCGCAGGAAGGCGATCAGCTCGGCGGGATCGAGGCTGGCGCCCTGCATCGGGGCCACCACCACCAGCACATCCTCTTCGCTCATCTCGTTGGGTACGCCGATAGCAGCCACCTCGCGAACCGCCGGGAAGGCCTGCACGTCGGCCTCCACCTCGAAGGAGGAGATGTTCTCGCCGCGGCGGCGGATCGCGTCCTTCTTGCGATCGACGAAGTAGTAGTAGCCCTGGGCATCGCGCCGGAAGGAGTCGCCGGTGTGGAACCAGCCGTTGCGCCACGCCTCGGCGGTGGCCTTCGGGTTCTTGTGGTAGCCGCTGTTCATGCCCCAGGGCCGGTCGGTGCGCACGATCATCTCGCCCACCGTGCCATCGGGCACCTCGCAGTCGTTGTCATCGACCAGCCGGACATCAACCCCTTCGCGCTTGCGGCCGCAGGTGCCGCGCACCAGCGGGTTGGGCTCGGAGATGATCGGCGTGGAGATCTCGGTCATGTTGAAGATCGTGTAGATCTCGCAGCCGAAGCGGCGCGAGAACGCGGCGATGTCGCCGGCCAGCGGCACCATGAAGGCAAGCCGCAGCGGCGTGTCGGCATCGTCGGCTTTCGGCGGCAGTTTCTCCAGGAAACTTGCCATCACACCGAGCAGGAAGGTGGCGGTGGTGCCGGTGCGGCGCACCGTGTCGAGAAAGCTCGCGGTGTCGAAGCGATCGACGAAGGCCACCGAGCCACCGCGCACGAACATCACGAAGACCACGCCCATGCCACCGATGTGGAAAAGCGGCATGTTCACCAGGAAGCGGTCTTCGCCGGTGACGCAGGGCCAGGTCTGCGGCCCGGCATTCGTGTAGATGTGCAGATAGCTGGAGAGCACCCCCTTGGACGGGCCGGTGGTTCCCGAGGTGTAGATGATCGATTGCGGATCCCAGGGCTCGATCGGGCGTGCCGGCGGTTCGAGGCGACCGTGGGTGGGCAGCAGGACATCGGCGTAGTGATGGGTGCGCAGACCGGGGCACGCGACGCGCTCGCCCACCACCACCGCGTCGGTGAGCGCCGCCAGCCCGATGCCGGTCATGCGCGGTGCCAGATCAGCATGCACGATCGCCAGGCGAGCATCGGAGTTCTCGATCACATGGGCGAGCAGCGCGCCCTTGTAGGCGGTGTTGATCGGCACGAACACCGCGCCCAGGTAATTCAGGGCGAAGAACACCCGCAGATGCTCGCGGCTGTTCGGCAACCAGACCAGCACATGATCGCCCTGGGCCACACCCAGGCGCTGCAGACCCAGCGCGGTCTGGACGATCAGGTCGCGGAAGTGGCGGTAGGTCCAGCGCTCGCCGTCATCGCCGAACTCGATGAAGACCTTGTCGGGGCACTCGCGAACCCACCGCTCCATGAGCGCGCGGGTGACCACCTGGTCGCGTGCCGGGATGCGCGGATCGGTGGTTTCGGGGCGCTCGGGGGCGGCGGCAACCTCAATCGCCAGGGCGGAAGCTGTCATGGAGGATCTCCTGCGGGAAGGCTTCGGATCGACGCGATTCTGAACGACACGCGCGGGCCGGCCAAATTCCGGGAACCCCCGCCCCTGCGATGGCGGCCGGCCGTGAAACACGGCACGATCGCCGCCATCAGGGCGGCGCTCGGCTGCGGACACGGGGTCCGTGGCGGCCTCGTCAATAACCGGGGATGCTGACATGGGACCACTGGCAGGCTTGAAGGTTGTCGAGATCGCGGGCATCGGGCCCGGGCCGTTCTGCGCGATGATGCTCGCCGACATGGGCGCCGATGTGGTGCGGGTCGACCGCAAGGAGTCCTCCGACCTCGGCATCCCGGTGGATCAGCGCTTCGGGGTGCTCGGGCGTGGCCGGCGCTCGATCGCGCTCGACGTGAAGGCCGCCGGTGACCTGGCCACGCTGCGTGGCCTGATCGCGCAGGCCGATGTGCTGGTCGAGGGCTTCCGGCCCGGCGTGATGGAACGCCTCGGTCTGGGGCCCGATCAGTGTCTTGCGCTCAACCCACGGCTGGTGTTCGGTCGCATGACCGGCTGGGGCCAGGAAGGCCCGATGGCCAAGGCGGCCGGCCACGACATCAACTACATCGCGCTTACCGGCGTGCTGGCAGCCATCGGTCCGGCCGATGGCGTGCCGTCGCCGCCGCTCAACCTCGTGGGCGACTTCGGCGGCGGCGGCATGCTGCTGGCCATGGGGCTGCTCGCCGCGGTCTATGAGGCCGGCCGCTCCGGCAAGGGGCAGGTCGTGGACGCGGCCATGGTCGATGGCGCGGCGCTGCTGATGTCGAGCATCTACGGCCTGCGCGCCGCCGGGCGCTGGACCGACAAGCGCGAGGACAACATCCTCGACGGCGGGGCGCCCTGGTACGGGGTCTATCTCACCGCCGATGACAAGCCGGTATCGGTGGCGGCCATCGAGGCGAAGTTCTACGAGGAGCTGCTGCAGAAGATGGGTCTGGCCGGCGCCGGCCTGCCCCCGCAGAACGATCGCAGCGGCTGGCCGACCATCCGCACCGCTTTCACCGAGACCTTCCGCAGCAAGACCCTCGCCCAGTGGTGCGCGATCCTGGAAGGCTCGGATGCCTGCTTCGCGCCGGTGCTCACCATGGGCGAGGCGCCCTCGCATCCGCACATGGCCGCGCGCGGCACCTTCGTGACCATCGATGGCGTGGTGCAGCCCGGCCCGGCGCCGCGCTTCAGCCGTACGCCCTCGGGCATCCGCCACTCGCAGCCGGCCAGCGGCCAGCATGGCGATGAAATCCTGCGCGACTGGGGTGTGCGCGCCGGCGGCTGAAGCCGGGGGGTCGCGGGATCGCCGGCGCTGAGGCTCGGACGCGGGCCGCCTGCGTGCCGGCGAGGCGCGCGCCCCGGCGCCTCAGCCGCCCCCGCCCTGCCCTACCTGCTCGCGGGCCTGGGCCTGCAGCACTGCGCGCTGGATCTTCCCGGTGGAGGTGCGCGGGAAGTCGGGCAGCACCGCCACATGGCGCGGCACCTTGTAGTCGGCCATCTGCCCGCGGCAGCGCTCGCGCAGCCCCGCCGCATCGAGCGTGGCGCCCTCGTGCAATTGCAGAAACGCGAACCCCACCTCGCCCAGGCGCCGATCGGGCACGCCCACCACCACCGCCTGCCGGATCTCGGGCAGCGCCTGCAGCAGGCGCTCGATCTCGGCCGGATAGGCATTGGAGCCGCCGACGATGAACATCTCCTTCAGACGCCCGGTGATCTTCAGATAGCCCTCGGCGTCGAACTGGCCGAGGTCGCCGGTGCGAAACCAGCCTTCGGGGGTGATCGCCTCGGCCGTGGCCTGCGGGTTGCGGTAGTAGCCCTGCATGACCAGATGACCACGCACCCGGACTTCGCCCACCTCGCCCATCGGGCGGGGCGCGCCGGTGGCCGGGTCGCAGACTGCCACCTCGAACTCGCCGATCGGCCGCCCCTTGTTCTCGCAAAGCACCGACAGCGGCGCATCATGCTCGCTGAAGACCGTGGCCGCGGTGGTCTCGGTCATGCCATAGACCGCCTGCAGGGATTGCAGCCCGAGTTCGGCGCGGGCTGCCAGCGCGACATCGGGCGTGACCGGCGCGCCACCGATCCACGCCGAGCGCAGGCAGGAGACATCACGAGGTCGGCGCCGGATCGCATCCAGGCAATCGATGAAGTGGGTAGGGATGCCGCCGAAGATGGTCACCCGCTCCCGCTCGATGGTGTCGAGCGCTTCGTCGGGCACCCACTGCGCCAGGGTGACCAGCGTGCAGCCGAGCATCACCATCGGAATCACCGCCGTGAAGGCGCCGGCCACATGATAGAAGGGCATGTGTCCGAGGATGATGTCCTGAGGGCCGATGCGCATCACCCGCGCCACATTGGCGGCATTGCGCATCACCCGATGGCCGTGCACAGCACCCTTGGGGTGTCCGGTGGTACCCGAGGTGTAGACGATGATGACCGGGTCTTCGGGTTGCTCGGGCGCGAGCGAGGCCCCGCGGGCCAGGCGCTGCTCGCCCTCCTCGCGCACGGCCTGCAGGTGCGTGCACCCGGGGCGCGAAACCGCCTCCCACCAGACCACCGCGCGCAACTCGGGCAGTTGCGGGTCCTGCAGCCTGCCTGGCGTGCTGGCGGCCAGCGTCGGAACCAGCCCGTCGATCATGCCCGCGTAATCGATGTCCCAGAAGCGGTCCATGCCGATCAGCACCCGTGCGTCGGACTGCCGCAGGATGTAGGCCACCTCGTCGGGCTTGAAGCGGGTGTTGACCGGTACGAGCATGGCCCCCAGCCTCACGCAGGCCATCCAGACCGACACCCAGTCGGGGCAGTTGGTCATCCACAGGGCCACGCTGTCACCGCGGGCAACCCCGAGCGCGGCCAGGCCGTGCGCCAGCCTGTCGGCATCGCGATCGAGCGCCGCGAAGCTCAGCCGGCGACCCAGGCCGGTGACCGCGATGCGCTCGGGGGTACGCACCGCGGTATCCCGCAGCGCCTGGCCGATGGTGGCGGTGGTCCAGTCCATGCAGGGGCTCTCCACGATGGGCAAGTGGGCGGGCGGACAGCCGATCAGAGCGATTCGATGAAGAGCTGGGCGTATTCCTCGGCCGTGGCCTTGCGCGGGTTGCCGAAGTGCGCCAGGTCGGCCAGGGCATGCGGTACCAGGTCGGGGATCATCTCGCGGGTGACGCCGATCGCGGACAGGCCGCTCGGCAGGCCGATGTCGGCATTGCGCCGGGCCACCGCGGCCGCGATGTCGGCGCCGGCATCCAGGCCCATGGCCTGACGCAGCCGCTCGTACTTCTCGACGCAGACGGCAGCATTGAAGCGCAGCACCGCCGGCAGGATCAGCGCATTGAGCGTGCCGTGGTGCGCCTTGAGGTCATGACGCCGCCCCACGGCGTGGCTCATGGCATGCACCGCGCCCAGACCCTTCACGAAGGCAAGCGCACCCTCGGTGGACGCCATCATCATCTCCCAGCGGGCCTGCCGGTCGGTGGTGCCATTCGCCACCGCGGCCTCGATGGCGCGCCAGCCGCGGCGAAGCCCGTCCAGACCGATGCCATCGGCGGGCGGGTTCACGGTGGGCGCGAGCACGGCCTCGATGCAATGGGTGATCGCATCCATGCCGGTGGCGGCGGTCATGCGCGGCGGCAGCCCGAGCGTGAGCTCGGGATCGCAGACTGCCGATCGCGGGATGAACTGCGGGCTGGCGAAGGTGAGCTTGCGGCCGTCCTCGAGGATGATCACGAAGCCCACCGACACCTCGCTGCCGGTGCCTGCGGTGGTGGGCACGCAGATCACGGGGGCAACGCCACGGACCTTCTTGCCGCCACCCTGCATCGGGTCGTACTGCGCAAGCGGCTCGCCCGAGACCGCGAGCAGCGCCACGGCCTTGCCCAGGTCCATGGATGAGCCGCCGCCAAGGCAGACCACGCCATCGCAGCGCTCGGCGCGGTAGAGGGCCAGCGCCTGCAGCGTGGCGCTTTCGGTGGGATTGCCCGGCGTGCCGTCGAAGACGGGGGCGCCGGCCGAATCGGGCACGGCCGCGAGCACCCGATCGAGCAGGCCGGCGGCGCGCACCCCGACATCGGTGACGAACAGCGGGCGGGTGATGCCCAGGCGACGGAACTCGTTGGGCAGCACCTTGATGGCGCCGACATCGAAGTGGGTGGTGGTCAGGTACGTGAGAACGGGCATGAGGATCTTTCAGAGACTGAGGTAGGTGCTCCAGAGGGTCCGGTCGGCGTCGAGGGCCGCCGAGCTGCCGCTCCAGGCCACCCGGCCGCGCGACAGGATCACATGGCGGTCAGCCAGGCCGATCAGGCGATTGACGTACTTGTCGACCACCAGGATGGTCTGCCCGCTGCTTCGCAGGGCGGCCAGGCAAGCCCAGATCTCCTCGCGGATCAGCGGGGCGAGCCCTTCGGTGGCCTCGTCGAGGATCAGCAGCCGCGGGTTGGTGACCAGCGCGCGGCCGATCGCGAGCATCTGCTGCTCGCCACCCGACAACTGGTTGCCGAGATTGTCGCGCCGCTCGGCCAGGCGAGGAAACAGCCGGTACACGCGCGACGCGTCCCAGGGTTGGGCCGCACCGCTGCGATTGGCGGCAAACGCACTGAGGTGCTCGTGCACCGACAGATTCGGAAAGACCTGACGGCCTTCCGGGACCACCGCCACGCCCAATCGGGCAATGCGGTCGGACCCGGGCGAGTGCAGCGTCTGCCCGGCAAAGCGCACCTCGCCCGCCTTGTGCGCCAGCTGCCCGATCAGCGCGCGGATCAGGGTGGTCTTGCCCATGCCGTTGCGCCCGAGCAGACCCACCACCTCGCCGGCCTGCATGGCCAGATCGATGCCGAAGAGCACCTGACTCGGGCCATAGGCCACCTCGAGTCCACGGACACTGAGCAAGGGCTCGTTCACGGGAGCGCCTCATCACCCAGATAGGCGCTGATCACCGCCGGGTCGGCGCGGATCTCGGCCGGTGTGCCGCAGGCGATCACCCGGCCGCCGACCAGCACCGAGATCCGGTCGGCAAGCTGGAACACGGCCTGCATGTCGTGCTCGACCAGCAGCACCGTGGCTCGCCCCTTCAGGCGCTCGATCAGCGCGACCATGGCGGCCGATTCCTGCGCGCCCATGCCCGCGAGCGGCTCGTCGAGCAGGAGCAGCTGCGGGCCGGTGGCCAGGGCCAGCGCGACCTCCAGCGCCCGCTGCTCGCCATGGGAGAGATCGTCGCTGAGGCTGGCCTCGCGCCCGCTGAGCCCGACCTGCGCGAGCACGGCGCGGGCCTGATCGAACAACGCCGACTCGCGGGCCACCGGGCGCCAGAACGACAGGCTCGAGCCCTGCGCCGCCTGCACCGCCAGCGCCACGTTCTGCAGTGCGCTCAGGCCACGAAACAGCCGGGTGATCTGAAACGAGCGGGCGAGCCCCAGGCGCACCCGGCGATGGGCAGGCAGCCGCGCGATCTCGTGGCCCTGGAAACGGATGGAGCCGGCATCGGGCAACAGCGTGCCGGCGATCTGCGCCAGCAGACTGGTCTTGCCGGCGCCGTTCGGGCCGATCAGGGCGTGGATCTCGCCGCTGTTCACGCTCAGGGTCGCGCCGTCGGTGGCGGCGAGCGCACCAAAGCGCTTGACGAGCGCGGTGACCTCCAGCAGCGCAGGCCCGGCCATGACTCAGTGCGGCCCACGCGCGCCAGCGCGTCGCCTGGCGGCAAGCCCGGCCAGACCCCGCGGGGCGAACAACACCACCGCCAGCAGCAGCCAGCCGACCCAGAACTGCCAGTGGATGGTGTAGAGCGAGAGGGTCTCTTCGAGCAGGAGCAACGCGGCTGCGCCGAGCAGCCCACCCCAGCGCGAGCCGACGCCGCCCAGGATGACCATGACCATGAGCGTGCCCGACTGTGTCCAGTAGAGCAGGTTGGGGTTCACATAGCGCTGCTGGTTGACCATCAGCGCGCCGGCCAGCCCGCCGAGAGCACCGCCGATCACGAACAGCAGCAGCTGGTATCGGGCCACCGGAAAACCGATCGATTCCGCACGGGTCTCATCGAGCCGGATGGCACGGATCGCCTGGCCAAATCGCGACTCATCGAGACGCTGCAGCCCCACCAGCAGCACGGTGAGCACCGCGAGCACCAGCAGGTAGAAGTGCAGATCATTGCCGAGGTCGATGCCCATGCCGAACGAGGAGCGGGCCGACAGGTTGATACCCTCGTCGCCCCCCCAGGCCTTGATCGAGTTGGCAAGGTAGAACAGCATCTGCGCAAAGGCGAGCGTGATCATGATGAAGTACACGCCGCGGGTGCGCAGCGAGATCGCGCCGATCAGCAAGGCGGCCAGCGCGGCCACCGCCACCGCCATCGGAAAGGCCACCCAGCCGCTGCCCAGGCCGGCAATCGAGAGCACCGCCACCGTGTAGGCGCCCAGTCCGAAGAAGGCCGCGTGCCCGAAGGAGATCAGGCCACCGTAGCCCAGCACGAGGTTCAGGCTGGTGGCCGCGATGGCATAGACGCCGATGCGCGCAGCCACGCTCAGGTAGAACTCCTGGCCGAGGGCCAGCGCCGCGAACGGAAATGCGAGGCCTGCGCCCAGCATCAGCAGCGGCCACACGGCGGGAAAGGCGCCTGCTCTCATCCCCGCGCCGGGAACAGCCCCTGGGGCCGAAGAAAGAGCACCGCCGCCATCAGCAGGTAGACGATCACCGAGGCGATGGCAGGCCCGGCCGCGCTGGCCATCTGCGGCGGCAGGAACTCGCGGAACAGGTGCGGCAGCAGGGTGCGGCCCAGGGTGTCGACCAGCCCCACCAGCAAAGAGCCGACGAGCGCCCCGCGCACCGAGCCGATGCCGCCGATGACGATGACCACGAAGGCGAGGATCAGGATGTTCTCGCCCATGCCGATCTGCACCGCGAACAGCGGCCCGAGCAGAGCCCCGGCCACCGCGCACAGCGCGGCGCCAACGCCGAAGACGGCGGTGAACAGACGCGGAATGTTCACGCCCATGGCCTGCGCCATGTCGCGATTGGATGCGCCTGCTCGGACCCACGCGCCGATCCGGGTACGGGCCACCAGCCCATAGAGCGCGAGCGCGAGCACCAGCCCGACCGCGATGATCAGCAGCCGATAGGCGGGGTACGGCAGGCCCGGCAGGATCTCGACCGGGCCGGCGAGTGCGGGCGGCGCCGACAGCGGCAGATCCGAGCCCCAGATCATGCGCACCGACTCGTTGAGGATGAGGATCAGGGCAAAGGTGGCCAGCACCTGCGAGAGGTGATCGCGGGCATACAGGCTGCGCAGCAGGGTGGACTCGATGATCATGCCCACCACCGCGGTGGCCGGTACCGCGAGCAGCACGCCAGCCAGGAATGAACCGGTGAGTTCCACCAGCCACGCTGCCATGAAGGCCCCGACCATGTACAGCGAGCCATGGGCGAGGTTGATCATGTCCATGATGCCGAACACCAGGGTGAGCCCGGCAGCCAGCAGGAACAGCATCAGGCCGAACTGCAGGCCATTGAGGGCCTGCTCGATGATCAGCAGGGCGGACATGGCGCCCTGCCCTCAGGGCATCTTGCAGTCCTGCACGTAGGCGTCACCGTGCTGACGGAAGATCGGTTCGCCCAGCGACTTGTTCACGAGGCGCCCCTGGTTGTCCTTGCCCACCACCCGCAGGTAGTAGTTCTGGATCGGGTAGTGGTTGGTGTTGAACTTGAACTCGCCCCGCACCGAGGCGAAACGCGCGGCGCGCAGCGCCTTGCGAACCGCATCCTTGTCCTCGACCTTGCCCTTGACATCGCGGACCGCGGCGTCGATCAGCAGCGCGGCGTCATAGCCCTGCGAGGCGAACACCGAGGGAAGGCGCTTGTACTCCTTCTCGAACTCGGCGACGAAGCGGCGATTGGCGGCATTGTCGAGGTCGAGCGCCCAGTGCGCGGCATCGAAAAGGCCGAGCATCGAGTCACCCACCGGGCGGATGATGTCCTGGTCGGAGCCAAAGCCCGGCACCAGCAGCGTGGTATCGCGCGAGAGGCCAGCGGCCACGAATTGCTTGATGAAGTTGATGCCCATGCCGCCCGGCAGGAAGACGTAGAGCACTTCCGGCTTGGCGGCGCGGATCTCGGCGAGTTCGGCCGCGTAGTCGAGCTGGCCGAGCTTGGTGTAGACCTCGGCGGTGATGCTGCCCTTGAAGTGCCGCTTGAAGCCTGCCAGCGAATCCTTGCCCGCCTGGTAGTTGGGTGCCAGCAGGTAGGCGTTCTTGTAGCCCTTGCGCGTGGCGTGCTGGCCGGCCGCCTCGTGGTAGGCGTCGTTGGGCCAGGACACCGCGAAGAACCAGGGATTGCAGTCCTTGCCGGCCAGCGGCGAGGGCGCGGCGTTCGGGCTGATGTAGAAGGTGCGGCTGCTGAAGGCCTCGGGCACCGCGGCCAGCATGATGTTGGAGAACACCACCCCGGTCATGAAGTCGACCTTGTCGCGCTTGATGTTCTTCTCGAAGAGCTGACGGGCGACATCGGGCTTGAACTGGTCGTCACCGATCAGCACCTCGGCGGGCAGGCCGCCGAGCTTGCCGCCCGAAAGCTTGAGCGCAAGCATGAACCCGTCGCGGATGTCCACGCCCAGGCCGGCCGAGGGCCCCGAGAGGGTGCTGACAAGACCGACCTTGATCTTGTCGGCGGCCTGAGCCATGGGCGCGGCAACGAGAGCGAGGGCCGCGGCGAGCAGGCAGGCCAGCGCGCGGGCGCGCACCGGCAACGAGGCGGAGGGGAACATCGTGGGGTCTCCTGGCTGACGGCGCCGGGTCGACAGACCGCCCGGCAAAGGCCGGAGTTTAGCCCAAGCGCGTGGCGGCCAATCGCGCATGGAGCGAGCCCGGCGCGGCGCCCTGCGCATGGTCGGAACCCGCCCGGGCTGAAGCATCGAGCCCATGCATCATGCCCGAGGCCATCCTGTTAAGCTCGCCACGATGGCCCCGTTTCCCCTGGGCCGCCTTCGCGGATCTCAGCCATGTTCACCGGTATCGTCCAGGGCCTTGCCCGCGTCGCGCAGCTTACCGACCGCCCCGGCCTGCGCAGCTTCCTGCTCCAGTTCCCGGGCGGTTTCGCCCATGAACTCGCCGTGGGCGCGAGCGTCGCCATCGACGGCACCTGCCTGACCGTCACCGAGGTGCTGCCGGGCGACGCGGCGCGCTTCGATGTCATGCAGCAGAGCCTGGGGCTCACCACCCTGGCCGGCCTGCGCGAAGGCAGCCTGGTCAACGCCGAGCGGGCCGCGCGCGATGGCGCCGAGATCGGCGGCCATCCCCTCTCAGGCCACATCGACTTCATGGCCCGCATCGGCCAGATCCGTCGGCCAGAGAACAACTGCGTGCTGCGTTTTTCGGTGCCCGCGCCCTGGATGCGCTATGTGTTCGCCAAGGGCTACATCGCCGTCGATGGCGCCAGCCTCACCGTTGCCGAGACCGGTCGCGAACCGGGGGGCGCGGGCTGGTTCGAGGTCTGGCTGATTCCCGAGACGCTGCGCATGACCACCTTCGGCGAGAAACGCGAGGGCGATGCCGTCAACATCGAGATCGAACGCTCGACCCAGGTGTTCGTGGATACCGTGCGCGAGGCCATCGACGAGCGGCTCGGGCCGCTGCTGCCGCTGCTGCAGGCATGGCTCCAACAGCAGGGCCGCAGCCTGGATGAACTGGCGGCGCCGCTGCCAGGCGTCAGCGCACCCGGCCGAACGTGAACCAGTTCTGGAAGCCTTCCCGGTTCTTCCAGTAGAACTCGATCACGCCGCTGCGCAGCCGGGCGCGCCCATCGTTCCAGGGCGCGAGCGGACCGCCGAAGATCACTTCATCGCCCTCGATGCGGTAACGGGCCGCCTCACCGTTGAAACGGTAGCTGCCGTCGGCCGAGATGAGCAGCACGCCCGCGGTGCCATTGATGCCGCGCCATTCGCCCACCAGGTCGGCCGAGGCGAGCGCCCCGGCCCGCGCCGCCGGTGACCTGGCCGCCGTGGTTCGTGTGAACCGTCCGCTCGCCACCGGCGTGCCATCGGGGCTGGCATTGAGCACCTGAAAACGGTAACTGCCATCTGGCCAGAGATGCGCGGGCAACGAGGCGCGGAACTCGCCGTTGGCAAAGACGCCCACCCGGCGCTCGAAGACGGGCGCACCCGCGCCCTCGCGCTCGACCACCAGACGCAGGCCCTGCTCGCGGTAGGCTCGCAGCGAGCCCTGAATCTCGATGGTGGTCAGCCCCGCCATGATGCCCTCGGCAGTCGAACAGGTTGCGGCCTCGCAGCGCAGCTGACGGATCTCGAAGGCTTCGCCAGCCGCCGCCCTGGCCTGCGGTGGAGGCATCAGGCCCGTGAGAACGACCAGAAGCGGCAGCAGCGCGGCGATCATGGAGACTCTCCGGGGCGTGTGTCGCTGGCGGTGTCGGTTGCGTACTGGAGGCACACCGAGCGACAGATCTCGGCGGCGCTCTGGTTGCGGATACGGTAGAAGATCTGCGTGGCATCGCGCCGCCGGTCCAGCACACCTGCCCGATAGAGCGTACCGAGATGCTGGCTCATGTTGGGCTGGGTGGTGTCGATCTCGCCGAGCAGCTGCGAGACATTCTTCTCGCCCTGGCAGAGCGCACTGATGATTCGCAGCCGGATGGGCGTGGCGAGCAGGCCGAAGAGCTCGGCAGCCGAACGGAAGACGGCCTCGGAGTCCACCGCATCGGCGGCAGGCATGGGTGCGGACAGGGGGTCCATCGGCATCACCCTCAACGCTTCGCGCCGGCACGCGGACCGAGACCGAACCGGTAGTGATCGCGATTGAGCACGGCGGCTACCGCCGTGCTTTCCTCCGGAAACAGGCCGAGCTTGAGCTCGGTGCTGCACATGTCGACCATGCCGCGCAGCGCGCCGGGGGTGTTGATCCTTCCGGCAGGCCGGTAGATGGCCGACCCGTCACCGCCCACCGTTCGGACATGGCAGGCACCGCACTGGTGCTCGCGCAGGAGCTTCTCGCCAAGCGGCAGATCGGCATCCCGGAAGATGTCCGGCACCTGACCCTGCGCGGCACAGGTGCCGGCAAGGACGAACAGGCCGGGGATCAGCAAGCGGAAGGGGGACAGGGGCATCAGGTTCTCCGCGGCGTCAGCTCGGACGGGATGGCTCAGGCAAGCTGCAGCCACTGCATGACATCTTCCTCGAACATTTCGCCGGCAATCACCTGCTGCAGGCGACCCGACCGGTCGACCAGCACTGACAGCGGAATCACCTTGCGCGCCGACAAGGCTGCCGCCATCGCGGCATGCTCGAGGGTGACCGGAAAGCCATAGCCATGCCGCGAAAGGTAGGCCGCCACGACGGCAGGATCGCGATCACGACACACCGTGAGGATGCCGAGGGCCCTGCCCGCTGCTGCCCGCCGCAGTTTCTCGATGTGCGCATTGTGGCGCAGGCAGAATGGGCAGGTGGTCGACCAGAACACCACCACCATTGCACGCCCTGCCGCCTGGCCCGGCCCCCAGCGCTCGCCGTCGAGCAGGCTCACCGTGGGCCAGCTGACCGGTTCACCAGGCTGCGCCGGCGCCGAGTGCCCGACACGCGGCAAAGCCGGTACCAACAGCGCAGCGGCGGCGAGGCCCAGGGTGAGTCGCCGGCGGGCCTCGGCCGGGCCGCCCGGCGCACACGCGCACCCACCGGGCCTCGATCGGGCCTGCTCCTTCGGCAGGCAGGTGTTGCAGGCGTTCATGCGCTTGGCCTGCTCGAACAGCGGCGGTTGACGACGGGCGGGACCACGCCGAACGCGGCCGCCAGGAGCCCGCCATGCGCAGCGCGCATGCTCTCAACCCCCGAGCCCGGGATTGCCACCGACCGACAGCAAGCGTGGCGTGTTGATGCGTCGCGGTGCGACCCGCCCGCCCGGCTGCGCCTTGAGCCAGCTTTCGACCAGATCCCACACCGGCTTGAGGCCGGCGCCGGCCGCTTCCTCGGAGACTGGCGCCCACCCGGCCACCCGGTAGGTCTTGCCGGCCTCGATCGGACGCCCCCCCAGGCGCATGTCGGAGATGCGCGCCCCCATGCGCGCGGCGGGATCCAGCGTGTAGGTCAGGCCACCGACCCGGACCATGTCCCCGCCCTGCTGATAGTAGGGGTCGGGATTGAAAAGATTGTCGGCGACATCCTCGAGCACGGTGCGGATGGTCTCGCCCGTCATGGGCGTGACCGTGGCATGAGGATAGGTGATCGCGAGCTGGTCCATCATCAGCTCACGGGTGATGGCCTGACCTGGCAGCAGCGAGGTGCCCCACCGAAAGCCGGGGCTGAAGGCGATCTCGGCGCCCTGCGTGTCCATGAGGGCATCGCACACCAGCTGGTCCCAGCTGCCATTGAAGTTGCCGCGCCGATAGAGCAGCCCATCGGACACGGCAAGCGTCTCGCGCAACCGGCTCTCGAACGGCGCGCGCACGCGAGCCACCAGGGCCGCCATGTCGGGATCGGGCGCAAGCACATTGGCGAACACCGGCAGCAGCCGCCAGCGGTGGGATGCCACGCGACCGCCACGGACTTCCAGGTCCATGACACCGAGGAACTTGCCGTTGCTGCCCGAGTTGGTGACCAGCGTGATGCCCCCGGCATTGCGGACCGGCACCGCCACCGGCACGCCGTCATGGGTATGCCCCCCCAGGATGACATCGATGCCGCGTACCCGGCTGGCCATCTTCAGATCGACATCCATGCCGTTGTGCGACAGCACGGCGACCACCTGCGCCCCAATGCCGCGGGCCTCGTCGACCGCCTTCTGCATGTCGTCGTCGCGGATGCCGAAGGCCCAGTCGGCAACCATGTAGCGCGGGTTGGCGATCGGGGTGTAGGGGAAGGCCTGCCCGACGATCGCCACGGGTGTCCCGTTGATCTCGCGGATCACGTAGGGTGGAAAAACCGGATCGCCGAAGTCGGCGGTCTTCACATTCTGGGCGACGAAATCGATGCGCCCCTTGAAGTCCCGCTCGACGATCTCGGTGACCCGCTTCATGCCGTAGGTGAACTCCCAGTGCCCGGTCATGATGTCCACACCCAGCGCCTTGCAGGCATCGACCATGTCCTGAGCCTGGGTCCAGAGGGCGGTGGCCGAGCCCTGCCAGGTGTCACCGCCATCGAGCAGCAGCGCACCGGGGCGCGCGGCCTTCAGGCGACGCACCAGGGTGGCGAGATGGGCAAATCCGCCAACCTTGCCGAACCGGCGGGCGGCGCGCTCGAAGTCGATGCTGGTGTAGGCGTGCGCAAGCGCGGTGCCCGCAGGAATGCCCGCCGCGCGCAGCAGGTGCTCGCCGACCAGATGCGGCATCTGCCCATGCATGGAGCCCACGCCGAGATTGACGCTGGGCTCGCGGAAGTGGATGGGCAGCAACTGCGCGTGGCAGTCGGTCATGTGCAGGAGGCTGACGAAGCCGGGCCCCCGGCCCAGGGGCGGCAGGTCGTAGAGCGCCGACTCGGCCTGCGCGGCATCGGTCTGCTCGTGACGGCCGAGCGCCATGCCGGCGACAGCCGCGGCACCCAGCACCTGGAGATACTCGCGGCGGCCGAGATTCATGGCGGATGGCTCAACGATTGACCGGGGAACGCGGGTCGAGCAGCAGCGACATCAGGTGCCGGATCTGCTCTTCGCTGAGGAGCTTCTGCTGTCCGAAGCGCGGCATGTTGGAGCAGGCCAGGTAGGCATGGCTGTTCCAGAGCTTGCCCCAGGTGTACTGGATGATCGGGGCGGCGGTGGGCGCCTGCAGATCGCTGATGCCCCGGTCCTTGCCGTAGTTCCAGAGCGACGGGCCGAGGGTGCCGTGGGAGAGCTCCTTCTGATCGATCTGGTGGCAGTTGTAGCAGTTGCCGCCGTTGCTGGCGGGATCGGAAGAGGCATCGGTCCAGGTCATGCCGCGGCCACTTTGCGCGATGCGCTCGCCCTGTGCCCAGTCGCCGAAGTACTGGCCGCCTGCGGGCCAGCGAATGCTCTGCAGGGCCTGGTCACGGATGCGCTGGGCGGTATCGTCGTCGGGGGGCTGAGCGCCTGAGCAGGCGCTCTGGGCAAGGTCCTGGCGAAGGCGGTCGACGCTGGCGATGCCCTGCGTGCGGAACGAGGCGTTGATGACGGCGGCGGCCTGCGCGTCGAGCTCCGACGGGGACGGCGCGACGAGTCCGCAGCCGGCGAGGAGTGCGACGACGGCAACGGCGGTAAGTCTGATGCTTGCGGATGGCATGGGCACTCCCCGGGTTCAGCGCTTGATCGCCGGGGCGATCGACTGCGCGCCCCGGGCGTTGACGCCCATGTAGGTGGCCAGGGCCACGGTGACTTCCGAGCCGAAACCCGGATACGGGAAGCGCTGCTGGCGATAGCAGTCATTGAGACGCAGCTGCATGCCCCACATCTCGCCGTTGCTCACCCGGTAGGCCGGCCAGGCTGCAAAGCCCACCCCGTCGCCGGGATTCCTGGTGAGGTTGGGCAGGTCCTGCAGGCGAATGCGCTTGCCGTCGGTGGCGTGGCAGGTGGCGCAGGCGAAATCATGGGTGCCGGCCCGGAAGAAGAACGTCCGCTTGCCGATCTCGTAGCTGCGGCGCTCCTCGGGATGGGCCTGCGAAAGATTGAATCGCAGGCCGCGGGACGCCGAAGCGACCCAGGTGGCAAGCGCGGTGACGTTGGCCATCTCGCCGCGGCCGAAGGGCGTGGCCGCGATGGCAGCAGCGTCGAAGCCCTGCAGCGACTGCATGCAGTGCACCAGCCGGGTCTCGAGGTCCATGACCCTGCCGGTGTCGGCGAAAAATCGCGGGAGCTCGACGAACGCGCCCTTGACCACTCCCGGACCCTTGCCGAGATCACAGGCTTCGAGCGAGGCGTTCCTGGGGCCGCGCTTTCGCGACCAGAGATCCTCGCCCTTGGCCTCGAAGAGTTCGGCGGGGTTGCCGTCCTCCAGCAGTTTGCGGTATTCGGCGATGCCATCGGCGGCCGATTTGCCCTGCGACCATGCCGCGGCCGAAAGCAGCGTGGCAAGGACCGCGAATGCGATGCTGATCATGTGTCCCCCCGGTTGGGAATCGCCGGAGCCCGCGGCCGGCTCACGGGCCGGACCTTGTCGGTGCACCCGGCTTGTTGGTTCAGGTGACGGTGGCCTCGTCGGTGCGCTTGCCGCCCTTGTTGTCGGTCCAGGTGATGGCGATCTTGTCGCCCGCCTTGGCGCCCTTGACGCTGAACTGCAGAAAGGGGTTCTTCGACACCGAGGGACCCCACTCGGCACGCATGACCGGCTTGCCGTTGAGGGTGGCGCTCACCTCCTGGATGAACCAGGCAGGAATGGTCTTGCCCGCGGAGTCCTTGCGAAGACCGGTCTCCATCTCATGGCTCATCAGCACGCGCACCGTGGCCTTGTCGCCGGCCATCTGGGCGCGAATGCGCATCGGATCGGACATGTTCGTTTCTCCTGTGGATTGCCCGGATCAGCCGCCGCAGCCGCCGAGGGTGACCTTGATTTCCTTGACGCCATAGAGCACACGGCCGTCGGCCATCATGGCCACCGCATACACATTGGATGACTGGCCCATCTTGACGCGTGTGGTGAAGCTGGCATCGACCGCGTCGGTGACGTCGAACACCGCGGCCAGCACGCTGGGGTTCTTCTCGACCAGGATGGCCATGCGCCGCACGCCTGGCAGGTTGGTGGAGCATCCCACCGGCACCACCGCACCGTTCTCGGCGATGTCAGGGCCGGTGAGCGTGATGTCCTTGCTCTCGGTGGGCGCGCCGCCGCCCAGCGCCTTGACGGCATCGGCCAGGTTCTTGGCCTCGAAGGCGGCCTGCGTCCAGGCGGCCTGGGCTGCGGAAGGCAGCAAGCCGGTCGCGGCCATCAGGCCGACCAGGGCCGCGCCTTGCGCGAGAACCGCGCGTCGGGTGGTGTGCATGGGAATCTCCTTGAACAGGGAATGTGAATCCGTCGTACGGGACCGGACGCTCGGGCAGCCACGCGCGCTCATCGCGCCGCCCCCGCAGCCACCCAGCGCGCAAGCGCGTCGGCATCGGCCTTCGGGATGTTCTGCGCAGGCATGGGGATGGCACCCCAGCCACCTGCCGCACCGCCCAGGATTTTAGCGCCGAGATACTCGACCTTGTCTGCGCGAGCCGCATGGCGGCGCGCGACCTCCTGCATCGCCGGCCCGACCAGCTTGCGATCGATGCCGTGGCAGGCGCTGCAGTTGTGGCGGTTGAAGAGTGCCAGGGCTGCGGCACCCGCAGCACCCGCAGCACCCGCGGCCGCGCTGGCATTCGCAGGCCCAGCGGCGGCAGACGCAGCGCGTACCGGTGCGCCACTGCCGGGCCGGGTGGTATCGGCACCATGCTGGGCGCCGACCATCCGGTTCTGCTCGGCGAGATTGCCATGCGCATTGCGCGCGTGATCGGGCAGCAGGGAAGCGACCTTCGGCTCGGTGACGCAGTTGCTCATGCAGGCCACCGCCCTCACATCGGGTCGTCCGCCATTGCCGAGCGTGCGACCGGGCCACAGGCCGTGATCGGTGCGCATACCGTCGCGGTTGGGCAGTCGCTGCTGCACCTCGCCGATGTTCGCATCGGAGAGCGTGAAGCTCTCAGGCACCACCTCGGCAAGATTCAGCAGATAGGCCACCACCGCGTAGATCTCGTCGGGCTTGAGCGACTTGGGCGAGTTCCAGGGCATGGCACGGCTGATGTAGTCCCACAGCGTGGCCACGCTCGAGAGCTTCATCATGGTGGTGCGTCCGGGGAAAGACTCATCGGTCAGCCGCTTGACGCGCCCCGTGCGGATGTCGTCCCGGGTGGTGCCGCCCACGATCGGTGCGAACACCTCGTTGCTCTCGCCAAAAACACCGTGGCAGGAAGCGCACTTGGCCTCCCAGACGTCCATGCCCTGCGCAACGCTGCCGCTGCCGCGCGGCAAACCCTTGAAGTCGGGCCGGACGTCGATGTCCCAGGCGGCGATCTCCTTGGGGCTGGCCGGGCGGCCGATCCCGGGGTATCCGGCCGAGGGCTGGGCGGCCGCGGCCGACACGCCCAGGGCAAGCGCGACGACGCCCAGGATGATGACAGGCCCCCTGAGGCCCATGCACGCGCGCTCAGGAGAGCTGGACATTCTTCACCTCGCCGCTCTCCTGAACCAGCCAGGTCTGGATGCTGTTGTTGTGATAGATCGAGCGCGAGCCGCGAACCGCGCGCAGCTGCCGATAGGTGGGCTGGACATAGCCGGTGTCGTCGATGGCCCGGCTCTGGATGATCGCCGGACGGCCATCCCAGACCCAGTCGAGACTGAAGCGGGTGAGGCACTTGGTCAGCACCGGGGTCTGCAGCCGCGCCGTGCGCCAGTTGGCCCCGCCATCGACCGACACATCCACACGCCTGACCTTGCCGCGCCCGGACCAGGCCAGACCCGTGATCTGGTAGTAACCCCGGTCGAGCAGCACCTGGCCGCCCGAGGGCGTGGTCACCACGCTCTTGCACTCCTGAATGCTGGTGTACTGCCGGTGCCTGCCGTCGGGCATGAGGTCGACATAGTGCAACACCTCGTCCTTTGCGCCGTAGGGCTGGTCGCCGACCTCGATGCGGCGCAGGTACTTGACCCAGCTCACGCCCTGGACGCCGGGCACCACGAGGCGCAGCGGATAGCCATTCTCGGGCCTGAGCATCTCCCCGTTCTGGCCGTAGGCGACCAGGACCTCGCCGCTCTCGATCAGCTCCATCGGGATGGTGCGGGTCATCGAGGAGCCATCGGCGCCTTCGGCAAGCACGAAGCGGCCGCGACGCGCGTCGGCACCGCAGAGATCGAGCAGGGTCTTGAGCGGCACCCCGGTGAACTCGCTGCAGCTGAGCATGCCGTGGCTGTACTGGCAGGTGGGCACCGCGACATTGCCCCACTCCATGCCGGTGTTGGCGCCGCACTCGATGAAGTGGAAGCGGCTCACCGAAGGCAGACGCATGATCTCGTCCATGGTGAAGACCTTGGGCGTGTTCACGAGACCGGGATCCGACCCGTTGATCATCAGACGGTGCCGGGAGGGATCGACATCCCACCAACCCTGATGATGGCGCTCGAAGTGCAGCCCGCTTGGCGTGACGATGCCGAACAGGCTCTGCAGCGGCGCGAATGAGACCGAGGCCTGTGCAGTCTGGGTCAGGCCGGGGCTCTGCCGGCGCTGGACATTGACCTCGTAGCGCGAGGGCTTGCCATACCCGTCGGTGGCCACCGGTTGACCGAGTCCTGCGGTGTGTGCCGGCAGGTTCAGGATGTTGGGATCCCCGCCCTCGGTGGGCACGGGATTGGACTGCGCCCGAAGCGCCCCGGTACCGGCGCCGGCCACGGCGGCGGCAAACGCCGACCGTATGAAATCGCGCCGGCCTGTCCGGGCCTCATGCATCACGGCGCGCACCCCTTGGGGGTCCAGGAAGTTCTCGGGGGCCTTGATCAGGCGGCCAGGTTCAACGCGATGCGAGGGCACGATGCTCCTTTCGCCGGGATGCCGCTTGACCATGCACCCCATCAATATCATTAATTGATCATATAATGAATCGCGAATTTCATGCAAAACCGCCGTCTCGGACTTGCCGCCCGGAACCCGAGCCATCCTGATCGTGCGGCGTAGACTCGCCCCTCCCAATCCGCCTCGCCGCAGGAGCCTCGGCATGACGCCACGCCTGATCCACTTCACCGCCAACGGCATCCGGCTGCGCGCCGCGGTCGCCGGCGAGGGTCCGCTCGTGCTGATGGTTCATGGCTTCCCGGAAAGCTGGTACAGCTGGCGCCACCAGCTCGGCCCGATTGCGCAGGCCGGATTCACCGCTTGTGCGATCGATGTCCGTGGCTATGGCGGATCCGACAAACCCCCGGCCGTCGCCGATTACAGCCTGGAAGAGATCACCGCCGATATCGCCGGCGCCATAGAGGCACTGTCACCCGATGGCACGGGCGTGCTGATCGGCCACGACTGGGGCGCGCCGATTGTATGGAACACCGCCCTCGCCCACCCGGAGCGCGTGCGCGCTGTGGCCGGACTGTCGGTGCCCTGGACCGGCGTGCCCTCGGTGTGCTTCCTGGACGCCGTGCAGGCCGCCTACACCGCCAAGGGCCGCTTCTTCTACCAGGTGTACTTCCAGGACGAAGGCGTGGCCGAGGCCGAACTGGAGGCGGACCCCCGATCGTCCCTGCGGCGCTTCTACTACGCGATCAGCGGCGATGCGCCCGATGGCAGCTGGCCCGCCAAGCCGCATGGCGCACGCCTGCTCGATGGTCTGATCGACCCGGAGCCCTTCCCTGCGTGGTTGAGCCGCGCTGACGAGGACTTCTTCGTGGCCGAGTTCCAGGCCAGCGGCTTTCGCGGCCCGCTCAACCGCTACCGTAATCACCGGCGCGACTTTGCCTGGCAACAGACCCTGAAGGATCGCGTCATCGCCCAACCGTCGCTGTTCATCGGCGGTGATCGCGACCTGGTGCTGAAGATGCTGCCGGGCGTGGACATGGTCGCCCGCATGAGGCCGCATCTGCCAGGCCTGCGCGGCGCGCATCTGCTGCCTGGCATCGGCCACTGGACGCAGCAGGAGTCGCCAGATGCGGTGAACCCGTTGCTGGTGGCCTGGCTGAAGGGGCTGTAGGTCCGGCGCGCTTCATCGGCGGCCGGGCCAGACCCTGGCTGGGCGCAAGCACGCGCCAGCCTCGAACAGATCGCCGGGTTCGCGATTGCCGCGAATGGCATGACTCGGATCTGCAACCGGTGCGAATCATTCCCACTCAAACACCAATGGAGCCGGCAATCCCTCGGAAAGACTGGGCCTGGCCGCGCGAAGGCCGGCTTGTACCGTCAGGACTACCGCCACTTTGATGAGGTCCAGCATTGGCGCGGGTTTCCGGGCGATTTGCGCGTCCAACGCAACACTGTCGAGGTCTATCGGGTCGAAGCGGGAGGGCGGGTGCACCTGCGGCTCACTCACGCGTAGGCTTGGATCTCGTTGCTGTCCTGCACGAGCAGTTCCAGCAGCCGGGGATGGATGAAGAGTTTTTCCTTCCCGAAGGCCATCTTGCGCAGCACACCCAAGTCGACGAGGTCGTGCAGGTAGCGGGATGCGGCCTGACGCTGGGCAATGCCCTTTTCCACCAGGTTGCCGATGCGGCAGTACGGCTGCTCGAAGATCACATCGACCAGTTCCCGGGTGTAGATCTTGGGCAGCCGGGTGCGAACGTGCTCGGCCGTGTGGTCCGAGAGCTTGCGGATGGCGGTGATCTTGGAGGTGGTCCACCTCGAGGTCTCGGCCACGGCCTGCAACATGAACAGCAGCCATGGCTCCCAGGCGCGGTCCCGTGTCACGCCCAGCAGCAGGCCGTAGTAGTCGGCCTTGCGGGCAATGACATGCCGGCTCAAGTACAGGATTGGCAGCCCCAACAGCCCTTCCTGGATCAGATAGAGGATGTTGATGACGCGACCGGTCCGCCCGTTGCCATCGGTAAAGGGATGGATAGCTTCGAACTGGTAATGACCCACGGCCATGCGGACCAGCGGGTCCAGATCGGTCTGCTCATGCAGGAAGCGCTCCCAGTTGGCCAGCAGGTTACGCAGATGCGACTCGCCCTGCGGCGGCGTGTAGATCACCTCGCCCGTGCGGTCCTTGATCAGCTGCGTGCCCGGCGTGCGCCGGATGTCCATGTCCGCGCCTTTCAGGGTGCGGCACACCTCCACGGCGGTGACGGTGCACAGCGGCCGCTCCTTGAGCGACAGAAAGCCGCGATGCAAGGCGGTGCGGTAGCGCAGCGCTTCCTTCGTCGCGGCGTCAGCGGAGTGCGCACCTGCGGGGCCGTGGGCGTACTGGAACAGCCGGTCCGTGGTGGTGACGATGTTCTCGATCTCCGAGCTGTCCTTGGCCTCGAGCAGCGGGATCGTATTGATGAGCATCGTCTGGTTGGGGATCAGCTCGGCGGCCTGCTTCAGCTCCGCCAAGGCGGCCCGGGCTTCGATGCAGGCCTTGAGCACGGTGCGGCTTTCAAGATCGAAGGCAGGCGGCAGCGTGGGAAGCTGGTTGTACGGCAGCTCGGGGCGCCAATCGGAATCCGAACTCATCGTGATGCAAGAAGCCATTTTCGTCGACACGTTTTGAGCATATGTCGCTGCGAATGACAAGTCAATCAGATGTGTCGTCGAACGACGGTTTCAGCGACATGAAAAAGGCGACATGTTCGCTGCGGCCACCTGTTACAGGC
>CAIZPE010000207.1 GCA_903934795.1 uncultured bacterium | reverse complement strand
CGGCACCGGCGCATCGACCACCTGGTGCGCCACCCGCGCGTGGGGCCATTCATAGGGCTGGTCGAAACCGCCCTCGGCGGTGGTCTTGTCGGGTCCGGGCACACGCCATCCGAAGTAGCGGTGCAGCGCCTGCGGCACCACGGCCTGACCGGCCGAGACGCTCAGCCAGGCCCGCAGCGAGCCATCGGCCGCCAGGCCGGCCTTCAGCCGGGCGACGCAGGCCGGGCGATAGCAGTCGTGGGTGGTGTCCTCCTCGCGCGACCAGACCGTCTGCACCGGCACGCCCGGCATCTGGCGCGCGATCTCGGCCGCCTGCGCGATGAAGTCGATCTCCAGACGCCGCCCGAAGGCCCCGCCGATCGGCAGCATGTTCATCCGCACGCGCTCGCGGGGCAGATCCAGCACCCTGGCCACCGCCATGCGGGCAAGGTCGGGCACCTGGGTGCCCACCCAGACCTCGGCGGCGTCGGCCTCGCAGCGCACCGTGCAGTTCAGCGGTTCGAGTGCAGCATGGGCCAGATAGGGCGCCTGGTAGGTGGCCTCGATCACGCGCGCCGCACCGGCCAGCGCGTCGGCCGGGTCGCCGCGGCGCAGGTAGGCGAAGCCGGCATCGTCGGCACGGGTGGCCTCGATCAGCGTGCCCATGAAGGCCTCGCTGGAAAAGCCCGCCGCGGGGCCGGGCGCCCAGGTGACCTGCACCGCCTCCAGCGCGCTCTGGGCCTGCCAGCCGGTGTCGGCGATCACCGCCACCGCGCCGCTCGCGCCATGACGGCCCGGCACGGCGAAGGCCGCCCGCACACCCGGCAACGCCAGGGCCGCCTCGGCCTTCAGGCTGCCCACCGCGCCGCCCAGAGTGGGACACATCATTACCCGGGCATGACGCAGCCCCGGTGGGCGCTGGTCGATGCCGAAGGCATGGCCCCCGACCAGCTTGGCCGCGGTGTCGTTGCGCGGCACCGGGCGGCCGATGAATCGGTGCTGGCCGGCCGGCTTCAGCGGCGGGCGCGCCGGCAGTGGCTGGGTGGCCGCCGCAGCGGCGAGCTCACCGAAGCGCGCGCTGTGCCCGGCGGGATGACTCACCCGTCCCTCGGCCGTCACGCATTCGGCGGCGGGTACACCCCACCGGGCCGCGGCTGCGGCCACCAGCATCGCGCGGGCGCTGGCCCCGGCCTCGCGCATCGGCAGCCAGAGATCCTTGATGCTGGAGGAGCCGCCGGTGGCCATCAGGCCGATCTCGCGCATGCTGCGGGCGGTGACATGGTCGACCACCCCCCGCAGCCAGCCACGGTCATCGGGATGGAAGGGCAGGCCGTCGACGATGGTGGCGATGTTGTTGTAGAGGTCGTCGATCGGTGCGGCCTCGGTGCGGACCTGATCCCAGCGCGCATCGAGCTCGTCGGCCAGCAGCATGGCCAGCGCCGTGTTCACGCCCTGACCCATCTCCACCCGCGCGATCATCACCGTCACGCGGTCGTCGGTACCCACCTTCACCCAGCCGTTGAGCGCCGACTCCCCGGGATTCACCGGGAGCGGGCGCGCGCCGGTCAGGCGCTGGCGGGGCGGCAGGGCCATCCAGCCGATCACGAGGGCGCCGGCGGCGGCGGTGCCGCCGAGGATCAGGCGTCGTCGACTTACCATGAGGGTCTCCTGAATGTCACCCATGAGGTGAGGGCATGAACCGTGAGGATCGCGGGCAGCGGGCTACCAGCCACCCGGGTTGCGCGTCGCCCCGGGCCTGCCTGTTCGACACCGCCCTGGGCCGCTGCGCGATTGCCTGGGGCAGGGCGGGCGTGCTCGCGGTGCAGTTGCCCGATGGCGATGATGCCGCCACCCTGGCACGGCTTGGCCGCGGCCTGCCGCCGCTCTCCTGCGTGTCCGATGATGCGCCGCCGGCGGTGGTCGGCGCCGCCATCCAGGGCATCGTCGCGCTGCTGCACGGCGAGCCCCGCCACCTGCGTGAGGTACCGCTCGACATGGCCCGCATCCCGGCCTTCCATCGGCAGGTCTACCGGCTTGCGCGCGAGATCGCACCGGGCACCACGCTCACCTACGGTGAACTCGCGCAGCGGCTGGGCGTACCCGGCGCGGCGCGCGCGGTGGGCCAGGCGCTGGGCGCGAATCCTTTCGTGATCGTGGTGCCCTGCCACCGTGTGCTGGCGGCGGGCGGTCGGGCGGGGGGCTTCTCGGCACCGGGCGGGCTGCGCACCAAGGCGAGCCTGCTTGCCATCGAATCGGCCTGCGCGCCGGCGCCGCCGCCGGGCAGCACCGGCTCGCTCTTCGCGTGAGGGACGGGCAGCGGCAGTCGGGAGGGTCGGGAGCACCATCATGCGATTGTGGCAGACTGGTCGCGGCCATCCCTGAGGAGCGCCCATGACCCGCGAATCCACGCCCGGCCGGCGCCGCTGCTGGGTGGACGTCACCGAGAACCTCGACCTCGGCACGCTCGATGCCGGCGCCACGCCGGGCTTTCGCGGCGAGGAGGCCAGCGCCCGTGAACAGACCGAGGTCCTGCGCTCGCAGCTGGTGGCGTTGCAGGCACGCCTGTATGCCGAGTCGCGCCAGCGGCTGCTGGTGGTGCTGCAGGCCATGGACACCGGCGGCAAGGACGGCGTGATCCGCAAGGTGTTCTCGGGCGTGAATCCGCAGGGGGTGCGGGTGGCCCGCTTCGAGCGCCCGAGCGTGTCCGAACTCGCCCGCGATTATCTCTGGCGGGTGCACGCCCAGGTGCCGGCGGCCGGCGAGATCACGATCTTCAACCGCTCCCACTACGAGGACGTGCTGGTGGTGCGGGTGAACAGTCTGGTGCCGCGTGCGCAGTGGAAGCGCCGCTATCGGCACATTCGCGGCTTCGAGCGCATGCTGGTCGACGAGGGCACCACGCTCGTCAAGATCTTCCTGCACATCGATCGCGACGAGCAGGCCCGGCGTCTGCAGGCCCGCCTCGACGATCCCGAGCGCCACTGGAAATTCGACCCCCACGACATCGAGCAGCGTCGCCACTGGGACGCCTACATGGCGGCCTTTCGCGAGGCCATGCTGCAGACCCACCGCCCGCAGGCGCCCTGGTACATCATCCCGGCCAACCACAAGTGGTACCGCGACTGGGCGGTGATGAACATCCTGGTGCGCACGCTGGGCCGCATGAACCCGCAGTTCCCGGCCACCGCGATCGACCCGGCCAGCATCCGCATCGACTGACGCTGCGGCTGGCGCCTCGACTCCCGCCGCAGCCCGCACCACGATAGTTGCGGCGGCCCTCGCCGCCGCCTTCCGGAGACAGAGCCATGCCCGTTCGTGAATTCCAGACCCTGGCCGAACTCGGCCGCTGCGTGGGCACCGAGGTGGCCGTGAGCGACTGGGAGAGGGTCACCCAGGAGCGCATCGACCTCTTCGCCCAGGCCACCGGCGATCATCAGTGGATCCATGTCGATCCGGCGCGGGCGGCCTCGGGGCCCTTTGGCGGCACCATCGCCCATGGCTTTCTCACGCTGTCGCTGCTGCCGATGTTCATGGGCCGGACCATCGCGGTGCGCGACGCGCAGATGAGCGTGAACTATGGCCTGAACCGGGTGCGTTTCACCGCGCCGGTGCCCGTGGGCAGCGAAGTGCGGGTGCGGCTCACGCTGCTGGGCTGCGACGCCATGCCCGATGGCGGCACGCAGGTCACCTGGCAGGCCACCTTCGAGCGCAAGGGCTCCGATCGCCCGGTGTGTGTGGCCGAACAGATCTCGCGGCGTTACCCGCAGCGCAAACCGGGCTGAGCGCCTCAGCAGGCCACCGGGAATCGCGCCCGCAGCGCGGCCACCTCGGCCGCGTCCAGGCAGCGGCAGGCCCGGCCGTGCAGGCTGAGGTGCAGGCGCGCGGCGGCTTCGATCTCCTCCACCGTGTCGCTGGCGGCGGCGAGGTCCGTCCCGGCGGCAAGCGGGCCATGATTGGCCAGCAGCATGGCGTGATGGCGTCCGGCGCGCGCGCGCACCGCCTCGGCCAGCGACAGGTCGCCGGGCGCGTGGTAGGGCACCAGCGGCAGCAGGCCCACCCGCATCACCTGGTACGCGGTGATCGGCGGGAGCACATTGTCGGGATCGACATCGGCGAGCACCGACACCGCGGTGGCATGGTGCGAATGCAGGTGCGCCACCGCACCGGCCCGCGGCCGCTCGGCATAGATCGCCAGGTGCAGGAAGCTCTCCTTGGTGGGTGGCTCGCCCGCGAGCAGCCGACCCTGCGCATCGAGCAGCGACAGGCGGGCCGGATCGAGCTGGCCCAGACTGACCCCGGTGGGCGACATCAGGAATCCATCACCGGTGCGCACGCTGAGGTTGCCGGTCGAGCCGTGGGTGAGGCCGCGCTCGAAGAGCGACCGGCCGATGCGGCACAGCGCCTCGCGCAGCGCAGCGTGGCTCGCGCTCACGCGCTGGCCTCCAGCTGGGCGAGGGCCTTGGCGAAGAAGTCGATGCTGCCGAAGTTGCCCGACTTCAGCGCCAGCGCGAGCGGCGCGCGGCCGGGCTGGGCTTCGGCGAGCATCCAGGGCACGCCGGGGTCGATCTGCGGCCCCACCCGCAGGCAGCTCAGGCCGAGCGCCTCGACCACCGCCCCGGAGGTCTCGCCGCCCGCGACCACCGGCCGGTCGACACCGGCGGCGACCAGCCCGCGGGCCAGCCCGGCCATCAGGGTCTCGACCAGATGGCCGGCGGCCGCCACGCCGAGCGCCTGCTGCACCTCGCGAACCTGCGCCGGCTCGGCGGTGGCGTAGATCAGCACCGGCTCCTGCGGCAGCCGCGCGAGCGCCCACTGCAGGCTGGTCTCGAGCACCGGGTCGCCGGCGGCGATGCGCAGGGGGTCGATGCGCAGCGCCGGACGCTGCTCGCGCCATGCGGCCACCTGCGCCTGGGTGGCGCTGGAGCAGCTGCCCGAGAGCACCGCGGCATGACCGCGCAGGGCCGGCATGGCCGCGGCCAGCGCCGGGTCGGCGGGCAGCTGCCCGGCCCGCACGAAGTTGGCTGGCAGGCCCAGCGCCACGCCCGAGCCGCCCGTGATCAGCGGCAGCTCGGCGCAGGCCTGACCGATGGCGAGCAGGTCGGCATTGCCGAGCGCATCGACGATGGCAATGGCCACGCCCTCGGCCTGCAGCGCCTGCAGCCGTGCGGCCAGCGCGGTGGCGCCGGCGGCCACGGCGTCGAAGCGGGCAAGGCCCACCCGGTGGCGGGTCTGGCGCTGCAGTACCCGCACCAGGTTGGCATCGGTCATCGGCGTGAGCGGGTGGTTCTGCATGCCCGACTCGCTGAGCAAGGCGTCGCCCACGAAGAGATGGCCGCGGTAGATGCTGCGCCCGTTCTCGGGGAAGGCCGGGCAGGCGATGGTGAAGGTGGCACCGGTGGCCTGCATCAGCGCCTCGGTCACCGGCCCGATGTTGCCGGCATCGGTGGAATCGAAGGTGGAGCAGTACTTGAAGAAGCATTGCCGGGCGCCAGCCGCGCGCAGCGCCTGCCAGGCGGCGAGCGACTGCGCCACCGCCTCGGCGGCGGGGATGGTGCGAGACTTCAGCGCCACCACCACCGCGTCGGCCTGCAGACCGGCCAGCGCCTGCGGCGCCGGCACACCGATCACCAGCAGGGTGCGCATGCCGCCGCGCACCAGCATGCCGGCGAGGTCGGTGGCGCCGGTGAAATCATCCGCGATGCAGCCAAGCAGCATGGCGTCAGGCCTTCGGTTCGGGCAGCGCGATGTCGGTCAGGCGCTGGAACATCTTGATCACCGCCGAGTCGTCCTCGCCACCCAGGCCGCAGGCGCTGGTGGCGAGATACATCTGGTGCGCAGCCGAGGTGAGCGGCAGCGGAAAGGTGAGCTGGCGCGCGGAGTCGAGCACGATGCCGAGGTCCTTCACGAAGATGTTCACCGCCGACAGCGGCGTGTAGTCGCCGGCAAGGATGTGCGGCACGCGGTTCTGGAACATCCAGCTTGCGCCGGCGCTGTTGGAGATCACCTCGTAGAGCTGCCCGGCATCGATGCCGGCGCGGATGCCCAGGGCCATCGCCTCGGTGGCTGCGGCGATGTGCACGCCGGCCAGCAGCTGGTTGATCATCTTCACCTTGGATCCCATGCCGGGCGCATCGCCCAGCCGGTACACCCGGGCGGCGATCGCGCCCAGCACATCGTCCACCGCGGCGAAGGTGTCGGGCGCGCCCGAGGCCATCACCGTCATCTCGCCGCTGGCCGCGCGCACGGCGCCGCCCGACACCGGCGCGTCGAGCAGGCGCAGGCCCATGGCGGCCAGGCGCTCGCCGAGCCGCTCGGCGACATCCGGGGCCACCGTGCTGGAGGCGATCACGACGCTGCCGGCGGCCAGCGCCGCGGCCGCGCCTTGCGGTCCGAACAGCACCGCCTCGGTCTGCTGGGCGTTGACCACCAGCACGATGAGGGCGGATACCCGCTCGGCGACCGCGGCCGGCGTCTCGTGGGCATGGCCACCCGCCGCGCTGATCTCGGCGCGCGCGTGCTCGTGCAGGTCGCAGGCATGCACCTCGAAGCCCTTGCGCAACAGGGTGCGTGCCACCCCCATGCCCATGGCCCCCAGGCCGATCACGCCCACCGGGCGCGGCGATGCCGGGCGCGCAGCCCGGTCGGATGATTCCTGCATGCGGTTCTCCTGCGGATGCGCGGCGGGCCCGCGCCGGCCGGGCGCCCTGGCGGGCAGCGTCCGATTATAGGGGTGGGTTCTGTTACCCTTGCCGGCGCCCGTCGAAAGCGTTCTCCCCATGAAAAACCCCCTCGCCTGGTTCGCTGTCCTGATCACGCTGCTGCTGTCGGCCTGTGGCGGCTCGCCTTCGGTGCCGGGCGTGCCCACCGGCGTGTCGGTCACCGCCGGAGACAGCCGCGCGGTGGTCAGCTTCACCCAGGAGGCCGGCCTGGAGTACTGGGTCTTCTACGCGCCGGGTGACACCGTGTCCTTCCCGGGGTCGATGCAGGTCGACGGCTACCGCTCGGTGCGCCTGGCCAAGTCGCCGCAGGCGATCACGGGCCTCACCAACGGCACCCAGTACGCCTTCATCGTGGCTGCCTCCAACAGCGGCTCCAAGGCCGGACCCACCAGCGCCGCGGTCGCCGTCACGCCACGGCCGGCCGGCAGCACCTGGAGCGCCGGCACCGCCACCGGCACGGTCACCCTGAACGCGCTGGTCTTCGATGGCACCCGATTCGTGGCAGTGGGCGATGCCGGCACCATCCTGGTCAGCGCCGATGCGGTCACCTGGACGCCTGCCACCTCGGGTACCAGCGCCAACCTGCTGGCGATCACCTTCGCGGGCTCTCGCTACGTGGCGGTGGGCACCGGCGGCACCGTGCTGGTGAGCACCGACCGGGTCACCTGGAGTGCCGCCGGCTCGGGCACCGCCGTGTCGCTCAACGGCATCGCCTACCTGCTCGGGCAGTACTACGCCGTGGGTGATGGCGGCACCCTGCTGCGCAGCACCGATGCCGGCACCTGGATCGCCACCGCCACCGGCACCACGGCAGCGCTCTACGCCGCGGGCGCCTACGGTGACCGCGCCGTGGTGGTCGGGGCGGGGGGCACGCTGCTGACCAGCAGCAACCTCACCGACTGGGCACCGGCGTCCTCGGGCACCACCGCCGCGCTGCGGGCCCTGGCGCAGGGCAACGGCCGGGTGGTGGCCGTGGGCGATGGCGGCGCGCTCACCGGCAGCGCCGACGGGCTCAGCTGGGCGCCCGCAGCCTCGGGTACCGGCAGCGCGTTGCGCGCAGTGGGCTATGGCAGCCGCTATGTCGCGGTGGGCGCCGGTGGCACCGTGCTCACCAGCACCGACGGGCTCACCTGGGCGGCGGCCACCTCCGGCACCACGGTGTCGCTGGGGGCCACCAGCTTCGGCCTGAACACCTATCTCGCCACCGGGCCGGCCGGCGCCCTGTTCGTCTCGCAGTAGCGGGCGCGCCCCTCACCGCCCCGCGGCATCGCTGCGCGTTCCATGGCCGAGCGTTCATTCCGGGCCGAAGTCGGCAAGCTGCGCCTCGGCGAGGGCGAGGAGTTCCTCGGCGAGGGCATCCTCGCGGTCACCAAGGCGCTCCTGCAGGCCGGCGTGGCCTATGTGGCGGGCTACCAGGGTGCGCCCATCTCTCACCTGATGGATGTGCTCACCGACGCCGACGACATCCTGCGCGAGCTCGGCGTGCACTTCGAGCACAGCGCCAGCGAGGCCACCGCCGCGGCCACCCTCGCCGCCTCGGTGCACTACCCGCTGCGCGGCGCGGTCACCTTCAAGAGCACCGTGGGCACCAATGTGGCGGCCGATGCCCTGGCCAATCTCGCCTCGGGCGGGGTCACCGGCGGCGCCATGCTCATCGTCGGCGAAGACTACGGCGAGGGCTCGAGCATCATGCAGGAGCGTTCGCACGCCTTCGCCATGAAGTCGCAGGTCTGGCTGCTCGATCCGCGGCCCAACCTGCCGAGCATCGTGGCCATGGTCGAGAAGGGCTTCGAGCTCTCCGAGGCCACCCGTACCCCGGTGATGCTCGAACTGCGCATCCGCGCCTGCCATGTGCGCGGCCGCTTCACGGCCCGCGACAACCGCCGCGCCTCGTTCACGCTGAAGGACGCCATCGAGCATCCCCGCCGCGACGTCGACCGCATCGTGCTGCCGCCGGCCAGCTTCCTGCACGAGCAGGAGAAGATCGCGCAGCGCTGGCCGGCCGCCCAGCGCTTCATCCGCGAACACGGCCTGAACGAGCGCTTCGCGGCGCAGGCACAGCCCTTCGGCATCATCCTGCAGGGCGGCATGTACAACGCGGTGGTGCGCGCGCTGCAGCTGCTCGGGCTGGCCGATGCCTGGGGCGAGACCCGGGTGCCGCTCTACGTGCTCAATGTGACCTACCCGCTGGTCGACGACGAGCTGCTCGACTTCTGCGCGGGCAAGCACGCGGTGCTGCTGGTGGAGGAGGGCCAGCCCGCGTTCATCGAGCAGAACATCGAGACCATCCTGCGCAAGGCCGACAGCGCCACGCGGGTGCACGGCAAGGACATGCTGCCGATGGCCGGCGAGCTCACCGGCGCGGTCATGCTCAAGGCGGTCGTGCGTTTCCTGCGCCGATGCGCGCCGCAGCTGCTCGAAGGCGTGGTGCTGCCCGCCGCGGCCCACACCGCGCTGCCGGCGGTGGTGGCCGCGCCGGCTGCCGATCGCAGCCCCAACCTGCCGGGCGCCGACACCACCGAGCGCGAGCGGCTGCTGCGCGACGCTGATCCGCACATCCACGCCCGCCCGCCCTCGTTCTGCACCGGCTGCCCCGAGCGGCCGATCTTCACCGCGCTCAAGCTGGTCGAGCGCGAGCTCGGCCACCACCATGTCAGCGCCGACATCGGCTGCCATCTTTTCTCGATCCTGCCGCCCTTCGACATCGGCGCCACCACCATGGGCTACGGGCTGGGCTGGGCAGGCGCCGCGGCGCTCAACACCGACCAGACCCGGCGGCGCACGATCAGCTTCATGGGCGATGGCGGCTTCTGGCACAACGGCCTGACCAGCGGCGTGGGCAACGCGGTGTTCAACCGCACCGACAACCTGCTGGTGGTGGTCGACAACAGCTACAGCGCAGCCACCGGCGGGCAGGATCTGCCCTCGTCGCGCGCGCTCAATCCCATCCGCTCCACGCGCCACAGCATCGAGAACGCGGTGCGTGGCGTGGGTGTGTCCTGGGTGCGATCGGTGAGCCGCACCTACGATGTCGCCGGGCTGCGCGACACCTTCCGCGAGGCGCTGACCACCCCTGAGCCCGGCCCCAAGGTGATCGTGGCCAGCAGCGAGTGCATGCTCAACCGCCAGCGCCGCGAGCGACCCGCGATGCGGGCGCGGATCGCCGCCGGCGAACGCACCGTTCGGGAACGATTCGGCGTCGATGCCGAGACCTGCACCGGCGATCACTCCTGCATCCGGCTCTCGGGCTGCCCCTCGCTGTCGGTGCGCGACAATCCCGACCCGCTGCGCCGCGACCCGGTGGCCACCGTGCTCGAGAGCTGCGTGGGCTGTGGCCTTTGCGGCGAGGTCTCGCACGCCGCGGTGCTGTGCCCGTCCTTCCATCGGGCCGGCATCATCAGCCATCCTGGCCGCCTGGAGCGCTGGCGCGCCCGCCTGGGGCGCTGGCTGGCCGGCTGGCTCTCGCGCGGCGAGCAGTCCCGCCTGCGCGCCATCCACGGATGATCGCCGCGCCGCGGCCGATCACCATCGCCATCCTTGCCATGGGCGGGGAGGGCGGCGGGGTGCTCGCCGACTGGCTGGCCGATCTCGCCGAGCATGCAGGCTGGCACGCCCAGGCCACCTCGGTGCCCGGCGTGGCGCAGCGCACCGGCGCCACGATCTACTACCTGGAGCTTTTCCCGCGCGACCATCCTGCCGCCGCCGGGCGCGAGCCGGTCCTCGCGCTGATGCCCACCGCCGGCGCGGTCGACCACGCCGTGGCCTCCGAGCTCATGGAGGCCGCGCGCGCGGTGCAGCGCGGTCTGGTCACACCCGATCGCACGGTGCTGGTGGCCTCCACCCACCGGGTGTACGCCATGACCGAGAAGATGGCCATGGGCGATGGCCGGGTCGATGCGCAGCGGCTGTTGCAGGCCTGTCGTGCGGCGGCGCGCGCCGGCGTGCTCGCCGATTTCGCCGCGCTCTGCGCGCCCTCGCAGGCACCGATCGGCGCCGCGCTGTTCGGCGCGATCGCAGCCAGCGGCCGGCTGCCCTTCGCGCTGGCCGATTTCCGCGCCGCGATCGAGCGTGGCGGCGTGGGTGTGGCGGCCAGCCTGGCGGCCTTTCAGGCCGGCCACGAGGGCGCGGTACGGGCGCTGGCCGCCGAGGCGTCCGACGCCACCGCCACCGCCGCGCCTCATGTCGCCACCGCGCCTCATGCCGGCAACGCGGCTCACGCGGCCGCCGCCCCGACCGAACCGGCGCGGCCGGGCGTCGAACCCGCGTTGCCGCGGGTCGGACCGGCGCTCGCTGCCCTGGCCGAGCGCATCCGGAGAGCGCTGCCCGCGGGTGTGCAGGCCACCGCCATCCACGGCATCCGCCGGCTGGCCGAGTACCAGGACGTGGCCTATGCCGCCGAGTACCTCGGGCTGCTCGAGCGCATCCTTGCGCGCCGGCCGGCACCGGCCCTGCTCGAGGAACTCGCCCGGCACCTCGCCCTGTGGATGAGCTACGAGGATGTCATCCGCGTGGCTGATCTGAAGACCCGGCCCGACCGGCTCGACCGGGTGGCCGCGGCATCGAATCTCGCGTCCGATCAGGTGCTGGTGCTCGACGAAGTCCTGCATCCCCGCCTCGACGAGATCGCCGATCTGCTGCCCGAGGCGCTCGGCCGCCGGGTGCTCGCCGGTGGCCTGCTGGCCGCGCTGCTCGGCCGTTTCCTGGGGCGTGGCCGGGTGGTGCGCACCTCCTCGGCGGGCGGCTATCTGAGCCTCTTTCTGCTGGCGCGGCTTCGCCGCTGGCGACGCGGCAGCCTGCGCCATCGCCGCGAGCGCGCGCTGATCGACGCCTGGCTGGCCGCCATCGAAGGCCTGCTCGACACCGACCCCGCGCTGGCGCTGGAACTCATCCGCAACCAGCGGCTGGTCAAGGGCTACGCCGACACCCACGCCCGAGGCCTGGGCAACTATCAGCGCCTGTTCGGCCTGCTGCCGGCGCTGCGCGCGCGCGCCGGCGCGGCGGCCGTGATGGCGGCGCTGCGCGAGGCCGCGCTCGCCGACGAGCAGGGCGGCAAGCTCGGCGCGGCGATCGTCGGCTTCGGACTGGCATCCACCGATTCATGAGGGGCACTCGCCCCGGGAAGGCATCTCGATGGACATGGGACTGACAGGTCGGCGCGCGCTGATCACCGGCGCCACCGCCGGCATCGGCTACGCGATCGCGCAAGGGCTGGCCGCCGAGGGCGCGCGGGTGTGGATCACCGGACGCAGCCAGGCCGGCGTGGAGGCCGCACTGGCCCGGCTGGCCGCTGCCGTGCCGGGCTGCGAGGCCGGCGGCACCGCTGCCGACTGCGCCACCGAGGCTGGCGCCGCCGCGGTCTTCGCCGCCCTGCCCGAGGCGGACATCCTGGTGAACAACCTCGGCGTCTATGGCCGTGCGGCCGCGTTCGAGATCACCGACGCGCAATGGCAGTCGATGTTCGACACCAATGTGATGAGCGGCGTGCGATTCACGCGGCACTACGCGCCCGCGATGGTCCGACGCGGCTGGGGCCGGGTGGTGTTCGTGTCGAGCGAGTCGGGGCTGAACATCCCGCGCGAGATGATCCACTACGGCATGACCAAGGCCGCGCAGCTCGCGATCTCGCGCGGCTTCGCGATCGAGCTCGCCGGCACCGGCGTGACCGTGAACGCGCTGCTGCCGGGCCCCACCCGCACCGAGAACACCGAGCGCCTGCGCGCCGAGCGGGCCCGGGCCGCCGGCATCAGCGTGGCCGAGCTCGAGACGCAGTTCTTCCGCCAGTACCGGCCCAGCTCGCTGCTGTCGCGCTTCACCAGCGCCCGCGAGGTGGCCGATGCCGCGGTCTACCTGTGCAGCGAGCGCGCCAGCGCCACCACCGGCTCGGCCATGCGCGCCGAGGGCGGCATCGTCAACCAGATCATGTAGGCCGACGCAGCAGCTTGCGCGCGTTCAGAAGCGCACCACGTAGCCCGGACCGTCGATCGCCGGGTACTGCGCGAACAGCGACTCGTCGACCACCAGGCCGATGCCGGGCGCATCGAGCGGTTCGACGCAGCCGTCGCCGCCGATGGTGAAGGTGCTGCCGAACAGATCGCGCAGCGGGTTGAAGGGCGACACGCAGGCCTCGAAGTAGCCGCCGTTGTCGAGCGCCGCCAGGAAGTGGATCGACGCGGCATGGTTGAGCCCGGTGGCCGAGCTGTGCGGATGCACCGGCAGGCTCCAGGCCGAGGCCATGGCCGCGATGCGCATGCCCTCGGTGATGCCGCCGGTCTTGGACAGGTCGGGCTGGAGGATCTGCACCGCGCGCTCCTCGATCATGCGGGCGAACTCGAAGCGGGTGTAGTGGTTCTCGCCCGCGGCCAGCGGCACCTGGGCCGAGAGCGCCGCGCCGGCCCGGTAGGCGGCCCACTCGTTGCAGCCGAAGGGCTCCTCCAGCCAGGCGACGCGGGCCTCGGCCAGCGCCGGGATCACCCGGCGGGCATCGGCGAGGCTGTAGGCGGTGTTGGCGTCGGTGAGGATCTCGATGCCCTCGCCCAGGCCGGCCCGCACCGCCTGCACCCGGGCGATGTCGTCGCGCGGGTTGTCGCCCAGGCGCAGCTTGACCGCGCGATAGCCGCGCGCCACATAGCCCTGCGCCTCCTCCACCAGACTGGCCGGGTCCTGGAAGCCCATCGAGATGCCGCCGGCGTAGGCCGGCACCCGGCGCCGGCTGCCGCCGAGCAGGCGATAGAGCGGCATGCCGGCGGCCTTGCCACGGATGTCCCACAAGGCCATGTCGATGCCCGAGACCGCGAGCGCGGCGCCGGCGCCCAGGCCATGCGAGGAAAGCTGCATGCGGTTGACCCGCGCGAACACGCCGACCACATCGCAGGCATCCATGCCGGTGATCATCGGGTTCAGCGTGCTGTTGATCAGGCTCACCACCGCACCGGGGCTGCGGCCGGGGTGGGCTTCGCCGTAGCCGGTCAGGCCCTCGTCGGTCTCCACCCGCACGATGATCGCGTCGCGCTTGGTGGTGGCGCCCACGCCCAGGCGAACGGTCTTGCCTTCAGGCAGACGGAAAGACAGCGGAATGGCGGTGACTCGGGTGATCTTCATGAAAGACTTTCGAGGGCAGGTTGACCCAGATCAGGCCCCGCATCGGGGTCGCCGCTTAGGGTAACCTGAGGTGATGACACGCTCGCCCTTCGATCGTTTCGGTGGCCGCCTGCCGCCCGGCTTGGGCCGCCCGCGCCGCGGCCCTTTCGCCACGCTGCTCGCCGCGCTCGGCGCGGTCATCGCCGTGGCGCTGGGGCTGGTGTTCTGGGTCACCGCGCTGGCGGTCATCGCGGTGCTGGTGGTGGTGGCCCTGGGCGGGTTCTGGTGGCACCCCCGGGCCGTGCGGCGCAGCCTGCGCGAGGCTGCACGCGCCGCACAGGCACAGGTTGATGCCGCGGCCGGCAGCGGCGGCACAGGCCCGTTCGCGGGCGGACCGGGTGCCGCAGACGGGTGGGCGGGGCGTGGCCGCTGGCGAGAGGGCGTGGAAGATGCCCGCATCGTGTCCGACCAGGAGCGCGCCCCCCGCGGTGAGGGCCGCCCCTGATGCGGGGATGGCGCGGCGCGCCGTGAGGGCTGGCCCCGGCGGCAGGGCCGCGCCCCCAGGGTGCCTCAGGAGAACGCCTGGATGCCGGTCTGCGCTCGACCCAGGATCAGCGCGTGGATGTCGTGCGTGCCCTCGTAGGTGTTCACCACCTCGAGATTGACCATGTGACGGGCCACGCCGAATTCATCGCTGATGCCGTTGCCGCCCATCATGTCGCGGGCCATGCGGGCGATGTCCAGGCTCTTGCCGCAGGAGTTGCGCTTCATGATCGAGGTGATCTCCACGGCAGCCGTGCCCTCGTCCTTCATGCGGCCCAGCCGCAGGCAGCCCTGCAGCCCGAGGGTGATCTCGGTCTGCATGTCGGCGAGCTTCTTCTGGATGAGCTGGTTGGCCGCCAGCGGGCGGCCGAACTGGTGTCGGTCGAGCACATAGCGGCGGGCGCGGTGCCAGCAGTCTTCGGCCGCGCCGAGCGCGCCCCAGGCGATGCCGTAGCGGGCGCTGTTCAGGCAGGTGAACGGGCCCTTCAGGCCTTCCACGCCGGGCAGCAGCTGCGACTCGGGCACCGGCACCTGGTCCATCACGATCTCGCCGGTGATCGAGGCACGCAGGCCGACCTTGCCGGAGATCTTGGGCGCTGACAGGCCCTTCATGCCCTTCTCGAGGATGAAGCCCTTGATGCGGCCGTCGAAGTCGCCGCCCTGACACTTGGCCCAGACCACGAACACATCGGCGATCGGCCTGTTGGAGATCCACATCTTGCTGCCGGTGAGCTCGTAGCCGCCGGGCACCGCGCGGGCGCGGGTGGCCATGCTGCCGGGATCGGAACCGTGGTTGGGTTCGGTCAGGCCGAAGCAGCCGATCCACTCGCCGCTGGCCAGCCGCGGCAGATAGCGCTGGCGCTGGGCCTCGGTGCCGAAGTCATGGATGGGCAGCATCACCAGCGAGCTCTGCACGCTCATCATCGAGCGGTAGCCGGAGTCGACGCGCTCGACCTCGCGCGCGATCAGGCCGTAGGAGACATAGTTGAGCCCGGGCCCGCCGTACTGCTCGGGGATGGTCGGCCCGAGCAGTCCGAGCTCGCCCATCTCGCGGAAGATGGCCACATCGGTCTTCTCGTGGCGGAAGGCCTCGGTCACCCGGGGCAGCAGCTTGTCCTGACAATAGGCGCGGGCGGCCTCGCGCACCATGCGCTCGTCTTCGGTGAGCTGGGCGTCGAGCAGCAGCGGGTCATCCCACTGGAACATGGCCTTGGCGGACTTCTCGGAACTCATGGATGGCTTTCCTGCGCGTAGGTCAAAAGCGGGATTTTAGCCTTTGCGGCGGCCGCGCCCGTCGATGGCCCGCGGGACGGTCCTCGTGGCCGGGCCGGCTCTCCTCGCGGAGGCGCCGGCCGATATCATGGCGGACGCGGCCTTCGCCGCTCTTCTCGGGAGTCGATCGCATGGGAACCGAAGTGGCGGTGCTGGGTGGCGGGTGTTTCTGGTGTCTTGAGGCGGTGTACCTCGATGTCGAGGGCGTGGTCTCGGTGGAGTCGGGCTATGCCGGGGGCAGCGTGCCCAATCCGTCGTACGAGGCGGTGTGCAACGGCCAGACCGGCCATGCCGAGGTGGTGCGGGTGGAGTTCGACCCGCAGCGCATCGGCTACCGGGACATCCTGGGCATCTTCTTCGGCATCCATGACCCCACCACGCTGAACCGGCAGGGTGCCGATGTCGGCACGCAGTACCGCTCGGTGATCTTCCATACCAGCCCGGACCAGCACGACATCGCCCGGACCATGATCGACGAGCTCGGCCGCGGCGATGTCTTCGACCGCCCGATCGTCACCCAGCTCGCGCCGCTGCCCGACTACTGGCCGGCCGAGGCCTACCACCAGCGCTACTTCGAGCGCCACCCCTACCAGGGCTACTGCATGGCGGTGGTGGCACCCAAGGTGGCCAAGTTCCGCAAGCAGTTCGCGGCCCGGCTGCGGCGGGCCTGAGCAGGCGCAAGCGGGCTCCGCCCGGGGGGCTTGCGGGCCCGGGCTGGTGCCCTCATCTGGCCTGCGGGGGGGCGCCTCGGCGTCGTCCGCGGCCATCGGGTCGGTCGGCCCGCCGACCGTTCTCGCGCATCGCACCGGAGAGACCATGAGCTTTCGCCAGATCCTGAAGCGTCTGCTGCTGCTTGTCAGCGTCGGCATGCTGTCGGCCTGCGGCTACAACGATATCCAGAGCGCCGACGAGGCCACGCAGTCCACCTGGGCCGAGGTGCTCAACCAGTACCAGCGCCGCGCCGATCTCATTCCCAACCTGGTGAACACCGTCAAGGGTTTCGCCAGCCAGGAGATGGAGGTGCTCACGCGGGTGACCGAGGCCCGCTCGCGGGTGGGACAGGTGAAGGTCGACCCGGCCGACGCCGAATCGCTGCGCCGGTTCGAGCAGGCCCAGCGCGAGCTTGGCGGCGCGCTCTCGCGCCTGCTGGTGGTCACCGAGAACTACCCGCAACTCAAGTCCGACGCCAACTTCCGCGACCTGCAGGCGCAGCTCGAGGGCACCGAGAACCGCATCACCGTGGCCCGCAAGCGGCATATCGATGCCATCCAGCGTTACAACACGCTGGTGCGGCAGTTCCCGGTCAATCTCACCGCGATGGTCTTCGGCCACGGCGTCAAGCCGCAGTTCACGGTCGAGGACACCAAGGCGATCGCCACGCCGCCCAAGGTGGAATTCAACGCGCCGGCGCCGGCGCCGGCCAGCCGGTAGCTGGCGTGATCGCCTGGCTGCTGGCCCTGCTGCTGCTGGCCGGCCCGCTGGCCCCGGCGGGTGTGCAGGCCCAGCCGCTGCGGGCCGTGCCCGCGCTCGCCGGGCGGGTGGTGGACCAGGCCGGGGTGTTGCAGCCGGCCGAGCGCGATCGCATCGAGGCTGCGCTGGCGGCACTCGAGCAGCGCAAGGGAGCGCAGATCGCGGTGCTGACCGTGCCGGCGATCGCGCCCGAGACGGTGGCGGAGTATGCGCTGCGGGTGGTCGAGGCCTGGCGCCTGGGTCGTGGCCCGACCGGTGCGGCCCAGGCGGTCGATGACGGGGTGCTGCTGCTGGTGGTTCGCGACGAGCGCAAGCTGCGCATCGAGGTCGGTCGGGGACTCGAGGGCGCCATCCCCGATGCGCTGGCCAGGCGCATCATCGCCGAGACCATCGCGCCGCGCCTGCGCGAGGGCGCGTTCGGGGCAGGCATCGAGGCCGGCGTGACCGACCTGATCCGGCTGATCGATGGCGAGCCCCTGCCGGCGCCCTGGCACCCGGCCGAGGCGCCCGCCACCGACACCGACTGGCTGGCGCTGATCGCCTTCGCGGTGCTCTTCGGCCTGGCCGCCGCGCGGCGCATCGGCCGTCGGCCGGCCTCGCTGCTGTCGGGCCTGGGCGGCGGTGCCATGGCCTTCTGGCAAGGCCAGGGCCTGCTGGTGGCGCTGCCGGTGGCGGTCGGGGTGGCCATGATCGTGCTGGTGCTGGCGGCGCTCGGCGCAGGCCCGGGGGGGCGGCCGGGCGGGCGTGGCCGGGTCTGGACCGGTGACGGCGGCTGGGGCGGGTCGGGCTGGGGCGGCGGCAGCGGCGGCGGCGGCGGCTTCAGCGGTGGTGGCGGCAGCTTCGGCGGCGGTGGCGCCTCGGGAGACTGGTGATGGGCGGCACCGCGAAGCCCGGCGGAACCGGCTCGCGCCTGCGGCGTGCGCTGCGTCATCTGCTCACCGATCACGCCGACCTGCGCCGGGCCATCGACCCCGCGGCGCTGGCGCTCGTCGAGGCGCAGGTGGGCGCGGGTGAGCGGCGCCATCTCGCGGAATTGCGGGTGGCCCTGGAGCCTTCGCTTGCTCCGCTCACGGTGTTGCGCGGCCTGAGCCCGCGCGAGCGGGCCCTCGAGGTATTCGGGCGCCTGGGCGTCTGGGACACCGAGGGCAACAACGGCGTGCTGCTGTACCTGCTGCTGGCCGACCATGCGGTGGAGATCGTGGCCGATCGGGCCGCTGCCCGGGCGGTTCCCCAGGCACAGTGGGATGCGGTGGCCCGCTCCCTGGCGCAGGCCTTCGCCGGCGGGCAGGGCGCCGCCGGGCTGCAGGCCGCGGTGGCCCGGATCAGCGAGTTGCTGACCGAGGCCTTCCCGTCGGCCGGCGCCCATCGCAACCCCGACGAGTTGCCGGACCGGCCGGCCGTGCTCTGATGCGCTGGCGCCCGTTGGCATGGCGCGGGATGGCGTGGCACCGGCTGGCGTGGCACCAGATGGCGTGGCACCAGATGGCGTGGCGCCCCGTGCCTCAGGCCCGATGACCGGGCTGCCGACATCGCACCGCGCGCCCGGGCGCCGACCGGGGCTGGCGCCCGCCGTCGCGCTGCTGATTGTGCTGGGCCACGCCCTGGCGCTGCTTGCGCTGCAGCGCGGCTTCGACGGTGCGCGCATCGCCGCGCCTTCGCGGCCCGCACCCGTGCGTGTGAGCCTGCTTGCCGAGACCGCGGCACCGGCGCGCGAGCGTGAGCAGACGCTGCCAGCGGCGCCACCGCCCGCGACCGGCCAGGTGCCCGCGGCGCAGCCGCCCCCCCGCAGCGACCCGAAGCCCGAGCCGGCGAGCGCCGAGCGCGAGTCGTCCGCGGCGCCGATGGCGGCGCCGGTGGCAAAGGCGGCGGCGGCGGTCGTTGTGGCATGTTCCATGGAACCCCTGGCGGAAATCTCGGACTTGGAGGTGGTGGCAAGGGAGACGGCGGCGGCGGCGGCGG
>CAIZPE010000206.1 GCA_903934795.1 uncultured bacterium | reverse complement strand
CGCCACCGGCGCTGCCTGCGGGGGCGCGGGCGCCGGCGCGGCCACCGGCGGGGCCACCGGCGTGGTCTGCGTGATCACGGGGGCGGGCGCAGCCGCGGGCATGGCATCGGGCGGCGGCACGAAGGCGGGCGCTGCGGCTGGGGGGAGTGCTGCACTGGCGGGCGGTGGTGCCTTTGAAGGCGGGGGCGGGGGCGGGGGCGGGGGCGGGGGCGGCGGGGGCGGCGGCGGGATCACCCGCGGCTCCTGGATGAGCCGGGCCTGCACGGGCTTCTCGGGGTTGTCGGTCGGCTTGCGGCCCAGACCGGCCATGAGCGCGACGCCGGCGACCAGATGCACGCCGACCACCGCGCCCAGCCCGAGCAGCCGGCGACGACGCTGCATCGCCACCCAGGAACCCGTGGCCGCACTCACTCGGCGAACTGCTCGCTGCCGACCACGCCGAGGCGGGTCAGACCGGCACGGCGTGAGGCGGCAAGCACGCCGGCGACCACCTCGTAGCGGGCCTTGCGGTCGGGGCGCAGGTGAATCTCGGGCTGCACCGGCTGGGCGGCAGCGGCCGCCATGCGCGCGGCGAGTTCTTCGGGACCGGCGAGCGCCGTGCCCTGCCAGCGGATCATGCCCGTGGCGTCGACATCGATGCGGACCACCTCCGGCTCCTCGCGCACCGGCGGCGGGGGTCCGACCGGCAGATTGAGGTTCACCGAGTGGAGCTGGATCGGGATGGTGATGATCAGCATGATCAGCAGCACCAGCATCACGTCGATCAGCGGCGTGGTGTTGATCTCGACCAGCACCGCCGGATCGGCGTCGGCGCGGCGCAGGGTCCGGCGTTTCGGCGGGGACATGACCGGTTCCAGGAGGACCTCAGCGAGCCGCCGGCTCGGTGATGAACGAGACCCGCGCGATGCCGGCACGCTGACAGGCAAGCAGCACCCGCCCCACCGATTCGTAGTCGGCCGCCATGTCGCCGCGGATCTGCACCTCGGGCTGCGGCTGCAGGCCGGCCACGGCCGCGAGCCGCTCGCGCAGCGCGGCGGTACCGCCCAGACGCAGGTCGTGCCAGTAGATGGCACCCTCGCGGTCGACCGAGACCACGATGTTCTCGGGCCGGGACTCGCGAACCTCGACCGTCTCTCGGGGCAGCTCGAGCGCGACCGACGTGGTGACCACCGGGATGGTGATGAGGAAGATGATCAGCAGCACCAGCATCACATCGACCAGCGGCGTGGTGTTGATGGCGGCGATCACCTCGTCATCGCCATCGGCCGAGGGCCCGACCCCGATGGCCATGGATCAGCCCGCCCTGGCGCGCGGCGCGGCAATCATGACCGCGAGCAGGTCGGCACCGAAGCCACGCACCTCGTCCATGATCAGGCGGTTGCGGCGGACGAGCCAGTTGTAGCCGAGCACCGCCGGCACCGCCACCGCCAGGCCGATGGCGGTCATGATCAGCGCCTCACCGACCGGGCCGGCCACCTTGTCGATGGAGGCCTGGCCGGCCACGCCGATGGCGGTGAGGGCGTGATAGATGCCCCAGACCGTGCCGAACAGACCCACGAAGGGGCTGGTGGAACCCACGGTGGCCAGAAAAGACAGGCCATCTTGGCTGCGGCTCTGGGCGCGGTCGACGGCACGCTGGATCGACAGGGTGATCCATTCCTCGGGAGCCATCTGCGCGACCAGGCCGGTGTGCTGCTGCGCGGCCGACAGACCGGCCTCGGCCACCAGGCGAAAGGGGCTGCCCTCGGCCAGGCGAGCCACGCCGGCGGCGACCGACTCGGCCTGCCAGAAATCCTGGAGGGAGCCGACCTGACGCCGCACCCGGGCCTGGTCGAGCGCACGCGTGACGATGAGGTACCAGCTGCCCATCGACATGATCAGCATGATCAGCAGCACCGTCCTGGCGACGAGGTCGGCGCCACTCCAGAGCGCGGCCAGTCCGTAGGGGTTGTCGGCGACGGACTGGGCTGCCGCCGGCAGGCCGGCCAGTGCCAGCACAGCCCCGCAGATCACCAGGACCGACGGCAGGGACCGGCGAGGGGGCGTCGGATGGCAGGCAGACATGGGGGCTCCCGGGAGGCATACCGGCCACGGGCAGCGTCCGGGCGGGCAAAACCCGGATTCTATGACGAAGCCGGGTCGGCCCCGGGCCGGGCTCATGAGAGAATCCGCCGCCATTGACCACCCGCCGGGCTTCCCGGTCCCGCACAGGAATCCATCCCATGGGCTTTCTCGCCGGCAAACGCATCCTGATCACCGGCCTGCTGTCGAACCGATCGATCGCCTATGGCGTGGCCCGGGCCTGCCACGAGCAGGGCGCCGAACTCGCCTTCACCTACCAGAACGAGCGCTTCAAGGACCGGGTGGCCGAGATGGCCGCGGCCTTCGGCTCGGAACTGATCTTCCCCTGCGATGTGGCTGAAGACGCGCAGATCGAGGGCCTGTTCACCGCGCTGGGTGCGCGCTGGGACGGGCTCGATGGCCTGGTGCACGCGATCGCCTTTGCGCCGCGCGAGGCCATCGCCGGCGACTTTCTCGAGGGCCTGTCGCGCGAGGCCTTCCGGGTGGCCCACGATGTGTCGAGCTACAGCTTCGCGGCACTCGCCAAGGCGGCCTGGCCGATGATGCAGGGTCGCCGCGGCGCCCTGCTCACCCTGAGCTATCTCGGCGCCGAGCGCATGGTGCCCAACTACAACACCATGGGGCTGGCCAAGGCCAGCCTGGAGGCCTCGGTGCGTTACCTGGCCGAGAGCCTCGGACCGCGCGGCATCCGGGTGAACGGCATCTCGGCCGGCCCGATCCGCACGCTGGCCGCCAGCGGCATCAAGGGCTTCTCGCGCATGCTCTCGCTGGTCGAGAGCAATGCCCCGCTGCGCCGCAATGTCACCATCGACGATGTCGGCAACGTGGCCGCCTTCCTGCTGTCGGACCTTGCCGGCGGCGTGACCGCCGAGATCACCTATGTCGACGGCGGCTTCAATGCCGTGATGAGCGGCGTGGCTGGCGACGGCGATTCCGCCTGAGCGAGCCGCGAGGCCCCACCGCCGGGCCCGGGAGCCTGCCGGGGCATCGCACGGGCGCCTGATGCCATGACCGCGCCACCGCTGCTCGAACTCTCCGATGTCGGCCGTCGTCTCGGCGGGCGCTGGGTCCTGCGCGGACTTGGGCTGAGCCTGCATGCCGGCGAGCGTGTGGCCCTGCTCGGCGAATCGGGCTCGGGCAAGTCGACGCTGCTCAACCTGGTTGCAGGCCTCGACACCCCCGATGAAGGCCGCATCCGCTTCGACGGACATGAGCTGCCCGCCGGCAGCGCCGATGCCAGCGCCGCACGGCGTCGCGACGCCCTCGGCTTCGTCTTCCAGGCCTTTCACCTGATCGCGCATCTCACCCTCGCGCAGAACGTGGCGGTGCCGCTGCTGCTGCAGGGCTGCCCGCGGGCGCAGGCGCTGACGCGGGCCGACGCCCTGCTGGCCCGCGTTGGACTGGCGGGGCGGGGCGCGGGCCTGCCGCGCGAGCTCTCGGGCGGCGAGCAGCAGCGGGTGGCGCTCGCGCGAGCGCTGGTGCACCGACCGCGCCTGGTGCTGGCCGACGAACCCACCGGCAATCTCGACCCGGCCACCGCGGCGCGCGCGCTGCGGCTGATCGAGGACGAGATCGCGGCCAGCGGCGCGGCGCTGCTGATGGTCACCCACTCGACCCAGGCCGCGGCCTTCTGCGACCGTCGCCTCGAACTGCATGACGGCATCCTGCGTCCCGGCTGAGGCCGCGGTACACAGCGCAGCCGTGCGCTGGCGGGCCCGCGCCAGCCTCCTCGGCTGGCTGCTCGCCGGCCAGTGGCGCGCCCAGCCGGGCCGGCTGGGGATCGCGGTGCTGGCGATCGCCATCGGGGTTGCGCTCGGACTGGCCATCGATCTGGTGAACCGCAGCGCGGTCGCGGAGTTCGGTCAGGCCCTCGCGGTGGTCAATGGCGAGGCGCATGCCACGGTGTCGGCGCGCGCGGCCGGCATCGACGAGGCAATCTACCCGGCCCTGCTCGCCGATCCGGGCATCGCCGCGGCCAGCCCGGTGATCGAGACCAGCCTGAGCGTCGGTGGCAAGTCGCTGAAGCTGCTCGGGATCGACCCCATGCGTGCGGCCGAGGTCACGCCCGGTCTGCTGCCGGCAGCCGAGGGTGAGGGATCGGCCTCGAGCCTGTTCGACGCGGATGCGCTGTTCCTGTCGGCGGCGGCGCAGACCCACTGGGGCGTGAAGCCCGGCGACACCCTGGAAGCAGCCTCGGGCGCACTGCGGCTGCGCCTGCGGGTGGCCGGCAGCGTGCCGGGCGCCGCGCCGGGCCAGCGCCTTGCCGTGATGGACATCGCCGCCTTGCAGTGGCGCCTGGGCTGGCTCGGTCGGGTCTCGCGCATCGACCTGCGGCTGGCCGATGACGGCTCGCCCGGGCAGACCCGCGCGCGCTGGGCAGCCCGTCTGCCCGCCGATGCGATCTGGAGCACACCCCAGGCGGGCAGCCAGCGGATGTCGAATCTCTCTCGGGCCTATCGAGTCAATCTCTCGGTGCTCGCGCTGGTCGCGCTGCTCACCGGTGGCTTCATCGTCCACGCCACGGTGGCGCTGGCCACCGCCCGTCAGGCGCCGGTGCTGGCGCTGCTGGCCATGCTCGGTGCACCGCCGCGCTGGGCGCTGGCCAGCGTGATGGCGCAGGCCGCGCTGCTGGGCCTGGCGGGTGCGGTACTGGGTGTGGCCGGCGGGCTGGGCCTGGCCGCGCTGCTCCTGGGCACGATGGGCAGCGATCTCGGCGGCGGCTACTTCAGCGGCGCGCGGGTGGCGCTCGCCGCCGAGCCCGGCGTGATCGCCGGCTTCGCCCTGCTTGGCCTGGCCACCGCGCTGGCCAGCGGCATCGCGCCGGCGCTGCGGGTGACCCGGCTCGCGCCGGCGCGGGCGATCCGCCATGGCGTCGATGACGATGACGGCGGCGGCCCTCGGGGCACCCGGCGCACGCGTCGGAGTGCCGCCCTTGCCGCCGCGCTGGTGCTGAGCGGCGGCCTGCTGATGGCGCTGCCGGCCATGCAGGGTCTGCCGCTGGGCGCCTACGCCGCGATCGCCTGCTGGCTCTTCGCCGGCATCCTGGTGGTCGGTCCGATCACGGCATGGCTGTCGCGCCTGCTCGACGACGCCGCGCCCGGCCTGTGGCGCGCCCCCGGCGCCTGGCTGGCGCTGCAGCGGCTGCGTCGGGCTCCCGGCGCCGCCGCGGTGGCGCTGTCGGGCGTGGTGGCCAGCTTCGCGTTGTCCAGCGCCATGGCGATCATGGTCGACAGCTTCCGGCACTCGGTGGCCGACTGGCTGCACACCGTACTGCCCGCCGACCTGTATGGCCGCGCTGGCGGCCAGGGCGCAAGCGCCGCGCTGACGCCAGCCATGCAGTCGAGCCTCGCCGCACTGCCGGGTGTGGGCCGGGTGGAGCTGCTGCGCAGCCAGGAACTGCTGCTCGATACCCAACGCCCACCGGTGGCCGTGCTCTCCAGGCCGCTCGATCCGACGCAGGTCTCGCGGCTGCTGCCCCTTACCGGAGCGGCAATTGCCGTGGCCCCGGGCGAGCGACCGGTCTGGGTGAGCGAGGCCATGGTCGACCTCTATGGCTGGCAACCCGGCGCGCAGGTAAGCCTGCCGCTGGGCGGCGCGTTGGTGCCCTTGCGGGTGGCCGGGGTCTGGCGTGACTACGCCCGGCAGCATGGTGCCGTGGTCCTCACGCGTGACGACTACATCGCACTCACCGGCGACACGAGCGCCAACGATGTGGCGATCAGCCTTGCGCCCGGGGCGGACGCAGGCGAGGTGCTCGGGCGCATCCGTTCTGCGCTGCCCGCGCTGGCAGCGATGGACTGGCGCAGCGCCGGCGAGATCCGCACCCTGTCGATGAGGGTGTTCGATCGCAGCTTCGCGGTCACCTATGTGCTGGAGGCGATCGCGATCGGCGTGGGACTGTTCGGCGTGGCCGCCACCTATGCCGGTCAGGCCCTGGCTCGCGCCCGCGAGTTCGGCATGTTGCGTCACCTCGGCGTGACCCGCGCGCGGATCATCCGCGTCTTTGCGCTGGAGGCCGGGCTGCTGGTGGCCATCGGCGTGGGCTGGGGTTCGGCCCTGGGCGCGGCCATTGCCGGGGTACTGGTGCATCGGGTCAACCCTCAGTCCTTTCACTGGACCATGGACATGCACTGGCCCTGGGCGCTGCTGGGTGCAAGTGCGCTCGGGCTGATCGCGCTCGGCGAGCTGGCCGCCGTGCTGGCGGCGCGCAGCGCGGCCGGGGAGTCGCCGGTGCGCGCCGTGCGGGAGGACTGGTGATGGCACGCATCGCGCGACGAGGTCTCATGCTCGCGGCCGGCGCCTGCGGGCTGGCATTGCCAGCCCGCTCGATGGCCGCTCCCGGCCCCGGCGACCATCCGGAATTCGCGCCGGTGCTGCCGGGCCGGCCTCTGCGCTTTCCGCGCGACCACGGCGCGCACCCCGGATTCCGTACCGAGTGGTGGTATCTCACCGGCTGGCTGCGCCTCGCCGGCCAGCCGATCGGCGTGCAGGTGACCTTCTTTCGCAGCCGCACCCGGCATCCGCCCGACAATCCCAGCCGCTTCGCCCCGCATCAGCTGCTGCTCGCCCACGCGGCCATCGCCGATCCGGCCCACGGCCGCCTGCGGCATGACCAGCGCAGTGCCCGCGCCGGCTTCGGCCTGGCGCAGGCCAGCGAGACCGACACCGACCTGCGCCTGGGGCGCTGGCAGCTCGCGCGCGATGCCGACGACCGTTACCGCACCCGCATCGAGGCACGCGACTTCCGGCTTGCCCTGAGCTTCACCCCCGCCGCCGCGCCCCAGCCGCAGGGCGACGAGGGCTATTCCCGCAAGGGGCCGCAACCCGCGCAGGCGAGTCACTACTACAGCCGACCGCGCCTGGCGGTGCAAGGCGAGGTGGTGATCGCCGGTCGCTCACGCACGGTCGAGCAGGGGCTGGCATGGCTGGACCATGAGTGGTCCTCGGAGGTGCTCGATCCACGCGCGGTGGGCTGGGACTGGGTCGGCCTGAACTTCGACGACGGCAGCGCCCTGATGGCCTTTCGCATCCGCGCCGCAGACGGTGGCGAGATCTGGCAACACGCCCGCTGGTTGCCAGCGAGCGGTCTGACCCATGGCCCGGCGAGCGACGCTGCCCCTGCCGCGACGAATGCTTCGACGCGCGGTCCGGGCGAGCCGGTGAGCTTCCAGCCGCTGCGCCACTGGCGTTCGAGCCGCAGCGCCGGCAGCTATCCGGTGGCCATGCGGGTGCGGGTCGGCGCGCGCACGCTGGTACTGGAGCCCTTGCTCGATGACCAGGAACTCGACGCCCGCGCCAGCACCGGCGGGCACTACTGGGAGGGCGCGGTCCGGGTGCTCGAGGCCGGTCGGGAGACCGGGCGCGGCTACCTGGAGCTGACCGGCTACGCGGGGCCGCTGCGTCTCTGAGCGCGGCCTGCGGCAGGGCTTGCGCCGTCTGCGCCAGCGTCTGCGCCGGCGGTGTTGCCAGCGCCTGCTGCGCCGCGAGCGGCGGCTGCGTGCCCGGCCCGGGTGCGTGCGCGAGCAGCCCGAGGGGTTGCGCCCCGCGCCTCGCCGCGACGGGCCTGGGCAGCACCGCGTACCGGATCCTGTTCACCGAACGCGCCGCTACCGGGCACCAGACCCCAGAGCGCGATCACCTGATCGGCCCTGGCCACCGCGCTCATGAGCACCGGCGCCGGCAGCTTGCGCATGATCAGGGGCAAGGCCACGCTGAAGACCAGCAGGTCATCCACCCAGCCGATCAGCGGGAGATCCGGCAGGGGATCCACCGGCGAGAAGATCCAGGCCAGTGCCGCCACGGCCGCCAGCTTGAGCCGGCGCGGCGTGCGCGGATCGCGGATCGCGAAGAACACGATCAGGGCATCACGGCCGGCGGCGCGGAACATGCGGCGAAGGCGCAGCAGGCCCATCAGCGCACCAGCTGGTTGATCTCGATCACCGGCAGCAGCACTGCCAGCACGATCAGCAGCACCACCCCGCCCATGAGCAGGATCAGCAGCGGCTCGAGGATGCCGGTGAGCGCGAGCGCACGGCGCTCGGTCTCGCCGGCGAGCGTGGCCGCGGTGCGCTCGAGCATCTCGGCAAGATGGCCGGTGGCCTCGCCGCTGGCGATCATGTGCAGCATCAGCGGCGGGAAGCACCCGCCTGCAGCCAGCGCCCGCGACAGCGACGCGCCCTCGCGCACCCGGGCGATCGCATCGACCACATTGACCCGCATCGCCTCGTTGGACAGGGTGAGCGCGCCGGCCTCCAGCGCCCGGATCAGCGGCACGCCGCTGGCGCTCAGGATGGCGAGCGTGGCGGCGAAACGGGAGGTGTTCACGCCACGGACCAGGCGGCCGAAGAGCGGCATGGCCAGCACCCGGCGGTGCCAGCCCAGACGGAAGGAAGGCGAGCGCAACGCCGACGCAAAGCCCGCGCCGCCAGCGGCCGCCGCCAGCAGCACCGCCCAGCCCCAGTGGCGTACGAAGTCCGAGAGCGCGATCAGGCCCACCGTGAGCATTGGCAGCTTCTGCCGGCTCTGCGCGAACACCCCGATCACCTGCGGCACCACATAGGCAAGCAGCGCCGCGATCACGCCGGCAGCCACGAGGGTGACGATCGCGGGATAGACGAATGCCAGCCCCACCCGCTGCGCCAGCGCAGCGCGCGACTCGACATGATCGGCCAGCCGCGCCATCACCACCGACAGGTCGCCCGAAGCCTCGCCCGCCGCGACCAGCGCGCGGTAGATCTCGGGGAAGTCGCGCGGATAGCGGGCCAGCGCCTGACTGAAGGTCTGGCCGGCCACCACCTCGCTACGCACCGCCGCGAAGCGCTCGCGCACCACCGCCCGATCGGCCTGCTCGATCACCGCGCCCAGCGCCTGCTCGAGGGTGAGCCGGGCCGCGAGCAGGCTGGCGAGCTGCCGGGTGGCCAGCGTGAGATCGGCGCTGCGCAGGCGTCCCCCCGGCAGCGCCACGGTGCCGGCGGCCGCGGCACCGACCGGCGTGACCTCCAGCGGGACCAGCGCGCGCTCGCGCAGCAGGCTGCGAGCGTGGCGGGCCGAGTCGGCGTCGATCACGCCGCGCTCGAGCAGCCCGGCCGCGTCGGCCGCCTCGAAGCGGAACGCAGCCATCAGTCGCGGGTGACCCGCACCACCTCGTCGGCCGAGGTGATGCCCTGACGCACCCAGCGCTGGCCGTCCTCGCGCATGGCCACCATGCCCGCGGCCAGGGCCGCGGCGCGCAGCTCGGACTCGGCGGCGTTGCGGTGGATGAGCGCACGCAGCGTGTCGTCGATGACCAGCAGTTCGTACACGCCGGTGCGACCGGCATAGCCGCTGCGGTTGCAGGCCAGGCACCCGACGGCGCGCCAGCCGCCGGAGACCGGATCGGGCTGCCGGCACGGCCGGCACAGCTTGCGCACGAGCCGTTGCGCCACCACGCCCAGCAGCGAGGACGACAGCAGGAAAGGCTCGACGCCCATGTCGATCAGGCGGGTGACCGCCGAGACCGAATCGTTGGTGTGCAGCGTGGCCAGCACCAGATGCCCGGTGAGCGAAGCCTGCACCGCGATCTGGGCGGTCTCGAGGTCGCGGATCTCGCCGATCATGATCACATCGGGATCCTGCCGCAGGATGGAGCGCAGCGCCTTGCCGAAGCTCATGTCGATGCGCGCGTTGACCTGGGTCTGGCCGATGCCGTCCAGGTCGTACTCGATCGGGTCTTCCACCGTGAGGATGTTGGTGGTGGCCGCATCCAGGCGGCCGAGCGCCGAGTACAGCGTGGTGGTCTTGCCCGAGCCGGTGGGCCCGGTGACGAGCACGATGCCGTGCGGCTGGCGCACCAGGCGGTCGAAACCGGCAAGCGCCTGATCGCTCATGCCCAGGCGACCGAGGTCAAGGCGGCCAGCCTCCTTGTCGAGCAGTCGCAGCACCGCGCGCTCGCCGTGGCCGGTGGGCAGCGTGGACACCCGCACATCGATGGGGCGCCCGCCGATGCGCAGGGCGATCCGGCCGTCCTGGGGCAGGCGCTTCTCGGCGATGTCGAGCTGGGCCAGGATCTTGATGCGCGAGATGAGTGCCGCGTGCAATTCACGACGCGGCCGCACCACATCGCGCAGCGTGCCGTCGACCCGGAATCGCACCACCGAGTAACCCTCGAAGGGCTCCACATGGATGTCGGAGGCGCCATCGCGGCTGGCCTGGGTGAGCAGCGCATTGATCATGCGGATGATCGGCGCATCGTCCTCGGTCTCGAGGAGGTCTTCGATGCGCGGCAGCTCCTGCATCACCCGTGACAGATCGAGGTCGCTCTCGACCTCGCCCACCACCGAGGCGGCCGAGCCTTCCTGCTGGGCGTAGGCGCGCGAGATCGCGCCGGCGAGTTCGGCCTCGTCCTTGGACACCGTGACCAGCCGGAAGGGCAGGACCCGCGCGAGCTCGCCCAGGGCCGAAGGCGGCGTGCTGGGGCCCACCCAGATCTCGAGCGCATCGCCCGACTGGGCTGCCACGAGCACCCCGTGACTGCGGGCAAAGCCGTAGGGCACGTAACGGGCGGGCGAGACGCTGGCCATGGCGGGAGCCTCAGCGCCGCACGGCGCCGTCGATGTCCGGCGACAGGCTGGCCGGCGCGCCCGGCGGCAACGGCGAGGGGCCCGCGGGTTTCGGCATCGAGGGCAGGAGCGAGGGCGGCATGTCGGGCAGCAGCCAGCGCGACGGCAGGCGCGAGTCGCCCTGAAGGGTGCGCATGTAGTCGTAGCGATCGGCGGTGAGGCTTTGCGCCGCATTGGCGTCACGCAGCACCACCGGGCGCAGGAACACCAGCAGGTTGGTCTTGACCCGCTTGCGGTTGTCGTAGCGGAAGAGCTGCCCGAGGACGGGGATGTCGCCCAGGCCCGGCACCTTGCTCGTGCCGCCCTCCACCCGCTCCTCGATCAGGCCGCCAAGCACCACCACCTGACCGTCATCGACCAGCACATTCGACTCGATGGCCCGCCGGTTGGTGATCAGGCCCGCCGAGAGGCTGCGGTCCTGCACATTGGAGACCTCCTGGAAGATCTGCAGGCGGATGGTGCCGGCCTCGGACACCTGCGGCTTGACACGCAGCGTGGTGCCGACATCGCGCCGCTCGATGGTCTGGAAAGGGCTGACCGCCGCGCCGCCGGTGCCGGTGGCGGTGAACTGGCCGGTGATGAAGGGCACATTCTGGCCGATGATGATCCGCGCCTCTTCGTTGTCGAGCGTGAGCAGGTTGGGCGTGGCCAGGATGTTGGCATTGGCGCCGCTCTCGAGGGCGCGGGCGAGCAGGCCGAGGTTGACCGGGGAGATGCCGCCGGTGGCGCCGGGGTTGCCCACGATGGCGCCGCTGCGCAGCAGCCCGAGGTTCAGGCCCTGGCCCAGCGCCAGCACATTGGCGGTGGCATCGAGAATGTTGCCACCGCTGTTGCGCGCCGGCAGGTTGGTGCCGCCCACCACCGAGTTGCCGCCGCTGCCGCCCTGGCTGAGGAACTGCCACTGGATGCCGAGTTCGGCTGCGCGCTCGGCCGAGACCTCGACGATCAGCGACTCGATGTAGACCTGCATGCGGCGGGAATCGAGCCGGTCGATCACCGCGCGCAGGTTGCGGTAGACCGGCTCGGGCGCGGTGATGATCAGCGAGTTGGTGGCGGCATCAGCGGCGATGATCACGCCACCCACGTTGTGCGCCACCGCGCCGGGCAGCGTGCTGCCGGCCAGGCTGGCGGTGCCCGATGTCGTGCCGGGGACGGCGCCCGGGGTGGCGCCCGCCGGCGTTGTACCCGGCGTGCCCGCCGCCTGCAGGGCGGTGCCCTGCGACAGGCTGGCCAGCCCCTGCCCGAGGGTGCCCACGCCGGTGCCGCCTCCGGCATCGCCGGCGATCACGCTGCGCAGCACCTGCGCAAGGCGCACCGCCTCGGCATTGCGCAGGTACACCACGCGGATGTTGCCCGGCTGCTCGCTGGGCTGGTCGAGCCGTGCGATCAGGCTCTTGGCGAGGTTCAGGCGCGCCGGACTGGCCGCACGCACCAGCACCGAATTGAGCCGGGCATCGGCCAGCACCGTGATGCGCTGGCCGGGATCGACCTGCGCACCCGCGGCTGCGCGCTGGGTGTCATCGAGCAGGCGGGTGACCGAGGTGGCGAGATCGGTGGCCAGGCCATGACGCACCGGGATGACCTCCACTTCACCGGTGGACGGGCTGTCCAGGCTTGCAATGATCTTGCCGATGCGCTGCAGGTTCGAGGCGTAATCGGTGATGACCAGCGAGTTGTTGCTCGGGTAGGCCGTCACGGGATTGTTCGCACCGACCAGCGGCCGCAGCACCGGCACCAGGTTGGAGGCCGACTCGTAGCTCAGCCGGAAAATCTGGGTGACGATCTGATCGCCCCCCGGCAGCTCGGCCCGGTCGGCCGCCACCGGCCCGTTCTGAAGCTTGGCATCCGCCTCGGGCACCACCCGCACCGTCTGCCCGGCGTCCACCAGCGCGAAGCCCTGCAGACGCAGCTGGGCCTGCAGCAGCTGGTAGGCCTGCGCGCGAGACACCGGCTTCGGAATTTCGAGCGTCATCTTGCCGCGCACCTTCGGATCGACGATGAAGGCGCGACCCATCAGGTGGCTGAACGCGGCCACCACCACATCGATCTCGGCCTCGCGAAAATTGAGGGTGATCTGGTTGGACGACCCGGCGATGCCGGGCGGCGGCTCGGCCGCCCGCACGGCGGGAAACGGGGCGAGCAAAGCCGCGAGCAGCAGCGCGCGGATGACGATGGCGCCTGCCGAGGGCGCCCCGGGCCTTGGCCGTCGGGGCTGGGCCCGCTGGGCCTGGTCACTGCTCACTCGCCTACCCTCCAATCCTGATGATCGTGCGCTCGCCCTCGCGCCGGCCGATGAGCGCGAGCAGCGACTGCAGTCGCGCCTGCTCGGCGCCTTCGGCCCAGGCCTGGGCCGTCAGCCGCAGACCGCCTCGCGCGCTCCAGTTGCCCGAGCCGGTGAGCTGCAGCGGACCGCTCAGGGTGCCGAGCGAGACGCTGGCCTGCGGCCCCGCGCCCACCACCTCGACCCGGTAGTGTCCCAGCGGACGCACCGGCGTCATCGCGGAAGACACCTGGCTGAACTCGATCGCGAAGCGACCTTCGACGGCATCGGGCCGCAGCAGCAGCGGCTCCCAGCGCAACGACAGCTCGGCGGCCGGCTGGATGGTATTCCATGGCGAGCCCAGTCGTGACAGATCGACCGCCGGCAGACGCAGCGCGCCCGGCTCCAGACGAAACTGCGCCAGCGAGCCGCTCAGCCGCAGCGGTCGCTCGGCGCCGGGCATCGTCACCGTGGCGTCGATGACGCCCAGGGGCAAGCCGGCCAGACGCAGTTCCCAGCGCAGGGGCCCCGGCAGCGCGAAGCCCGCCGTCACCGGCGTCTGCCCCGATCCGTCGAGCAGCACCAGCCGACCCTCGCCGCGCCACCAGACACCGCTGGCCTCGGCCAGGCGCACGCGATCATGCGAGAACTGGCGCAGGGCGGCATCCAGCCAGGAGGCCGGCCCGTGCCAGAGCGCCGCCGCGATGCCCGCCAGCGCGACGATCAGCGCGAGCATCAACCAGCGCCCCAGCGCCGTCGGGCGATTGGCCATCTCAGCCCGCCCCCGTGAAGAAACAGCCGCACACGGTCATCAACCCGCCCGCCGCCGTGGCGCCTCGAGCACCACCCGCGCGCTCACCACCCCGGGCGCCGCCTCGCGGGTCAGCGACAGGTCGATCACCCGGGTGCGGGTCTCGGGCAGCGCGCCCGCCAGCCAGTTCAGCCAGCGCTCATGGCTGACGCCCCGGAACCGCAGCTCGATCAGTTCGCCGTTGAGTTCGATCTTCTGAAGCGCCGGCCCGAGCCCTGCCGCCGCCGCGGACTTCTCGAGCGCCAGCCGTACGTGGGCGGCCGACGCCGGCGCCGAAGCGCCGCGACCGGCGAGCGCGCCCGCCTCCTGGGCCAGCGACTGGACCGTGGCGAGCTGGGCGCGCAGCAACGGCAATTCAGTGCGCAGCGCGGCCCGACCACGCCAGGCCGGTTCGATCAGGACCAGGAACACCGCGGCCAGCAGGAGCACCGAAGCCGCGAGCAGAACCAGCCGGCGCTCGCGGGGTGACACGCCGGCCCAGCTTGCGAGCAGCCGCTCCAGCATCTCAGCCCGCCACCGCGATGATCGCGAGCGCTTCGCCCTCGAAGCGCACCCGCAGCCCGGCCCGCGCGCCCTCGGCGATCAGGCGCTCGCGCGCCGGCGCATCAGGCGCAGCGGCCGACCAGCGCACCGTGAGCTGGCCGTCGCGGTACTCCACCGAGCCCGGTGGGCCCACCGCCGCCGGGGCGATGAGGCGGCTGAACCGGGCGAACAGCGGCAGGAAATCCTCGGGACCGCTCTGACCGGCAGCCAGCCGCAGCTCGGCCACCTGCCGCTTCATCTGCAGCAGCGGATCGACCACCACCTGCGCGCTCGGAAAGGCCTGGCGGAAGCCGGACTCCATGGCCGCGCGCAAGGCGGCCCGCTCCTGCGAGAGCTGCGCCCAGTGCAGGTTCAGCCCGGCGATGGCCACCAGCGCCGCGGCGGCACCCAGCGCGGCCGGCAAGCGCCAGGCCCGCCAGTCAATGCGCGCCAGCCAGCGGCTGCCCGAACTCCCGGCGCGACCCAGACTGAGGTCGATCGCCCCGGCCGGATCGACCCCCCAGGCAGCCGGCCGGAAGCGAACGCCGAACGCACGGGTCAGCTCGGCGAGCCCCGTGGGCTCTTCGTCGGGGAACCCGATGAGATCGATGTCCCGGGGGCGGGCAGCGCCACCGGCCGCCGCCTCGCCGCCGGAAGCCGCGGGATCTCGCCACCCGGCGGCACGCAGCAGGGCGGCGATCGACTCGATGCGGGCGGACGCGTCGGCCCCGGCCGCCCAGCCCAGCGATTCCTGCGGGCCGACGCGCAGCGCCAGCGAATCGGCAAGGCAGCCCAGGGTGGCCGCGCCGGCGCTCAGGGGCAGGACCTGCTGGGCCGGCCAGGCCGCAGCCACGCGGATGCCGCGGCGCTCGAAGGCACCCAGCACAAACTCCAGCCAGGCCCGGTCGATCACGGCCACCAGCCGCTGGCCATCGGGCAAGGCCGGGCCGGGCACCAGCGCGCAGGCGGCCGGATCCTGGAGCAGCTGCTCCTCGAGCAGGTTGGGCAGGGCGCGGGTCAGGCGCGCCGGACTGAGCGGCGGCAGGCTCACCCGGATGAGAGAGACATCGCGCGGATTGAGCACCAGCACCGCGGAGCGCATGCGCGGCAGGCTCTCCAGGCTGCAGCGCTGCGGCACCGCCCCGGGGGCGGCCCGCGGCATGAGCGCCATCAGCACTGGCTCACCGGCCAGTGCCCGCTCCCCCACGCCACGCGACGGGAGCCAGACGATGCCGTGTTTCAGAGCCGCTGCTGCCATACGATCTCGATCTTCCCGGATGCTCGCGACAGCAGTGTTTCGCTGACCACCTCGACGCGGTCGAAGCGTACCATCCCGCGCAGCAGGAAATAGCTCGAACCAACCCCCGTCAGCAGGGGCGACAGCACCGGCTGGCCGTTCATCTGCTGCGACGCCTCCTCCAGGCTGCGGAACACGCTGCGCTCGCGCCGCTCGACGAATCGGCGGGCGCCCGACAGCTCCAGGCCGGGCACCAGCGCGGCGATCACCTCGGCTGGCGCGGTGTTCAGATTCACCAGGCTGGGCAAGGGTGCGCCGGCCACGAAGGGAATCACTGTCACGAAGGGCTCCAGCCGGGCCACGATGGCGGGATCGAATCCCGGCAGGGCCAGCAGGTCGTCGAGCCGCACCAGCGGCGATGCCGCAGCCGGCAGGCTGCGCCCCTCCACCACGCGAGGCTGGCTGCGCATCAGCCGGGCCAGCACCGTGTCGACCAGGCTGTCGGGCAGGTCGAGCAGCGCGACGAGCTGCCTCGCCGCCGCCAGGTGGGGCGCCGAGACCTGACCGGTGCCCAGGATGGCGACCAGGTTCAGACGACCCTGCATGTCGATCATCTGCCCGGTGAGGCTGCCGGGCCGGCTGTCATCACCAATGCGCGCGCCGGCAGTCACCGTCTCGTCCAGCCGGGTTTCGGCCACCGGCACGGCCCAGGGCTCGCCGAGGTGATCGACGGCGCTTGCCATGCCGTCGGAGCGCAGGATCACCTTGGCCCAGTCGACCGCCGCGCGCTCGATCCAGCGCACCTGCGAGAGCGCCAGTCGGTTCTCCACCGAGCGGGTGGTCACGCTCATGCGCAGGAACAGCGTGGCCACCACACTGGTGGCCAGGGCCACCACCAGCAGCGCGCTGATGATCGCCGCCCCCCGGACGCGATGCGCCGCCGCACCGTGGGCCCGCGTCGCGCTGCGGACACGATCCGGCGCGCTCAATCCCGCACCCCGAAGACCCGCCGCAGCGGACCACTGCCACGGCGTTCGAGCACGATTTCGATCCCCACCGGTACCGCGGGCGCCTGCCCCGCAGGCGGCGGTGTCCGCGCCATGACGCCCAGCGCCGCGGCATCGACCCAGCCCGACCCCGGCATGAATCCGCGCCAGCGCACCGCGCTCACCCCGGACACCAGGGGCTGCCAGACCATGCCCGCCGGGGCGAGCGGATCGGGGTTGGCCGCCCCGTCCGGCGTCACCCCGCCCATGGTGGACGCTGCCGCATCCGCCACCGCGACCTGCCAGGGCGCGAAACCGCGCTCCAGCACCCCGGCGCGCAGGCGGTAGCTCACCCGCTGGATGGCGCCCGGCGCCGCGCTGCCCCCACCCTCGCGCAACAGGCTGAGCGGGGCCACGCCATCATCGGGCGCGGCCGCCGAGAACTGGATCGGCGATTCGCCGGGCAGGCGCAGCCGCACCGGCCAGGCCCGGCGCAGATCCTCTTCCAGCTGGGTGAAGCACACCGTGAGCGCGTCAAGTTCAGCCGCCGCAGCGGTCAGGCGCTCGCGCGAGCGCAGCACCGAATCGATGCCGCGCAGGGACAGCACCGCGATCACCGCCAGCAGCGCCACCGCAACGATCACCTCCAGCAGCGTGAATCCGCGCTGCCCTGCCGCGATGCGCCGCTTGCCCATGGCTCAGGCGTTGCCGCTGGTGACGAAGCCGGTCAGCCGCGCCAGCGGGCGTCGGCCACCGGCCTCGTAGACCGCGATCTCGACCCGCCGGAAGAACGGATTGGGCGTGGCGAAGACCTCTTCCTGGCAGACCAGCGCCACGCCCGCCTGCGGGCAGTCCTGGCGGTTCTGGCCGACCGGCGGCCAGTCGGACTGCACCCGCATCTGCGACAGCCGGTTCTCGGCGCTCCATTGCGCCAGCACGCGCAGGCGCAGATCGGCGCCCGCCTCGGTGAGCGAGCTCACCGCCCGCAGGCTGGCCATCAGCGCAACCGAGACGATGGCGAGCGCCACCAGCACCTCGACCAGCGTAAAGCCGCCACCGCGCGCGGAGCGGGTCACGGCAGCACCTCGAAGCGGCCCAGACCGTCGCCGGCCAGACGCACGCGGGCACCGGCGCGTGAAAGGGTGATCTCGAAGGGGGAGTCCACCGGATCGCGCCCAAAGACCAGGTCGGGGCGTCCATCTGCGCGCCGCAGCTGCCACACGGTGGGGGCGCTCCAGACGCGCTCGCGCAGTTCGGCGTCATTGCGCAGGGGCCGCCACTGCCGCCCCGAGTAGACCTGGAATCGGTAGCCACCGGCATCGGCCGACAGCCTCACCGGGGTGCCGCGCACCTGGGCCTCCTCGCGGGCCAGCGAGAGCAGCAGCGCGAGGCGTTCGGCCTCGTCGCGAAGACCCTGCCGCGGCCCCGGCCAGGCGCTGACCACCACCACCGACACGGCGACGCCGATCACCACCAGGGTGACCAGCACTTCGATCAGGGTGAACCCGGCGCCGCGTCGCTGCGCCGCAGGCCCCCGCGCTCTAGAGCGACCAGGAACCGATGTCGGCATCGGCCCCCGATCCGCCGGGCGCGCCGTCGGCTCCCAGGCTGAACACATCGATCTCGCCTTTCACGCCGGGATTGAGGTACTGGTAGGGCTTGCCCCAGGGATCGACCGGCAGCTTGTCGAGGTAGGCCTTCCAGTTGGCGGCCTCGGGGCCGGCGGCAGGCCGGGTGACCAGGGCCTGCAAACCCTGCTCGGTGGACGGGTAGCGCTGGTTGTCGAGCCGGTAGAGCTTGAGCGACTGCATGATCGCGGCGATGTCCTGGCGGGCCGCCACCGCACGGGCCTCGTCGGGCCGATTCATCACCCTGGGCACCACCAGCGCGGCCAGCACGCCGAGGATGACGATCACCACCATCACCTCGATGAGGGTGAAGCCACGCTGCGCGACCCGCCAGCCGATCTGTCCGGGAAATGCCATGCACGCTCTCCGAAGCACGCCGGACCGCGTGCCCGGCCGGGCTATGATATCAGCCGGTTCCGTCCTGCCGCCCCCACGCCTCCCCCCGCGCGGGCGTCCGATCCGCTCCGTTCAACCGCCCACCACGAGCCATGTCCGTTCCCCTCAGTGCCCTCCTTGCCGGGCTCAGCCGTCCTGCCTGGGCGGCGACGCTCGCGGCGGCGGCCCTGCTGGCGGCCACGGCCGGGCACTGGCTGGTCACGCTCGGGGCTCCCACGCCGCAACCCGGTCCGGCGACGGCTGCGGCAGGCGCGGGCGCCCCGCCCGATCTCGGCGCTGCGGCGCTGCTCTTCGGCCGCGCCGATGCCCCGGGCACCCAGACCGTCGCACCGGTCGCCCTCAACCTGCAGGTGCTGGGCGTGATCGCGGCCGGCCGTCTCGGCAGCGCCCTGCTCGCGATCGACGGCAAACCCGCGCGGGCCTACCGTGTGGGCGCAAGCCTGGGCCCGGGCCGCCAGCTCAAGGCCATCACCGACCAGTCGGTGCTCATCGACGACAACGGGCGCGAGGTCAGCCTGCCCGCACCTGCCCGCACCGCCACCACCGTGCTGAGCGCCGGCACGCCCGCGCCAAACGCATCCAAAGGACATTGAGGTCCCAGGCGGCTGGCGGCCCCATAATCCGCCCGCCCAAAGCCTTCCGGAACAACCCGTGTCCAGCGCCACCGGCCAGAGCACCCCCGCGCGCAAGTCCTTCAGGGAAACCCAGTTCGAGGTCCGGGAAGAAGCCATCCTCGACGCCACGCATCGCCTGCTGGCCCTGCACGGCTACGAGCTGATGTCGATGGACCACATCGCGGCCGATGTCGGCATCGCCAAGGGCAGCCTCTACAAGCACTTCGACTCCAAGGACGCGCTGGTCGGCGCGGTCATGGTTCGCCTGCTCAAGCGCACCCGTGATGCGCTGGCCGCGGTCGCCGGCGAGTCGGCCATCGCCCGGCTGGAAGGCCTGCTGCGCTGGACGCTCACTGAACGCCTGGGCGGCGGCATCCCGCACCTGCCGTCCACCAGCCAGTCCCTGCGCGACAGCCTGATGGCCAATCGCCACTATGTCGACGAACTGCTGCGTCTGTCCGACGAGGTGGGTGAACTCATCCGCGCGGCGCGCCAGGCGGGAGACCTGGCCGGTCACCTCGATGACGAGTTCATCCTCTACACCTTCTATGCCAGGGCCTGCGATCCGACGCTCGACTTCCTGCGGCTCGGCGCTACCATTCCCGATGAACGCATCGTCGACCAGATGGTCGCGGCCTGCTTCTCGGGCATCGGCGTTCGCCCCTACCCACTCGCGCCCGAACCGCCCGCATGACCCCGTACCTCGACCTGATGCGCCATGTGCTCGAGCATGGCGCGCCCAAGGATGACCGCACCGGCACCGGCACGCTGTCGGTGTTCGGCTGGCAGATGCGCTTCGATCTGGCCGCGGGCTTCCCGCTGGTCACCACCAAGAAGCTGCACCTGAAGTCCATCATCCACGAGCTCCTCTGGTTCATCTCCGGCGACACCAATGTGCGCTACCTGCGCGAGAACGGCGTCAGCATCTGGGATGAATGGGCCAGCCCCGAGGGCGAGCTCGGCCCGGTCTACGGCCATCAGTGGCGCCACTGGCCCACGCCCGACGGGCGCGAGATCGACCAGCTCGCCGAGGTGGTCAGCCGCATCCGCCAGGATCCCGACTCGCGTCGCCTGATCGTCTCGGCCTGGAATGTGGCCGATCTGCCGCGCATGGCGCTGGCGCCTTGCCACGCCTTCTACCAGTTCCATGTTGCGCAGGGCCGGCTCTCCTGCCAGATGTATCAGCGCAGCGCCGACATTTTTCTGGGCGTGCCGTTCAACATCGCGTCCTACGCCCTGCTCACCCACATGGTGGCGCAGCAGTGCGACCTGCAGGTGGGTGATTTCATCTGGACCGGCGGCGACTGCCACCTGTATCTCAACCACCTGGACCAGGCCCGCGAACAGCTCAGCCGAAGCCCCTTGCCGCTGCCACGACTCGACATCCTGCGTCGGCCCCCCAGCCTGTTCGACTACCGCTACGAAGACTTCGCGGTGGTCGGCTACCAGGCCCATCCGGCCATCAAGGCACCGGTGGCGGTCTGATCCCCGACCCCGACCTCAGCCTGCTGGTGGCCTGCGCCCAGGGGCGGGTCATCGGTCAGGACAACCGTCTGCCCTGGCATCTGCCGGAAGACCTGCGGCACTTCCGCCAGACCACGCTCGGCCGGGCGATCATCATGGGCCGACGCACCTGGGATTCCATCGGCCGCCCGCTGCCGGGCCGGAACACCGTGGTGCTCAGCCGCCAGCCCGCCTGGCAGGCACCCGGCTGCCTTCATGCCGACAGCCTCGAGAAGGCCATCGCCCTGGCCCGGGCCCACTGCCCGGGCGAGGTGTTCGTGGTGGGCGGTGAGGCCGTCTACCGCGAGGCGTTGCCCATGGCCAGCCGGGTGCTCATGACCGAGATTGCGCTCAGCGTGCCGGGTGATGCGCACTTTCCGGCCCTCGATCCGCAGGCCTGGGTGAGCCTGACCCGCGCCGAGCACACCAGCGCCACCGGCATCGCCTACGCGATCATCGACTACCGTCGCCGCTGATCAGACCGGCCCGACGAGCCCCGGGGCCCATCCGGTAAACTCTTGGCCGCCGCCTCCGTAGCTCAGTGGATAGAGCATCCCCCTCCTAAGGGGAGGGTCGCACGTTCGATTCGTGCCGGAGGCGCCATTGCCCATGGCGGAGCCCGCGCCGGGTCTTTGGCCTCACTCGAAACCCTCGGCGCCGCCCTCTTCCGTGCCCGGATCCCCTCGTCATCCCCCAAGATCCAGGTCCTTCGACAATGAGCAGCCCCAGCAAGTCCGAGAATCCCGTACCGCTTGGCAACAGCCAGCTGCGCATCGGCGTCTATGTCACCATCGACCGCCCCTGGCTCGACCATCCGTTCCTGCGCACGCGCTTCCTCATCACCAGCGAGAAGCAGCTCAAGGACCTGATGGCGATGGGCGCCGAAGGCGTCTCATGGGTGCCGGCGCTGAGTGATGTCGAACCGACTCCGCCGCCGGTCGAGGGCGTGGATCCTGCCGCCCCCAGGTCGGATGATCACAAGCAGATGCTGGTGGTCACCCGTGACATCATCGGCGACGCGGCGGATGAGGAATCCACGGTCAATCCGGCCATCCTGCAATCCAAGCGGCGCGAGGAGAAGGCCCGCCGCCAGCGTCTGCTGGTGGCCGCGGCGCGGCGGGAATGGGAGCGAGCCGGCGGCCTGGTGAAGGGCGTGTTCTCGTCCATGGCCACCAGGCCCCGCGAGGCCGGCCAGCAGCTCGCGAGCCTCGCAGCCTCGGCGGTCGAACTGCTGCAAAGCGGTGAAGGCATACTGCAGCTCATGGAGAAGCAGCAGGGCGAGTCGCTGCAGTACCACGCCATCAACTGCATGACCATGGCTGCGCTGGTCGGCCGCGAAATGGGCCTGGACGATGCCCAGCTGCGTGATCTCAGCCTGGGCGCGCTGGCTCACGACATCGGCAAGGTGATGGTCCAGCCCTACATCCTGAAGCTCGCCGAGCGCACCCAGCCCGAGGAGAAGGCCTACCGTGCCCATTGCGATGCCGGGGTTGAACTCGCCCGTTCGAGCGGGTCCTTCAGCGACGCGGCCCTGGCCATCATCCGCGACCACCACGAGGCACTCGACGGCAGCGGCTTTCCGGCCCGCCGCCGCGGCGATGCCATCAGCCAGATGGCCCGCATCGTCGGCGTGGTCAACCGCTATGACCGCCTGTGCGGCCCGGAATCGCCTGACGGCGTGCCCATGACGCCATCCGATGCCCTGCGCAAGCTCTGGCGCGAAGAACGCAACACCCGCCTCGACGAGAAGGTGCTGAGCGCGCTGGTCAAGGTGCTGGGGGTCTATCCGCCGGGCACCATCGTCGAGTTGAGTGACGGCAATGTGGCGCTGGTGGTCAGCACCAGCAGCAATCCCATGCGGCCGAGGGTGCTGGTGCACAACCCGGATGTGCTCAAGATCGACGCCGAGCCGATTGCCCTGGAAGACGCGCCCAAGGAGCTCACCATCCGCAAGGCGCTCAAACCCACCGATCTGCGCCCCGGCACCATGCTCTGGCTCAGCCCTCGTGAGCGGCTGAGCTGCTTCTTCACGGTCACGCCCAAGGGCTGAGTCGGCGCTACCACACCCCCATCGACAGGCCGAGTGCCAGGGCCTGCCCGAGTTCAGCTGCGGCCTGCAGCGGGCTCTCGCCGATGCGCTTGCGGGCCATGATCGCCTGCGGCGTCTGCGCGCCGGTGATCACCACCTGAGGGGGAGCCGCCTCGCGAAACCCCCAGCCGGCAAAGACCCGGCCCATCTGCCGTACCGTGCCGGCGCCATCGGAGCCCGCGCATACGATCAGGGCGGCGGGACGCCCGGACAAGCGACCCAGCAACGGGTAGTAGCAACGGTCGATCAGGTCTTTCATCTGGCCGGCCATGCTGCCCAGGGTCTCGGGCGTGACGAACAGGTAGCCACCCGCCGCGAGCAGATCGGCTGGCGTCGCCCGGCGTGCGCCGAGCAGGCGCACACCGCCCGGAACTTCGCGGCGCGCGCCCTGCGCCGCAGCGCGGGCAAGCGCCTGACTGCCCCCGGTATGGCTGCACCAGACGATCAGGAGCCCCGGCCGGGGCGCGGCCGGATCCACCCGGCTCAGGCGGCGAGCAGCGCTGCCGGCACCGTCACCGGCATCGCCAGCAGCACCTGCGCGAAGGCCTTGGCGAGATTGTCGGTGCGCAGCGAGGCCATGCCGCCACCGCCGAGCACATCGTGCAGCAGGAAGTTCATGGCGCCAAAGCCCGGCACATCGAAACGCTCGACCAGGCTCGGCTGGTTGTGGGCGAAGTGCGCCGCGACGCGTTCCGGGGTCAGCCAGGCCGACAGATACGGCAGATAGGCAGCTTGCCGCGCAATGACGCCGATGTTCGCCTTGTTGCCCTTGTCGCCGGAGCGGCCGTGCGCCAGGCGCAGCAGCGGCACGGTCACCGACGGCTCGCCGGACCAGTCGGGGGCGCTGGCCAGCGCGAGCTGCGGCGGCAGGTCGGTCAGGGCCGCGTCGGCCCCCGCGGCCAGACCGAGCTCGGTGCGCTGGCCATCGACATCGATGCTCACCGGCACCTCGGTCTTGGACACCAGGAAGGAGAACAGGCGGATCACCGGCGAGGGCGTGGGGCGTCCGCCGCCCAGCCCGCAGGTGCCCGGCGCCATGGAGGTGCCGGCGGGCGCAAACTCGCGGGCGAACAGATCGAGGCTGGCCTTGGCCGGACAGCGCACCGCGATCTTGAGCACCACCTCGCGGCTCTCGGGCCGCGCCGAGGCGCCGAACATGTCCTCGGCGCCGAGCACCTCGAGGCGGGTCTCGCTGTAGGGCGGCAGGCCGGCATCGGCAAGCATGCGGGTGGTCCGGTTCAGGATGGCCTGCCCAGTGCGGCGCGCCTTGGCAGCGGCGTCATGACCCCCGATCACCAGCACGGCCTGGTTGCGGAAACCGTCGGCGAAGGTGGCGCTGACCTTGTAGGTGGTGGTGGGCGAGCGCCCGCGAGCCCCGCTCACCCGCACCCGGTGTTCGCCGACCTGCTCGAAGCGCACCTGGGTGAAGTCGCAGCAGACATCGGGCACGTGATAGGCCCGTGGGTCGCCGATCTCGTAGAGCAGCTGTTCCGAGACGGTGGCCGGGGTGACCAGGCCGCCGGTGCCCGCCGGCTTGGTGACGATGAACGAGCCATCGGCGCGCGCCTCGAGCACCGGAAAGCCGATGTTCTCCCAGTCGGGCACGGTGTCCCAGTCGGTGAACAGACCCCCGGTGCACTGCGCGCCGCACTCGATCAGGTGGCCGGCGAGCGTGCCCTGCGCGAGCTGATCGTGATCGCTGTCGCGCCAGCCGAACTCGTGCATGAGCACGCCCAGCGTGACCGCGGAGTCGACGCAGCGGCCGGTGATCACCACATCGCAGCCCTGGTCGAGCGCGCGTGCGATCGGCACCGCGCCCAGGTAGGCATTGACGCTCACGAACGATGCCGGCATGGGCTCGCCGCTGAACATCTCGCGCACGCCGCGCTCGCGCAGGCCCGGCACGCTCGCGGAGATCTCGTCGCCGAGCACCACGCCGATCTTCAGGTTCAGGCCCAGGGCCTGGGCCACGCGGGCCAGCGCATCACGGCAGGCCAGGGGGTTGACCCCGCCGGCATTGGCCACCACCCGGATGCGTCGCGAGACCAGGTCGGGCAGCAGCGACTTCATGGTGATGTTCACGAAGTCGGTGGCATAGCCGGCGTTCGGGTCCTTCAGGCGCTGGGCGGCAAGGATCGACATGGTCACCTCGGCGAGGTAGTCGAACACCAGGTAGTCGATCTCGGCGCCGCGCACCAGCTGCGGCGCCGACATGGCGGTGTCGCCCCAGAAGCCCGAGGCCCCGCCGATCCGCACGATCTTGTCCGTCATTTCCGTCTCCCTGTCTGTCTGAGGCTCGCCTCGAGCCGATCGACCCGCCGGCTGAGCACGGCCAGCGGCGCATCCTGCGGGCTGGCGGCCCATCCGTCGAGCAGCATGCCCACGATGGTATCGGCCACGGCGGCGGGCTCGAAGGCACGCCGGCGGCCGCGTTCATTGAAAGCCCAGTGTTCGAGCCCGCCGAAGATCAGGTCGCGGGCCAGCGCGCAGTTCAGATCGGCGCGAAGCTCGCCGCGCCGCACGCCCTCCTCGAGGGTCTGCTGCAGGAATCGACTGTAGCGGCGATTGAGCTCGTGCAGCTTCGAGCCGAAGTAGGCGCCCTGGCGGCGCGACTCGCGCACGATCAGCGCGCCGAGCGCAGGGTCATCGAGCGAGATCTGGAGGTGGCGCGCCACCAGGAAACGAAGCCGGTCACGGGTGCCGTGGATGGCGTCGAGCCGGGGCGCGACATCGTCGACCAGGGCATCGAAGAAAGCCGCAAGCACGGCGTCGAGCAGCTCGCGCTTGTTCCGGAAATAGGTGTAGATGGTGCCTTCCACGCAGCCAGCCAGCGCAGCGATCTCGCTGATGGAGGCCTCATCGTAGGAACGGGCGGTGAAGACCTCGCGCGCGGCGGTCAGGATCTCGCTGCTGCGAGCCGCCTTGCGGCGCCGCGGCAAAGCGGCCCCGCCCTGTCGGATGAGCTTGGCTGAATCGGATTCAGAAGTGGAAGACACGCCGAAATGGCCCCTGGGTGCTGCATCGCATCTTGACTGTGCCGGATGATTACAGCAACTTAATGAACGAAATTCAATATCTCCAGGCCCACTATCCGCCATGCCACGCATCGACTCCCAGGCAGACACCCACGGCGAGCGCTTCACCAGCCAGCGCCAGCAGATGCTCGAGCTCGTCGCCCAGTTGCGCAACCTGGAGAGCCGCACCGCCGCCGCCTCGGCGCGCGCCAAGCCGCTGTTCGACAAGCGCGGCCAGTTGCTGCCGCGCGAGCGGGTTGCCCGCCTGCTCGATCCCGGCGCGCCCTGGCTCGAACTCTCCACCATGGCTGGCTACTGCCTCGATGACCCCGACCCCGATCGCAGCGTGCCGGGCGGCGGCGTCATCGTCGGCATCGGCTTCGTCAGCGGCGTGCGCTGCGTCATCAACGCCTCCGATGCCGGCATCGATGCCGGCGCCATCCAGGCCATGGGCCTGGAGAAGATCCTGCGCGGGCAGCAGATCGCGCTCGACAACCGCATGCCCTACATCCAGCTCATCGAGTCGGCGGGCGCCAATCTGCTCAAGTACAAGGTCGAGGGCTTCATCGAGGGCGGGGCCATCTTCTACAACCTGGCGCGGCTGTCGGCCGCGGGCCTGCCGGTCATCGGCGTGGTCCATGGCTCGTCCACCGCGGGCGGCGCCTACATGCCCGGCCTGTCCGATTATGTGGTCATGGTGCGGGGCCGAGCCAAGGCCTTCCTCGCCGGGCCGCCGCTGCTCAAGGCGGCCACCGGCGAGATCGCCAGCGACGAAGAGCTCGGCGGCGCCGAGATGCACACCAGCATCTCCGGGGTGGGCGAGTATCTCGCCGAAGATGACGCCGACGCCCTGCGCATCGCCCGTGATCTTGTCGCCCGTCTGGGCTGGAACCGGCTGGGCATGGCGCCGCAGTCGGCCCTTAACCTCGACGCGCCGGCACCGCTCTGGAGCCCCGACGAGCTTGCCGGCGTGGTACCGCTCGACTTCCGTCAGCCGATCGACATCCGCGAGGTGATCGCCCGGCTGGTCGATGCCTCCGACTTCCTCGAGTTCGGCGCCGACTACGGCCCGCAGACCCTCACCGGCCATGCCCGCATCTATGGCATGCCGGTGGGCATCATCAGCAACAACGGCCCCATCGACCCGGCCGGCGCCAACAAGGCCACCCACTTCATCCAGAGCTGCTGCCAGTCGCGCATCCCGCTGCTGTATCTGCAGAACACCACCGGCTACATCGTGGGCAAGGCCAGCGAGCAGGCCGGCATGATCAAGCACGGTTCCAAGATGATCCAGGCGGTGAGCAACGCCAGCGTGCCCTCCATCACCGTGCACTGCGGCGCCTCCTTCGGCGCCGGCAACTACGGCATGTGCGGCCGCGCCTTCGGCCCGCGCTTCGTGCTGTCGTGGCCCAACGCGCGCACCGCGGTCATGGGCGGCGAGCAGGCCGCGCTCACCATGCGCATCGTCACCGAGGCCGGCGCCAAACGCAAAGGCCTCCCGGTGGACGAGGCCGCGCTCAGCGCCCTCGAGAAACGCATCATCGAGAACTTCGATCGGCAGTCGGGCCCGCTCTACACCAGTGCCCGCCTGCTCGATGACGGCATCATCGACCCCCGAGACACCCGCAAGGCGCTCGGCTTCCTGCTGGCCACCTGCCTGGAAGCCGAATCGCGCCGCGTGCAGCCCATGCAGTTCGGCGTGGCCCGGCCCTGAGCCGCCCGCCCCCACCTCTCAGGAGCTTCCCATGATCTACACCGAGCAGCACACCGCGCTGCAGGACTCCCTCAAGCGCTTCATCGACAGCGAGATCAATCCGCATGTCGATGAATGGGAGGCCGCCGGCACCTTCCCCGCGCACGAGATCTTCCGCAAGATGGGCAAGCTCGGCTTCCTGGGCGTGAACAAGCCCGTGGCCTACGGCGGCATGGGCCTGGACTACTCCTACGCCATCGCCAATGCAGAAGCGCTCAATCACATGAACTGCGGCGGCATTCCCATGGCGGTGGGCGTGCAGACCGACATGGCCACCCCGGCACTTGCCCGCTTCGGGTCCGATGAAGTCCGCCAGGAGTTCCTCGTGCCGTCCATCAGCGGTGAGTATGTCGCCTGCCTGGGCGTCTCCGAGGTGGGCGCCGGCTCCGATGTCGCCTCCATCCGCACGCAGGCCCGCAAGGATGGCGATGACTACATCATCAACGGCGGCAAGATGTGGACCACCAACGGCACCCAGGCCGACTGGATCTGCCTGCTTGCCAATACCTCGGAGGGCAACCCCCACCGAAACAAGACCCTCATCTGCGTGCCCATGAAGACCCCGGGCATCAGCGTGGCCCGCAAGCTCAAGAAGGCGGGCATGAACTCCTCCGACACCGCGCAGCTGCACTTCGACGATGTGCGCGTGCCGCAGCGCTGGCGCATCGGCGAGGAGGGCATGGGCTTCACCTATCAGATGCAGCAGTTCCAGGAAGAGCGGCTGTGGGCGGCCACCGGCTGGCTCGCCTCCTCGCGCATCATCCAGGAGACCATCGACTATCTTCGCAGCCGCGAAGCCTTCGGCAAGCCGCTGCTCAACAACCAGTACATCCACTACAAGCTGGCCGAGCTGCAGACCGAGGTCGAGGCGGTGCGCAGCATGCTGCATCGCGCGGTCGATCTCTATCTCGCCGGCACCGATGTCACCCAGCTCGCCTCCATGTGCAAGCTCAAGTGTGCGCGGGTGGCCCGCGAGGTGGCCGACTGGTGCGTGCAGTTCTGGGGCGGCATGGGCTACATGGAAGAAACCCGGGTCAACCGCTTCTGGCGCGACACCCGTCTGGGCTCCATCGGCGGGGGCGCCGACGAGGTGATGATGGGCATCATCGCCAAGACCATGGGCATCATGCCCCGCAACTAGGCCCGCACCATGGCACGCATCCAGACCCTGCTCGTCGCCAACCGCGGCGAGATCGCCTGTCGCGTCATCCGCACCGCGCGCCGTCTCGGCATCCGAACGGTGGCGGTCTGCTCCAGCGCAGACCGCCACGCGCTCCATGTGCGGCTTGCCGACAGCCACATCGAGATCGGCGCGGCGCCAGCAGCCGACAGCTACCTGCGCATCGATCGCATCCTCGACGCCTGCCGGCGCAGCGGCGCGCAGGCGGTGCACCCGGGCTACGGCTTTCTCTCGGAGAGCGCGGCGTTTTCGCGGGCCTGCCGTGAGGCCGGCATCGTCTTCGTGGGCCCCTCGCCCGAATCCATCGCCGCCCTGGGCAACAAGTCGGCCGGCAAGCAGCTCGCCCGCTCGGTGGGCGTACCCTGCCTGCCGGGCTACAACGAGGCCGAGCAGGACACCGACACGCTGGTGGCGCAGGCCCGTGCTGTGGGCGCACCGCTCATGATCAAGGCCGCTGCCGGTGGCGGCGGCCGTGGCATGCGCCGCATCGACTCGCTCGACGACGAGCGCGCGTTGCGCGAGCAGCTCGACGCCGCCCGCCAGGAGGCCGAAGCCGCCTTCGGCAGCGGCCAGCTGCTGCTCGAACGGCTCGTGCTCGAGGCCCGCCATGTCGAGATCCAGGTGTTCGGCGACAGCCACGGCAACTATCTTCACCTCGGCGAGCGAGACTGCTCCACGCAGCGACGCAACCAGAAGATCCTCGAGGAGGCACCCGCACCGGGCGTGAGCCCCGCGCTGCGCGACGCCATGGGCCAGGCCGCCATCCAGCTGGCGCGCGCCGTGCGCTACGAGGGCGCCGGCACCATCGAATTCCTGCTCGCGCCCGACGCAAGCTTCTACTTCCTCGAGATGAATACCCGCCTGCAGGTGGAACATCCCGTGACCGAGGCCGTCACCGGCCTCGATCTGGTCGAGTGGCAGTTGCTGGTCGCGCAAGGCGAGGCCCTCCCGCTCAGCCAGGAGCAGATCCGCTGGCAGGGGCATGCCATCGAGGCCCGGCTGTGCGCCGAAGACGCCTGGAATGGCTTCGTGCCGCAGGCCGGCGCGGTGCTGGGATGGCAGCTGCCCCGGGGCCGGGCCATCCGGGTTGATCATGGCCTCACCGACCATCCCGTCATCCCGCCCCACTACGACTCCATGATCGGCAAGCTGATCGCCCACGGCCCCGATCGGGAATCGGCCCGGCGCTCGCTGATCACTGGCCTTTCGGAAACCTCCGTGCTGGGCGTGATCACCAACCGCGACTACCTCATCGCGTGCCTGCAGGCCGAGCCCTTCGTGACCGCCCGGCTCTCCACCGCGTGGCTGGGCCAGCATGCCGATACCTTCGCTCGCCCCGCGCCGAGCCCGGCCTGGTGGGCCATCGCGGCTGCCTGTCAGATGCAGGCCGGTGGCGCGGGCTACGGGGAGTTCGCCAACTTCACCAGCACCGGCCGTCGAGCCTGGCCCCTGCTGCTGGCCGTGGCGGGCCAACAGCAGGCCATGCAGGTCAGTGCCGGCGAACCGGGCCGCTTCGACATCACGGTGGGCGAAGCCCGCATTGATGTCGCGCTCGAGTCTGGTGCCCATGGCTTGCTGCAGGCCACGGTCGATGGCGTGAGTCACCGGGTGCACTGGCGCGCAGGCGCCGAGGGCGCCTGCCTCGATGCACTGGGCGTGTGCGCCAGCCTCACCGACCGTACCCATGAGGGCGCGCGCGGCGAGCGCAAGGCCAGTGGCCGCATCGCGTGTGCCATGCACGGGCTGGTGGTGAAGCTCGCCGTTCAGCCGGGCGAACAGGTTCAGCGCGGGCAACTGCTGCTCGCCATCGAGGCCATGAAAATGCAGCACCGCATCGAGTCGCCCATCGACGGTACGATCCGCGAGATCGGCGTCGCCGAAGGGCAGCAGGTCTCGCCGGGGCGTCTGCTCGTCATGGTCGAGCCTGTTGCCGCGCCGACCTGATCCGCGCATCGCGCCCGCTCCACGCTGTTGCATCCCGTCCCCACCCCGAACAGGATTCCCCCATGTCCGACTCCCCCGTGCTCTACCAGGTTGATGGCGCCGTCGCGACCATCACGCTGAACCGGCCAGATGTCCTCAATGCCCTGAACACCGCGCTGATGCTCGCCCTGCGCGAGGCCGTCGAGAAGGCCGCCGCCGATGCCGCGATCCGGGCGGTCGTGGTCACCGGTGCCGGCCGCGGCTTTTCTGCCGGCGCTGACCTTGCCTCATCGTCCGGCGGCACGGGCAATGCGGGCACCACGCTGCGCGAGCGCTATCACCCGGTCATCCTGGCCATGCGCGCCATGCCCAAGCCGATCATCAGCGCGGTCAATGGCGTGGCGGCCGGCGCGGGCATGAGCATCGCCATGGCCGGCGACATCATCCTGGCCGGCCGCTCCGCGAGCTTCCTGCAGGCCTTCTCCAAGATCGGTCTGGTGCCCGATGCCGGCAGCACCTGGTTCCTGCCCCGCTATGTGGGCGATGTGCGGGCGCGCGCGATGGCCATCCTGGCCGATCGCATCAGCGCCCAGGACGCGCAGTCCTTCGGTCTGGTGTGGCAGGTGCATGAAGACGCCGAACTGCTGCCCAAGGCCCAGGAGATGGCCCAGCGGCTGGCGGCCATGCCCACCCGGGCCTACGCCATGATCAAGCAGGCCCTCAACGACAGCCATCAGCGCGATCTCGCCACCCAGCTCGAGCTGGAGGCCGACCTGCAGGTCGAGGCCGGCAAGACCGAAGATTTCCGCGAAGGCGTGGCCGCCTTCCTGCAGAAGCGGCCCCCGCAGTTCAAGGGCCGCTGAGCCGTGAGCGCGCCGCCAGCCAGCTCGCACAAGAGCCGGGGCGGCCCGCGGCGCCTTGCCGCGGCAGTGCGCTACTCGCTGCAGGGCCTTGGCGACGCATGCCGTCGAGAGGCGGCGTTTCGCCAGGAACTGGCCCTGGCAGCGGTGCTGGTGCCTGCGGCCCTGCTGCTGCCCTTCAGCGCGGTGGAGCGCGTGCTGTTGATCGGCTCGCTGCTGCTGGTGCTGATCGTGGAGCTGCTGAACTCCGCGATCGAGGCCACGGTGGATCGCGTCTCGCTTGATGACCACCCCATGGCCGCGCGCGCCAAGGATCTCGGCAGCGCTGCGGTGATGCTTACCCTGGCCCTGGCGCTGATCACCTGGGCGGGCATCGCCGGGCCGGTGCTGTTCGGTCTGCTCAGCACCGGCGGCTGAGGCGACTCGGCCTACTTGACGCTCAGCCCCATCGAGCGGGTGACCAGCTCTTTCATGATCTCGTTCGTGCCGCCGTAGATGCGCTGCACGCGGGCATCGGCATAGGCACGGGCGATGGGGTACTCCCACATGTAGCCATAGCCGCCATGCAGTTGCACGCACTCGTCGATCACCTTGCACTGCAGGTCTGAGCACCAGTACTTCGCCATGGAGGCCGTGGCGGTATCGAGCTTGCCCACCATGAGCAACTCAATGCACTTGTCCACGAAGACGCGCGCCACCTGAACCTCGGTCTGCGCCTCGGCAAGCTTGAAGCGGGTGTTCTGATAGGCCGACACGGTGGTGCCGAAAACCTTGCGCTCCTTCACATAAGCCACGGTCCAGTCGATGGCCGCCTGCGCGGACTCCACCGCCGAGATGGCGATCTGCAGCCGCTCCCAGGGCAGTTCCTGCATGAGATAGATGAAGCCCTCGTTCTCGCGGCCCAGCAGGTTGCTCACCGGCACCTTGACGTTGTCGAAGAAGAGCTCGGAGGTGTCCTGCGCCTTCATGCCCACTTTCTTCAGCCGCTTGCCCTTCTCGAAGCCCGCCATGCCCCTTTCCACCAGGAGCAGGCTGGTCCCCTTGGCACCCGCCGACGGATTGGTCTTGGCAACCACGATCACCAGGTCAGCGAGATAACCGTTGGTGATGAAGGTCTTCGACCCGTTCAGCACATAGTGGTCGCCATTGCGGGTGGCCGTGGTGCGCACACCCTGCAGGTCGGAGCCCGCAGCCGGCTCGCTCATCGCGATGGCGCCGATGATCTCGCCCTTGGCCATGCGCGGCAGGAAGCGCTGCTTCTGCTCGTCGGTGCCGTAGCGGTTGAGATAGGGAGCGACGATCTCGGAGTGCAGCCCGAAGCCCAGGCCGGTGGCGTTCACGCGCGCCACCTCTTCCATGAGCACCACCGAGTAGAGCTTGTCAGCGTCGGCGCCGCCGTACTGCTCGGGCATCGAAGAGCAGAGAAAGCCGTTGGCACCGGCCTTGGTCCACACCTCGCGGTCGACATAGCCCTGGTCTTCCCAGGCCGCGTGATGGGGCACCACCTCGGTCTCGAGGAAGCGACGCAGCGAGTCGCGATAGAGGGTGTGGTCCTCGTTGAAGAGGGTGCGGTCGATCATTGTGGTTCTCCGTGTCGTGACCCGGCAAAGGTACCAGTTTCTTCCATTAGACTTGCCTGCAGACCCGACAGTTCAGCCGCCCTCTCAGACCCCGGAGTTCCAAATGACAGAAGCCTTCGTCTTCGACGCCATCCGCACCCCGCGCGGCCGCGGCAAGGCCAGCGGTTCACTCCATGAAGTCAAGCCGGTCAGCCTGGTGACCGGCCTCATGCATGAACTTGCAAGCCGGCACCGTCTAGACACGGCACAGGTCGAGGATGTGATCCTCGGCGTGGTGAGCCCGGTGGGCGAACAGGGCGCGGTCATCGCGAAGACCGCCGCGCTGGCGGCCGGCTGGAGCGAGCAGGTCGCCGGCTTGCAGATCAACCGGTTCTGCGCCTCGGGTCTGGAGGCGGTCAACCTGGCCGCGCAGAAAGTGCGCTCGGGCTGGGAGGATCTCATCGTGGCCGGCGGGGTGGAGTCAATGTCCAGGGTGCCCATGGGCTCCGATGGTGGCGCCTGGGCGCAAGACCCCGAGACCAATCTGCGCACGGGCTTCGTGCCGCAGGGCATCGGCGCGGATCTGATTGCCACGCTCGACGGCTACACCCGGGACGAGGTCGATGAGTTTGGCGTGAAGTCCCACCAGAAGGCCGCAGCCGCTGCGCAGGCCGGCCACTTCCTGCGTTCCATGGTGCCCGTGCGCGACGCCATGGGCCTGTCGATCCTGGACCGGGATGAAACCATCCGCCCACAGACCACGCTCGAATCGCTGGCGGCGCTGCCAGCGTCCTTTGCCAAACTCGGGGCCATGGGCTTCGACGCCGTGGCGCTTCGGAAGTACCCCCAGGTGGAGCGCATCAACCATGTCCACCACGCCGGCAATTCGTCCGGCATCGTTGATGGCGCTGCGGTCGTTCTGATCGGCAATGAGGACGCCGCAAAGCGATTGGACCTCACCCCGCGGGCAAGAATCCTCGCAACCGCGCTGACCGGCACCGATCCCACCATCATGCTGACCGGCCCGGCGCCAGCCAGCCGCAAGGCACTCCAAAAGGCAGGACTGACCGTCGATGACATCGACCTCTTTGAGGTCAATGAGGCCTTCGCCGCGGTGGTGATGCGGTTCATGCACGAACTGCAGGTGCCCGCGGAAAAGGTGAATGTCAATGGTGGCGCCATTGCCATGGGACACCCTCTTGGCGCCACAGGCGCCATGCTCCTGGGAACGCTGATCGACGAACTGGAGCGCCGGAACCTGAAGCGCGGCCTGGTAACGCTTTGCGTGGGTGGGGGAATGGGGATTGCTACGGTGGTGGAGAGGGTCTGATTCCCGAGGAGAGCTGCTCCAGACTCTGGTCACGGGTGACTTGGGGATCGAGCATGCTCGAGGAGGCGCGGCAAAAGCGCGTAACCCTGCTCGCTGTCGGGCAAGACGACCAAGCCTGCAGATGGAATATCGGCAGTACGAGCGCCCATATACACAATTACCGGAAGCCCTGCGGAATCTGAAGACTGTGCAGCCCGCCTACTCCAGATCTTTGCCACTGATTCCTGATCTACGCAAACAATTGATGAGACGCTGCCCTCCGGGTGCAACCAGTAATCGCCAGGCACCGCATCGTGGTCATACATCTCCACGGAGAACGCTTCGCTACGCAAAATATCTTGCGCACGCACCGCAGCCTCGCGATTCGTCTCGAATAAAACAACCACCTTTGAGCGGCTCCCGGGCTCTTCACTATAACTTCCTCCAGATGACTCATCGGCGGCACGAAAACCATCCCTGTCGTCTTTGACTACCAGGGGTAATCGCAAGCGAAACACAGTCCCGCGGTTCAAGAATGAGCGAAAGCTTATTGCATGTCCCGCCAGACCACTCACCGTCGTGTCCACGAGATATAGACCCAGACCAGATCCGTAATCTCCGATCGAGTCTCGTCTGTCCGGGTGCAAGTCGGATCCCGCCCCTGTCTTGAAGGGTAGCCACATCTCCTTTCGCAAGGCGACAGGTATACCTACACCGTTATCCGCAACAAGAATCGTGCACTGCCCACGTCGTGACCGCACAGCCACACGTACGCGCGCGGGTCCGCCGGAGGAATTTGGGGAGTGGCGAATCGCATTGATCACGAGGTTTACTAGTATCTGCCGCACCGCAGCTGCATTCGAACTGATAATCAGATCAGGCTCACAGGAGTCAAACTCCAATTCCACACCACGGACACCCGCTTCTATTCGTGCCAGATAGGCGGCATCGGCAAGCACATCCGCAACTCGTACATCCGAGATCCGAATACTCGCCTGCCCGCCAATAGTACGCCCCCAAACATGAATATACTCAAAAGTATTGTCGAGCAACCTGACAGCATCGGCAATACCCGATAAGCGCCCAGCCTCTTCTCTGGGCGAGCTGGCCACCAGCGCCGGGCTCACAAGAGTTCTCAATGCGACGAGCGGTTGCCGCAACTCATGCTCGGT
>CAIZPE010000205.1 GCA_903934795.1 uncultured bacterium | reverse complement strand
GCGCGCCTGCCTCGACGACCGCGGCGGCGAGCTCACCGAGAACCTGCGTACGCTCTACACCTATCTCATGAGCCGGCTGCTGACCGCGTCCCTGCGCAACGATCCCGAGATTCTCGATGAGGTGGAAGAACTCCTCGGCAGGATCTCCAGCGCCTGGAGCGAGATCGCCCCGAACGCGAAAGCCCGTGCCGAGGCGCCCGCGGCGAGCACTGGCGCCCGTCTGGCTCTGGCGGTGCGCTGACATGGCCGCCGTCCATCACACGCCCGTCCGTATCGACGATCAGGCCGCCCCCGCCCTCGCCGACTATCTGCGGATCGAAAGCCTCTGCGAATCGATGCTGCTTGCGGCCCGCAACGACAACTGGGAACAGGTCAGCGAGCTGCAATCGGCCAGCCAGGCGCTGATCAGCGGGCTGCGCAGTGCGGCGCAGCTGCCGCTGGCCGGTGCCGCTCGGCGCGAGCAGCTGCGCATCATGCGCAGAATCCTGCTGATCGACGGCGAGATCCGCCGGCTCGCCGAGCCCTGGCAGCGGGGGCTGGAGCGGATGTTTGCGCCCCCGCCCGCTCGCCACGCGGGTTCAGCGCGCGCGGCCTGGAACTGAATCGGGACTCCCCCGCGATTCACATGCCACGGGCCGAGCCCTTGCCCGAAGGCCTCACGGTGGGCCAGGCCGATCGGACAGCGGCCTACCGGCCGGTGACGGACCCTCAGGAGATCAGGCTCACCCTGACCGAAGTGATGGTTCGGGAGCGGCCGGTCCGGCTGAGCCTTGGGCCGATCTCATTGTCGCCCGCCGAGGGTTTGCGGCTGCGCGTCCACGCCGACGGCCTGACGCTGTCGAGCCCGGAGCCCGCGAACCCGCCGGGCCCGGATGCGCTCGAAGGAGCCGTGCTCCGCACCGAACTGCACGGTGCACAACTCCGGTTTCATGCGCAGCATGCCCGCGTGACCGTTCACGAAGGCCTGCGCACGATTCATCTCGCCTGGCCGGACCGACTGTTGCGACTGCAGGAGCGCGAGGCCTTTCGCATCCGCCCGCCTGCGCCGGCGCATGCGCTGTGCGTGCTGCGGCCTGGCGTCGGCCGGGAGCGGGTCCATCGGGTGCTGGATGTGAGCGCGGGCGGACTGGCTCTGGCCTGGCCCGTTTCGCTACCACGGCCCTTGCTGGACCAGCTCTGGCCGCACTGCCGTCTTGAGCTACCCGCCCTGGCGCCGATTCCCTGCGATCTGCGGGTCAGAGCGATTCACGAGCCCGACGAGGCCGAGCCGGAGGCGCTGCGCGTGGGCGTGGTCTTCGATCGCCCGACCCCCGAGACCCAACGGGCCACGCAGCGCTATGTGTTCGAGACCGAGCGGGCTGCGCTGCGCACACGCCCCGGAAGCTGATTCGCTTCCTCAGGCTGCCGCCATCAGACCTGGATGTTCATGATGTCGGTGTAGGCCGATACCAGGCGGTTGCGCACGGTGAGCGCGGCCTGAAAACCGACCTGCGCCTTCTGCATGGCCACCATGGTGTCCTCCAGGCTCACCGAGTCGGCGCCGAGCTGGTACTGCCGCTGCAACTGGCCGGACTCGCTCTGCAGCTGGCTGACGGTCTTGAGTGCCGAGTCGAGCGCCTTCGCGAAACCCGCACCACCGGTGGGTGCGGCCGCGCCCGGAGCACGGCCGAGCCCCGCCGCGCCCACGCTGCCGAGGCCTTGCAGCAGTTTCAGATCCATGAGTCGTTCTCCAGGGGGTGCATGGCGCCACTGTATCGACGGCATCCGCGCCGCAGCGGCGAAATAGCGACCGAAGACCGCGCTATTTCCGGGTTAAGCACCCTCAAGTTCTCGGGACAATGGCCGTCGAACCCCCAAAGCCCGGTGACCGCAGCACATGGATACCACGATCGACCAGGACGCCATTGAACGACCGCGCGGCCTTGCGGCATTGCCGATCCGCCAGATCGCGATGCTGGGCATCGGCGCCGCCGCCCTGATCGCGATTGTCGTGGCCTCGGTGATGTGGGCCCGAACCCCGGACTACAAGGTGCTGTTCGCCAACCTCGGCGACAAGGACGGTGGGGCCGTGGTGGCGCAGCTCTCGCAGATGAACGTGCCCTACAAGTTCGCCGAAGGCGGCGGCGCCATCCTGGTGCCGGGCAACCTGGTTCATGATGTCCGCCTGAAGCTCGCCTCCCAGGGCCTGCCCAAGGGCGGACTGGTGGGCTTCGAGCTGATGGAGAACCAGCGCTTCGGCGTCACCCAGTTCCAGGAGCGGCTGAACTTCCAGCGCGGGCTCGAAGGCGAGCTCTCGCGCTCCATCCAGTCACTGCCGGTGGTGCAGGCAGCCCGGGTGCACCTGGCTCTGCCCACCCAGAACGGCTTCCTGCGCGAACAGCAGAAGGCCTCGGCCTCGGTGCTGCTCAACCTGCATCCCGGACGCATCCTCGACCGCGCCCAGGTCGCCGGCATCGTGCATCTGGTGGCCTCGTCGATCCCGGACATGAGCCCGAAGCAGGTCAGCGTCATTGACCAGACCGGCACGCTGCTGTCGAGCAACGGCGAGTCGCCGGCAGCCGGGCTCGACGCCAATCAGCTCAACTACATCCGCCAGGTGGAGACCGGCCACATCCAGCGCATCCTGTCGATCCTGGAGCCGATCTATGGCCGTGACAACATCCGCGCCCAGGTGTCGGCCGACATCGACTTCACCCAGAGCGAGCAGACCGCCGAGCTCTACAAGCCCAACCAGGGCGGCGAGCAGGCCGCGGTGCGCAGCATGCAGACGGTCGAAGCCAAGGACCCGGCCGACAAGTCGGCATCCGGGATCCCGGGCGCGCTGTCCAATCAGCCGCCCGCGGCAGCAGCCGCGCCAGCCAACGGTCCCGCACAGACCCTGCAGACCGCCGGTGCTGCCGGCGCGGGTGCGGCCGGGCGGCGCGAGGCGGTGACCAACTACGAGGTGGACAAGACCGTTCGGGTGACGCGCGCCGGCAGCGGCGTGGTCAAGCGGCTGAGCGCGGCCGTGGTGGTCAACCACCGCAAGGCCACCGCGACCAACGGCAAGGTGAGCTTCACCGCGCTGCCCGCCCCCGAGATCGAGAATGTCAATGCGCTGGTGCGTGAGGCGATCGGCTTCAGCAAGGACCGCGGTGACTCCATCAATGTGGTCAACGCGCCCTTCTCCCTGGAGGAAGCCCCCAAGGCGGTCGAGCTGCCGCTCTGGAAGCAGCCCGACGTCATCGACATGGCCCGCGAAGGCGCGCGCTACCTCGGCCTGCTGGTGCTGGCGGCGATCGTGATCTTCGCGGCGATCCGGCCCTCGGTGAAGGCGCTGGCCAACCGGCCCACGGCGGTGCGCATCAGCGAGACCGTGCGCAATGATCTCGCCCTGCCGCCGCCCGGCCCCGGCATCGGCCCGGGCGGCGCACCGGCGCTGGAGGGCACCGTGCTGCCTGCCCTGCCCAGCCCGCAGCGCGACGACGTGATCAAGATGGCCAAGGACAACCCCGCCGCGGTCGCCAACATCGTGCGCGCGTGGGTGAACAAGGAGGAATGACCGGTGTCTTCCCAGGATGGACTGCAGGACAGCGCGATTCTGATGCTCGCTCTGGGCGAGGAGTCGGCCGCCGAGGTCTTCAAGCACCTGTCGCCCAAGGAGGCGCAGATGGTCGGCGAGGCGATGGCCCGCATCCGCACCACCAAGAAGGAAAAGGTGGAGGAGGTCATCGCACGCTTCCGGGCCGACACCGAAGGCCAGGGCATGCTGGTGGACGACACCAACAAGTACATCCGCACGGTGCTCACCCGGGCGCTGGGCGAGGAGCGCGGCGGCCTGCTGATCGACCGCATCCTGCAGGGCGGTGACGTCTCCGGCATCGAGAGCCTGAAGTGGATGGACGCAGCCTCGGTGGGCGAGCTCATCCGCGGCGAGCATCCCCAGATCATCGCCTCCATCCTGGTCCACCTCGAGCGCGACCATGCCAGCGCGATCCTGCAGCAGTTCTCGGAGCGCACCCGCAATGATGTGATGCTGCGGATCGCCACCCTGGATGGCATCCAGCCGAACGCCCTGCGCGAACTCAACGATGTGCTCGGCCGCGTGCTGGCCGGCAGCGACAAGCTGAAGAAGTCCAAGCTCGGCGGCTCGAAGACGGCCGCCGAGATCCTGAACTTCATGAACGGGAATCAGGACCAGGTGGTGATCGAGGCGATCCGCGAGACCGATCCCGATCTCGCCCAGAAGGTGATCGACCAGATGTTCACCTTCGACGATCTCATCAAGCTCGAGGACTCGGCGATCCAGCTGATCCTGCGCGAAGTGCAGAGCGACCAGCTGGTGATCGCGCTCAAGAGCACGGAGCAGGGCCTGCGGGAGAAGATCTTCAAGAACATGAGCCAGCGCGCGGCCGAGACCCTGCGCGAAGACCTGGAGTCCAAGGGCCCGGTGAAGATCTCCGATGTGGAGGCCCAGCAGAAGGACATCCTGAAGATCGTCCGCAGGCTGATCGAGGAAGGCCAGATCGCCCTCGTGACCGGCACCGAGGAAGGTTATGTCTAAGCGGATCATCGGCGCCGAGGAGCTCGGCGAGGTCCGCCAGGTGAAGATGCTGGAGCTCTTCCACGAGGGCCCGGCGCCCGCGCCCGGTGGCGGCCGCCTGCGCGGCGCCAACCGCGAGCCGCCACCCGACTTCAAGGACGGCTTCCGGCGCGGCATGGAAGAGGGCTTCCGGCGCGGCTCGGCGGCTGCCGCCGACCAGATCCAGCGCGAGCACGGCGCGCGCCTGAACGCGATCGTCGACCAGTTCGCGTCGCAGGCCGACGCCCTGCACACCGGCATGGACGAGGCGCTCGCCAGGGTACGCGCCGAACTCGCCGACCAGGCGGTGCTGCTGGCGCTCGAGGTGGCGCGGCAGGTGATCCGCGCGGAACTCGCCGCCCAGCCCGCCAGCCTGCTGGCGGTGGTGCGTGAGGCGGTGGCAAGCCTGGTCGATGAACGCTGCAGCTTCGTGCTGCACATGAATCCTCAGGATGTCGATCTGCTCGGTGCGAGCCTGGAGCCGATGCTCAGCGCCCGCGGCGCCCGGATCCAGCCCGATCAGGCGATCAGCCCGGGCGGCTGCCGCGTGCAGGCCCCCGGCGCCGAGGTCGATGCAACGCTGTCCACGCGCTGGGCCCGGGTGCTGGCGGCGATCGGCCGCAGCGAGGCGTTGCCCGCGCCCGAGGTCGCATCATGATCCCGAGCGCGGCCGCCACGCCCGCCGCCCTGCAGCGCCTGCTCGCCGGTGCCGCCGAGATGGCCAGCCATGCCCAGACGCTGGCGGTGCATGGCCGGCTGATCCGCGCCGCCGGTCTGGTCCTGGAAGCCACCGGCCTGCGGCTGCCGGTGGGCGCGATCTGCCGGGTCGATGGCGGCGGCAGCGGCGAGGCCGGCTCGGTCGAGGCCGAGGTGGTTGGCTTCGGCAACGACCGGCTGTTCCTGATGCCCACCGGCCAGGTAACCGGACTGTCGCCCGGCGCGCGGGTGACGCCGATCGAGGCGCCGGTGCGCAAGCCGGTGCTGGGGGGCCCTGCCCACGCCTGGCGGCGCAACACCGACCGGATGCGCCACCTGCCGATCGGCGAAGGCCTGCTCGGCCGGGTGGTCGATGCCTGTGGGGTGCCGATCGATCGTGGCCCGCCGCTCTCGGCGGTGCAGAGCGAGCCGATCCAACGACGGCCGATCAGCGCCATGGACCGCGAGCCGGTGCGTGTGCCGCTCGACACCGGTGTGCGGGCGATCAACGCCATGCTCACCGTCGGCCGAGGTCAGCGCCTGGGTCTGTTCGCCGGCGCCGGCGTGGGCAAGAGCGTGCTGCTGGGGATGATGGCGCGTTTCACGGCTGCCGATGTGATCGTGGTCGGCCTGATCGGCGAGCGCGGCCGCGAGGTCAAGGAATTCATCGAGGACATCCTCGGCGAGGAGGGCCGGCGCCGCTCGGCGGTGGTGGCCGCTCCGGCCGACTGCCCGCCCCTGCTGCGCATGCAGGGCGCAATCTATGCCACAGCCATTGCCGAACACTTCCGCGAGCAGGGCAAGCATGTGCTGCTGCTGATGGACTCGCTCACCCGCTATGCCATGGCCGCCCGCGAGGTGGCGCTGGCCATCGGCGAGCCACCGGCCACCAAGGGTTACCCGCCCTCGGTGTTCGCCAAGCTGCCCCTGCTGGTGGAGCGCGCCGGCAACGGGCGTGACGGCCACGGCTCGATCACCGCCTTCTACACCGTGCTGGCCGAAGGCGATGATCAGAACGATCCCATCGCCGATGCGGCCCGATCCTTCCTGGACGGCCATTTCGTGCTCACGCGGGCACTGGCCGAGAGCGGCCACTATCCGGCGCTCGACATCGAGCAGTCGATCTCGCGGGTGATGCACAACGTGTCCGACCCCGGCCACCTCGCCCTGGCCCGGCGGGCCAAGGCGATGTGGGCCCGCTACCAGCGCAGCCGGGATCTGATCTCGGTGGGTGCCTATGTGCCGGGCAACGATCATGAGACCGATCAGGCGATCGCCCAGTTCCCGCGCATCGCGGCCATGCTGCAGCAGGGCATGAGCGAGTGCTGCGACTTCAACGCGTCGCTGCGCGGCCTCGAATCGTGCCTCGCGCCCGGGGGTCATGCATGAGCCGCCCTTCCACCCTGTCGATGCTGATCGACATGCGCCGCCGGGAACGCGACCGCATCGCCGGTCAGGCCGCGCAGGCGCAGCGCGATCGCGACGCCGCAGCCAGCACGCTGCGCACCCTGAGCAGCTATCAGGAGGATTACCGTCAGCGTTCGCCCAAGAATGCCCGCCAGAGCACCGACACCGGTGCGGTGCGGGTGCACGAGAACTTCGTGGGCAAGCTCGGCCACGCGATCGGCCAGCAGGACGCCCTGACCCGCACCCTCGATGACCGCCACCGGCAGCAGCTCGTGGCGCTCGCCGAGGGCGAACGGCGCCTGAAGGCGCTGGAGACCCTGGTCCACCGACGAGAGGCTGCCCGAAGGCGCAGGCAGGAGTCGCTGGAACAGAAGCAGACCGATGAATTCGCCGCGCAGGCGCACGCCAGAACCACCTCGGGGAGTAGCGGACATGATTGACGAACTGCGGATGCCACAGGTCCGGGGGGGACCGATGTCGGGCCGGCCTGCGGCTGCCGAGGGCCGTGGACCGGGTGGCTTCGATGTCGCGCTCGGCGATGCGCTCGAACCCGCACGCCCGGGTGAAATGCCTCCCGGCGTCGGGGCACCCGAGCGCCGCGCCTCCCGCGCCCCGCAGGAGCGGACCGATCGTGGCCCTGAGGGCAACCCGACCGAGCGCCTGCTGCGCAGCCGCCGTCAGGCCGAGCGTCAGCCCCGCCACGAGAACCGGCCGGCGACTCGGGAGGATGCCGGGCGCGCGGCGGGCAGTGGCGAGCGGGCCGCCGAGGCCACGGCCAAGGCGGACAGCACGAGGGACCCGCACAGGCGACTCGCGCCCGAGGTGAACGACCCATCATCGGCGCAGCCCGCGCCCGCGCCAGACGACGCCGCCGCGCCCTCCCCGGCAAGCGCTGCGCCCCTCGACGGGCCGGTTCAGACCGACGCAGCGCGCCCGCAGGCGCCCGGAGCCGATGCAGCAGCCCTGATGCACACGCAGGCAGTCCTGATGCCGCGCCCCTCGGCCGCCAGGCCCACGGGCGGCGCCGCCCCGGGGCAGGCAGCGCCCGGCGAGGTCGATCCGCTCGCCGCCGCCAGCGGTGCCCCGCGGCATGCGCCCGCCGCCGCACCGCAGCCCCCTCTTTCCGACGCCTCGGCGGCGTCGCCCGCCCCGGTACCGGGCGCTCCGAACCGGCAACCCGCCTCGCTTGCGGCCGATCCGGCCATGATCGGTGCCGGGGGAGCCGCGCGCCAGGCAGCCATCGGGCTCGGTACGGGCACCACGAGCAGCAGCGACGTGCGGGCGGGCGACAGCCCGGCGGTCAGCGCGCCTGGCGGCGGACCGCGCCGCGACGGTTCGGTCAGCGCACTGACCGCATCGTTCGGTGCGCGGGTCGACTGGCGTCCCGGCGGCGGCGCTGCCGGCAGTCAGGCCGGCGAGCAGGGCGGAACGGGCAGCGGCGACCTGGGTGCCCCGGCACGCCTGCTGGCGGCGCTCGAGGAGATGCGCCAGAGCGGGGGCAGCGCGTCCCCGCAGGGTGCGGCGGCCTTCGCCGCGGCGCTGTCGTCCAGCCAGGCCCTGACCGGGCCGGCGTCATCGCCGGGCGCCGCGGAGCCGGCCCCGACCCGCCTGTCCAACCCCTGGCCGGTGGATCACCCCGCCTTCCCCGCGCACCTGGCAGAGCAGGTCGGCGATTCGCTGCTCGCCGGTCTGGACCGCGCCGAGATCACGGTCACCCCGCCCGAGATGGGTCCGATCCGCATCGAGTTGTCGCTCAACGGCGAGCTGGCCAGCGTGGCCTTCAGCGCCACCCAGCCCGATACCCGGACGGCGATCGAGCAATCGCTGCCGCTGCTGAGATCGATGCTCTCCGAGCAGGGGCTGCAACTCGCCGACACCTCGGTCGGCTCGGGCTATCGGCCGCCGGCCGAACCTGGCGGCCAGTCTCCCGCGGGCGATGGCAGCGGCTCGCGCGGCACCGGGCAGTCCGGAGGGCGGACTGGCGGTGCGGACGCGGCGCCGGCGACCAGCAGCACCGGGGCGGCGGCATCCGCGAGCCGCGGCAACGGGCTGCTCGACCTCTTTGCCTGATCCAGGCAGCCCGCCGTCCCGGCCGCGAACCGCCGGGTGGCGGCTTCGCGCCCACCGGCGGCGGCACCCAGCCTGACCGCCCGCAAATGTGGGGGCTCAGCCCCGCTTTTCCCGGCAACGATCCGACCGGGCGCTGAGAACATTGCTCCTCAGGGAACACCGTGCGTTCCCGTGATGGAGCACACATGTCGGAAGACAAGAAACCGGCGGAAGACGGCGACAAGCCCAAGGCCAAGCGCGGCAAGAAGGGCCTGATCCTGATCGCCGCAGCCGTGCTTCTCCTGGGCGGCGGCGGCGGGGGCTGGTACTTCTGGTCGAAGTCCAAGGCCCAGGCCGAAGACGAAGCCGAGGCGCCGGCCAAGGACGCCCAGAAGCCCAAGACCTTCGCGACGCTGGACCAGTTCGTGGTCAATCTGGCCGACGAGGGCGGCGACCGCCTGGCGCAGGCGGTCATCGTGCTGGAACTCGTTGACGCCAAGGCTGCCAATGACCTCAGCGCGCAGATGCCGGCCGTGCGCAACGCCGTGCTGCTGACCCTGTCGTCCAAGCAGACCAAGGACCTGCTCTCGGTCTCCGGCAAGAAGGCGCTGGCGAGCGAGCTCGCCCTGGTGATCGGCACCCAGCTCGGCTGGGAGCCGCCCGAGCCCGAGGAGGAGGCCCCGCGCAAGCGCAAGGTCAAGGCCGAGCCGAAAAATGCCGAGACCGCGACCGACGACGGGGCCAAGGGCGATGGCGCCAAGGGCGACGGGGCCAAGGGCGAAGAGGAACCGGCCGACGCCGAGGACGGCGCCGATCGCAAGTCGAAGAAGGCCAAGAAGAAGAAGAAAAGCCATCCGCCCAATCCGGTCGAGGCGGTGCACTTCTCCCAGTTCCTGGTGCAGTGAGCCGCGACGATGGCTGACCAGTTTCTTTCGCAGGAAGAGGTCGACGCCCTTCTCGACGGCGTCAATGGTGGCGCGGGCGAGGAGTCCGACGAGGCCGACAGCGGTGTCAGGGGCTATGACCTCGGCAAGCAGGAACGGATCGTCCGCGGCCGGATGCCGACCCTGGAGATCGTCAACGAGCGATTCGCCCGCAACATCCGCCTGGGCCTGTTCAACTTCATCCGGCGCAACCCGGAGATCTCGGTGGGCCAGTCGAAGGTGCAGAAGTACAGCGCCTTCCTGCGCAACATCGTGGTGCCCACCAACATCAATGTGATGAACGTGAAGCCGCTGCGCGGCACGGCGCTGATGATCTGCGAACCCTCGCTGGTGTTCACGGTCATCGACAACCTGTTCGGCGGCAGCGGCAAGCTGCACACCCGCATCGAGGGCCGCGACTTCTCGCCCACCGAGCAGCGGATCATCCAGCGCATCGTCGAGGTCTTCGTCGACGAGTATCGCAAGGCCTGGGAGGGCGTCTATCCCCTCGAGCTGGAATATGTGCGCTCGGAGATGCACACCCAGTTCGCGAACATCGCCACGCCCTCGGAGATCATGGTCACCGCCAGCTTCGACATCGAGGTCGGCGAGGCCGGCGGCGCGATGCACATCTGCATCCCCTACTCCACGCTCGAACCGATCCGCGAGATGCTGCACTCGTCGGTGCGGGCCGACCAGAACCAGGCCGACCGGCGCTGGGTGACCATGCTCACGCAGCAGCTGAAGTCGGCCGATGTGGAGATGGTGGCCGAGTTCGCCACCGCCCGGGCCACGCTGCGCCAGCTGATCTCGCTCAAGCGCGGCGACTTCATCAGCCTGGACATGCCCGAGACCGTCACCGCCAAGGTCGAAGGGGTGTCGATCTTCGACTGCAACTACGGCGTGTCGAGCGGGCGCTACGCAATCAAGGTCCGCGAGACCCTGAGCGGCATCGAGGAAGTCCTGAAAGGCAACAGCCATGAATGACGAGAACACCCAGGATCGCAACGAACAGGCCGACGACTGGGCGGCCGCGCTGGCCGGCGAGGACGATGCCGGCGCTGCATCGGCGCAGCCTTCCTTCGACACGCCCGGCAACATGAGCGCGGCCGATACCACCGCCGCCCTCTTCCCGCAGCTGAGCGGGGGCAAGACCATCCAGGCCAGCAACGAGATCGACATGATCCTGGACATCCCGGTCCAGCTCACCGTCGAGCTCGGCCGCACCCGGATTCCGATCAAGCACATCCTGCAGCTCGCCCAGGGCTCGGTGATCGAACTCGAGGCGATGGCCGGCGAGCCGATGGATGTGCTGGTCAATGGCTGCCTGATCGCCCAGGGCGAGGTGGTGGTGGTGAACGACCGCTTCGGCATCCGCCTGACCGACATCGTGACCCCGTCCGAGCGCCTGCGCCGGATGAATCGCAACTGAGGCGCCGGGACGATGACCGCTTCGATCCTGCCCTCGCTGCTGGCCTTCGTCGCGGTCCTCGCGATGATCCCGCTGGCGCTGTGGCTGATGAAACGCACCCAGGGGCTGCGTCCCCGGGCCAGCGGCCCGCTTTCGTTGGTCGCCGGGCTGTCGCTCGGCCCGCGCGAGCGGATCGCGGTGGTGCAGGCTGCCGGCCGCTACCTGGTGGTGGGCATCACCGGCCAGTCGATCACGCTGCTCAGTGAACTGCCGGAATGGCCCGGCGATCAACCCGCCGAGGCGTCGACTGCGCCCGGCCTGCCCGCTTCCCCCGTCTTCGCCCGCCTGCTGCGCGGGCTCGAGCGCCGCGATGCCGACCGCCCGGATCGCTAGCCGCCTGGCGGTGGGCCTTGCGCCGCTGCTGATCGCGGCGCCGGCGCTGGCCCAGGGCGTGTTCTCGGTGAACGCCAGCAGTGCGCCCGGCGGCGGCACCACCTACTCGGTGCCGGTCCAGACCCTGCTGATCTTCACGGCGCTGTCGTTCCTGCCGGCCGTGCTGCTGATGATGACCAGCTTCACCCGCATCGTGATCGTGCTCTCGCTGGTGCGCCAGGCGCTCGGGCTGCAGGCAACGCCACCGAATCAGGTGATCGTGGGGATGTCGCTGTTCCTGACCTTCTTCGTGATGTCGCCCACGCTGGAACGCATCCACGCCGACGCCTACAAGCCCTACTCGGAGCAGAAGATCGGTTTCGAGGATGCGCTCGCCCGCGGCAGCGGCCCGCTGCGGGAGTTCATGGCCCGCCAGACCCGCGAAGGCGACCTCGCCCTGTTCTCGCGGATCGCCAAGGTGGAGCGTGGAACCCCCGTCGCCGAGGTGCCCTTCAAGGTGCTGGTGCCCGCGTTCGTGATCAGCGAACTCAAGACCGCCTTCCAGATCGGCTTCCTGGTCTTCGTGCCCTTCCTGATGATCGACATGGTGGTGGCCAGCCTGCTGATGTCGATGGGCATGATGATGGTCTCGCCGGTGCTGGTCGCCCTGCCCTTCAAGCTGATGCTGTTCGTGCTCGCGGACGGCTGGAACCTGCTGATCGGTTCGCTGGTGGCGAGCTTTGGCACCGGATAGGAATCCCGATGACACCCGAATATGTGGTCAATGTCGGCCGACAGGCCCTCGAGATGATGATGCTGGTCTCGGCGCCCGCGTTGCTGGTGGCCCTGGGCATCGGTCTGGTGGTGAGCGTGCTGCAGGCCGTCACCCAGATCAACGAGGCGACCCTCACCTTCCTGCCCAAGCTGATCGGCGTGGGCATCACCCTGGTGGTGGTCGGCCCCTGGATGCTCTCGGTGCTCACCGACTACATCGCGCGCACGCTCGCCAGCGTGCCCGCCGCCATCTCGGGCAACTGAGCGCAACCCGCCCATCGCCATGATCACGCTCACCGACCAGCAGGTGTTCGCCTGGCTGAGCGCCTTCATGCTGCCCTTCTTCCGGGTGCTGGGCATGATGACCAGCGCACCGATCTTCTCCAACCGCTCATACCCCACGCGGGCGCGGGTCGCACTGGCTGCGGCCGTGGCGCTGCTGGTGGCCCCCTTCGCGGGCTCATCGGAAACCGCCCTGCTGGGCACCGCTGCCGGCATCGGCGCGGTGGCCCAGGAGGTGGCGGTGGGCATCACGATCGGCTTCGTGGCACGCCTGCTGTTCACCGGTTTCGAGATGGCGGGCGAACTGATCGGTCTGCAGATGGGCCTGTCGTTCGCGGGGTTCTTCGACCCGCAGGCCGGCACCGCCAATCCGGTCGGCCTGACGATCAACTCGGTCTCCACGCTCACCTTCGTGGCCATCAACGGGCCGCTGGCCCTGCTGGCCACGGTGATCGAGAGCTTTCAGTGGCTGCCTGCAGGCAGCTCCGCTGCGGCTTTCCTCAGCGAGCGTTCGCCGCTGCAGCTTGGCGCCGAGACCTTCGCGCTCGCGCTTTCGCTCGCCCTGCCCTTCATGGGCATGCTGCTGTTCGTGAACGTGGCCCTGGGCGTTGCCTCACGGGTGGCCCCTCAGCTCAATCTGTTCGGCGTGGGCTTTCCGGTGACCATCCTGGTGGGGCTGGTCATGCTGAGCGTGGGCCTGCCGATGATCGAGGCCCCGCTGGTGGGGCACTTCGAGCGGCTGATGGCCCACCTCGCACGCTGAGCCCCGACGCCGCCCCCCGGCGGCAGGCCCTCCGGCGCCGGGCACGGGCGCGCGGCCGCGGCAAGACACGCCTCAGCGGATCAGCCGCCCCGGCAGTTCGCCGGTGAGCTCGTCATCGCGCAGGATCTCGACGCCCGACACGAAGGTATGCCGGTAACCGCGGGCGCGCTGGATGAAGCGACGCCCGCCGGCCGGCATGTCATGCACGATGGTGGGCCGCCGCAGATCGAGCTGCGCGAAGTCGATGAGATTGAGGTCGGCCTTCATGCCAGGGGCGATCAGGCCACGGTCGGGCAGACCATAGGCCAACGCATTGCCGCGGGTCTGCTTGTGCACCAGGAACTCCAGCGCAATGCGTTCGCCGCGGCGGCGGTCGCGCGCCCAGTGCTTGAGCAGAAAGGTGGGCGCAGCACCATCGCAGATCAGACCGACATGCGCGCCGGCATCGCTCAGCCCCATCACCGTGGCGTCGCTCACCAGCATTTCGCGGACCACATCGAGGCTGCCCTCCGAGTAGTTCTCGAAGGGATGCATCAGCAGACCGCCCCCCTGCTCGGCCAGCAAGGCGTCCATGGCCAGCGCCCAGACCGTGCTGCCCTCGCGGGCGGCACGCGCACCGAGACTGGCGCTCATGTCGGGTTCGTAATCCTGGGCCTCGTCCATGACGAAGCTGCGCTCGAGCATGCGCTGCATGAAGCGCTCGGCTGGCGCACCGGTGCGCTCGCCGACCAGGCGCGCGCGCAGCGCCGGATCGGCCTGAAGCCGCGCCGCCACCTCGCGCCCGGGCAGTCCGGCGAGCGGCGCCCAGGCCGGGTGATCGAGAAAGGGGTGGCGGCTGGAATCGAGGCACATCAGGATGCCGATGCCCTTGGCACCCACCTGACCGTTCATGGCCAGGCCGGCGGCACGCCCGGCGCTCAGGTTGGCCAGGGTCTCGCGCCAGAGGTCGGGCGCCTTGTCGCTTTGCAGCAGCAGCACCGACAGCGGTCGGCCGGAGTGCACCGTGGCCTGGCGCAGCAGCTCGAACTCGCCCGGCCCGAAGTCGGAATTCACCTGCAGCACACCGCGCCCGGCGCGGCGCAGGCCCTCGGCAAGGGCGTGGAGCTCGGGGGCGTCGGCGGTCATGCTCGGGGTGGGCCGGCCATCGGCCGCACGGTGCTTGGGCGTGCGCGAAGTGCTCACCCCGAGAGCGCCGGCGGCGAGCGACTGCTCGACCAGGCGGGTCATCTCGGACAGCTCGGCGGCGGTGGGCACCTCCTGGTGATCGGCGCCACGCTCGCCCATGACATAGAAGCGCAGCGCGCCGTGCGGCATCTGGGTGCCGATGTCGATGGCATGCGGCTTGTCGGCCAGGGCCTGGAGATAGCCCTCGAAGGACTCCCAGCAGAAGTCGATGCCCTCGGCGAGCACGGCTTCGGGGATGTCCTCCACGCCCTGCATGAGGTTGATGAGGTAGTCGCTCTTGCCGGGCTTGAGCGGGGCGAAGCCCACGCCGCAGTTGCCGAAGACCGCGGTGGTCACACCGTGCCAGCAGGACGGGGTGAGGGAGGCATCCCAGGTGGCCTGGCCGTCATAGTGGGTGTGGATGTCGACGAAGCCGGGTGTGAGCAGCAGGCCATCGGCGCGGATCTCGCGCCGGCCGGTACCCGCCACGGCACCGACCTCGGCGATGCGGCCGTTGGCCACGGCGACATCGAGGGGGCGGCCGGGCGCGCCCGAGCCGTCGACGACCGTGGCACCGCGGATGACGAGGTCATGCATGAGGAAACTCCCGATGGACGATGCCCGATCTTACTGCGCGCCCACCGGCGCCGGCGCGCCGATTCCGCGCGGCGGTCGGCCCGCGCTTGCCGGATCGTGCCGGAACCTCCCACACTCGTCAGCCCGGGTGCCCGAACGGGCAGCCTGGCTGGCCGCACGCCACGCGGCACACGCTTTTCAGGAAAGGAATGTTCATGAGCTGGGTGATTCTCGCCGTGCTGGCCGCGATCGTGTTCTGGGCAATCAGCGCCTACAACCAGCTGGTCGCGCTGCGAAACCGCTTTCGCAATGCCTATGCGCAGATCGATGTCCAGCTCAAGCGCCGCTACGACCTGATCCCCAACCTGGTGGAGGTCGCCAAGGCCTACCTGAAGCATGAGCGCGAGACGCTGGAGGCGGTGATCAGGGCGCGCAACAGCGCCCTGGGTGCCAGCCAGGCGGTCGCCGCCAATCCGGGCAACGCCGCCGCGATGCAGGGCCTGGCCAGCGCCGAAGGGGTGCTGCAGGGCGCGCTCGGCAGGCTGTTCGCCCTGGCCGAGTCCTATCCCGACCTGCAGTCGAACCAGAACATGATGCAGCTCTCGGAGGAGCTGACCGGCACCGAGAACAAGGTGGCGTTCGCGCGTCAGGCCTTCAACGACGCGGTCATGGCATACAACACCGCCACCGAGCAGTTTCCCGGCTCGATGCTGGCCGGCGTGTTCCGATTCGAGACGGCGCAGCTGTTGCAGGCCACCGAGAGCGCCGACGAGCGCAAGCCCATCCGGGTGCAGTTCTAAGGGTGGACTTCTTCGGTCACCAGCAACAGGCGCGGACGGCGACGCGCCGGCTGCTGCTGCTGTTCGCGCTCGCCATCGTCGGCGTGGTGCTGGCGGTGAACGGTGCCATCCTGCTGGCGGCCATGGCCGCCGGCATCGTTCCGGCGCCCTGGGTTCACGGGCTGGTCAGCGGCGCACTCCTCGCGCTGATCCTCGGCGGCACGCTGGTCGAGTCGATCCGGCTGCGCGCGGGCGGACCGGAGGTGGCGCGCATGGTCGATGCCCGCCTCGTCGATGCGCAGAGCGCCGACCCCTTCGAGCGCCGGCTGCGCCATGTCGTGGAGGAGATGGCGCTGGCCTCGGGCACACCGGTGCCGCGGGTGTACCTGATGGCCGACGAGGCCGGGATCAACGCCTTCGCGGCCGGCAACAGCCTGCAGGATGCGGTGGTGGCGGTGACCCGCGGTGCGCTCACCCGCCTGACCCGAGACGAGCTGCAGGGCGTGGTGGCCCACGAGTTCAGCCACATCCTGAACGGCGACATGCGCCTGAACATGCGCATGATCGCGATGATCTACGGGCTGACCCTCGTGAGCTCGGCGGGACGCCTGCTGCTGAGAGCCGCCGCGGAGGGGCGCGACAGCAAGGCCGCGACGCCGGTCGGGTTGGCCGGCATCGGGCTCTGGACGCTGGGCTCGATCGGCGTGTTCTTCTCGAGGCTGATCAATGCCGCGCTGTCGCGCCAGCGCGAGTACCTGGCCGATGCCAGCGCGGTGCAGTTCACCCGCAACCCGGATGGCATCGGGGGCGCGCTGCGCAGGATTGGCGGCTTTTCCACCGACGCGCCCGCGGTCCTGCGCAAGGCCGCGCGACGACGACCTGGCCTGGGCAGCGCGATCGCCCATCATCACGCCCGCACGCTCTCGCCGATCTTTCTGGGCGCGGCAAGCGCGCCGTTCATGTCAGGTGCCTTCGCCACCCACCCGCCGCTGACCGAACGCCTGCGCCGGATCTACGGCCGATCGGTGAGCCTGCTGGAAGCGCCCGAGCAGCCACTGCCAGGCGCCGAGCCCACAGGCGCCGAGCCCGCAGCTGCCGAGCCCGCAGCCGCCGCGCGCCACCCGCCCGGGGCGATCAGCCCGCTCGCCCCTCTGAAGCGCGGCGCCTCGGCGCTGCCCGCATCGATCGGCCGTGCGCTGGCGCCGGCCGACGCGAAAGCCTATGTGGAGTCGTGGCGGGAACGCATTCAGGCCCTGGGGCTGGACACCGCGCTGAAGGATCCGCCGCAGGCGCGTCTGCTCACCCTGGCGATGCTGCTCGACAAGGGCGCGTCGGTGGCGCTGGCACAGCGCCGGATCGTGATCGACGCCCTCGGCGCGAGCGCCGGCGATGCGCTGGGCGCGCTGCACGCCGCCGTGGCCGCCCTGCCCCCCGGCGGGCGACTGCCCTTGCTTGACCTCGCGATGCCGGCCCTGCAGCAGCTCTCGCTCGCCGAGTCGGACGGCTTGCTGCGCATCGCCGACGCGCTCATCGCCGCGGACGGCCGCATGAGCCTGCCCGAGTTCCTGCTCCTGACCACGCTGCGACGACGGATCGGCAGCGCATCGCGGGCGCGCGTGCGTCCGATCCACCGCTCGCTGCGCGAGCTGCCCGATGAGGCCGCGCTGGTGCTGTCGCTGATCGCGCACCTGCGCAGCTCCCGACCGGCGAGCGAGGCCTTCGCCGAGGGGCGCGTGTTTCTGGAAGGGATGGCGCCGGTGCTCCAGCCGCTCGGCGCGCTGACACCCTCGTCGCTGGGCCCGGCGCTCGAGCGCCTGAACCAGCTGATGCCGCTTGCCAAGCCGGCACTGGTCAAGGCCTGCGCAGCAGCCGCCTGGGATGTCGGCAGCCGGCAGGTGGACTGGCGTGCCGCGAGCGCGCTGCGCACCCTGTGCACGGCCCTGGACGCCCCGATGCCGCCGATGACGCAGGCGGCGATCGACGCGGTGCACTGAGCCCCGGCGTGACACGCCGGGGCACGGGTTCATGGCGCCGAGCCGGGGCTCGGGTCGGCAGGCGTCAGAGCGCCTTGTGCGCGCCGTCGCACAGCGCGCCCCTGCCGCTCTGCTTGCAGCCGCAGAACCAGACCTTGCCGTCCTGCTCGGCCTTGTAGGGCACCGGGGTGATGGCGGTGTCCTTGTGCGAACCGTCGCAGAACGGCTGGCGCGCGCTCTTGCCGCAGGCGCACCACCAGTAGGTCTTGCCGGCCTCGACCTCGACCGGGTAGGGGGCCTTCTGCGCGACGACGGTTCCGGGTTTCATGAATGACTCCTGCGGGATGGGGGCCGGCGCGGGCTGCGCCGCTCTCCAGACGGCATGATAGAGGCACAGCCCACCACCGACCGGAGAACCCGATGGACATCGCCTGGCAGAGCCTCACCCAGCTCAAGGCCGCGCTCGACGCCGGCCAGCTCAGCGCGCAGGAGATCACCGAGCATCTGCTGGCCCGCATCGCCCGACTCGATCCCGAGCTGCATGCCTTCGTGTCGGTGGACGCCGAGGCAGCCCGGGCACTGGCGCGCGCCGCCGACCAGGCCCGCGCCGCCGGCCTGCCCCGCCCGCCCCTGCACGGCCTGCCGGTGGTGCTCAAGGACCTGCTCGATATCAAGGGCAGGGTCTGCACGCTGGGTTCGCGCCGCAACCTGCAGCGGGTGGCTGGCGTCACCGCAGCCACCGTGGAGCGCCTGCTCGCCGCCGGCATGGTGCCGCTCGGCAAGGTCCACATGACCGAGTTCGCCTTCGGCGGCTGGGGCACCAACCCGCTGATGGGCACCCCGCGCAACCCCTGGGACCGTGGGGTGCACCGGGTGCCGGGCGGCTCCTCCAGCGGCACCGGCGTGGCAGTCGCCGCGGGATTTGCGCCGGCGGGCATCGGCAGCGACACCGGCGGGTCGGTGCGGATTCCCTGCGCCTTCAACGGCCTGACCGGCCTGAAGGTCACCCACGGCCGCATCAGCCTGCACGGCACCGGGCTGCTCAGCTGGACCCTGGACACCATCGGCCCGATGGCCCGCACCGTGGCCGACTGCGCGCTGCTGCTCGACGCGCTGGCCGGGCCCGACCCTCGCGACCCGACCACGCTCGCGCAACCGCTGGAGCGATTCGCCCGCGATCCGCGCAGCGTGCGCGGCCTGCGCCTGGCGCTGCCGGATGCCGGCCAGTTGCCCTCCCTGATGGATGCGGGCGTCACCGCCGCCTGGCAGGCCGCGGCGCGCCGCTTCGAGTCGCTGGGGGTGCAGGTGATGCCGGCCCGCCTGCCCGACTGGTTTTTCGAGCTTGCGCCGGCCGCCGGCCGGATCATCGCCTCGGAGGCCTACGCCCTGCACGGCAGCTATGTGAAAGACCCGGCTGTGCCGCTGGGCGATGCGGTGCGCGGGCGCATCCGCCAGGCCGAGGCCTTCGGGCCGGGCGACTATCCGCAGGCCCTGCGCGACATGGCCGCGCGCCGGCGCGAGTTCGCCGACTGGTTCGAGGCCTACGACGCCCTCCTGCTGCCGAGCGTGCCGATCCCGGCGATTCCGGTGGCCGAGGTGGACGAGGCCTCACCGGCGCCCGGCATCCTGACCCGGCCTGCCAACTACCTCGGGCTGTGTGCGCTGTCGCAGCCGGCAGGGCTGGTGCGCGGCCTGCCGGTGGGCGTGCAGATCATCGGCAAGCCCTTCGACGAGCGCACTGTGCTCGGCCTGGGTCAGGCCAGCGAGAGCGCGGGCGGCAGCGAGTTGCCGCGACCGGCGCTCGACTGAGGCCGCGCCTGAGCGCCTGCTCAGGCGACCGCGGCGAGGCTGCGGCGGGCGGCGGTCAGGGTGGCCTCGATGTCGGCGTCGGAGTGCGCGCCCGAGAAGAAGAAAGCCTCCACCGGCGAGGGCGGCAGGTACACGCCCTCGTCGAGCATGAGGTGATAGAAGCGCTTGAAGCGCTCGACATCCTGGGCCTGGACCTGCGCGAAGCTGGTGGGCGGGCTGGCCAGCATGTAGCAACCGGCCATCGCGCCGATCGACTGCGCGCAGAAGGCCACACCGGTGTCGCGGGCCGCCTGGTTCATGCCGTCGACCAGCCGGGCGCAGCGCGCCGAGACCGTGTCGAACCAGCCCGGCGCCGAGATGATGTCGAGCGTGGCCAGGCCCGCGGCCATGGCGATGGGATTGCCCGACAGCGTGCCGGCCTGATACACCGGGCCGAGCGGGGCCATGAGATCCATGACCTTCGCCGAGCCGCCGATGGCGCCCACCGGCATGCCGCCACCGATCACCTTGCCGAAGGCCGACATGTCGGGCACCACGCCGAGCACCTGCTGCGCGCCGCCCAGTGACACCCGGAAGCCGGTCATCACCTCGTCGAAGATCAGGAGCGCGCCGTACCGGGTGCAGAGCTCGCGCAGGCCCTGGTGGAAGCCCGGCGCCGGCAGGATCAGGTTCATGTTGCCGGCCACCGGCTCGACCATCACGCAGGCGATGTCCTCGGGATGCTGCTCGAAGAGCGCCTGCACGCTGGCCAGGTCGTTGAACTGGGCGACCAGGGTGTGACGGGCGAGATCGGGCGGCACGCCTGCCGAGCTCGGCGTGCCGAAAGCCAGCGCACCCGAGCCGGCCTTCACGAGCAGGCTGTCGGCCGTGCCGTGGTAGCAGCCTTCGAACTTGAGGATCTTGCTGCGGCCGGTGTAGCCGCGTGCCAGCCGGATGGCCGACATGGCCGCCTCGGTGCCCGAGCTGGTGAAGCGCACCTTCTCGACATGCGGGAACAGCGCGCACAGCCGCTCGGCGAGATCGCTCTCGAGGGTGTTGGGCGCGCCGAAGGACAGGCCGCGGGTGGCCGCCTGCTGCACGGCTGCCACCACGCGCGGATGCGACTGGCCGGCGATCATCGGCCCCCAGGAGCCGAGATAGTCGATGTAGCGGCGGCCCTCGACATCCCAGAGGTAGGCGCCCTCGGCGCGATCGATGAAACGCGGCGTGCCGCCCACCGCGCGGAAGGCGCGCACCGCCGAATTGACACCGCCCACCAGCACGCGCTTGGCGCGCTCGAATTCCGCTGCATTGGTCGTCATTGCCCGTGTGTCCGTGCTGAAGGGTTGAACCGTCCGCCCGGGCGGCCAGCGGCCCCGGCGGGTCGGCGCCAGTCTAAACGCTCGTTGACGCGGGCGCGTGTCAGCGGCCGCGATAACGGCCCGATGCACGCCCAGGGATGCGCGAGACGGGCAGCGCCGCCCTGATCAGGCGATGAGCGCGGCGTCGAGCGACCCGAGCGGGCCGTAGTCGGCCCGGACCCGGTCGCCGGGCGCGACCGGCAGCGGCACGATGCAGGTGCCGGTGGTGACCAGGTCGCCCGCCTTCAGCCCCGGCCCGTGCCGGGAGAGCTCGTTGGCGATCCAGGTGAGCGCGAGGCGCGGATCGCCCAGCACATTGGCGCCCTGCCCGCGGGCCGCGACCTCGCCACCGCGCCAGACCTGCACCGGATGCGCGGCAAGGTTGACCTCGCGCCAGCCCGGCGCCATGGCCGGTCCGACCACCAGCCAGCAGGCGCAGGCGAAGTCGGCGATCAGCTGGGGTGCGCCCACCCGGGCGAAGTCGTGGTAGCGCGAGTCGGGGATCTCGATGGCCGGGTGCAGATCGGCCACCGCGGCCATGACCTCGTCCTGGGACCAGGGCTGCGAGTGGGGCGCAAGCGCCCGGCCCATGCGGAAGGCGAACTCGGCCTCGACCACCGCCATGCGGCTCGTGCCGATGGCCACCGCTGCGCCCGGCTCGCGCAGGCGGTCGGCGAGCAGCCGGCCCGCCAGCGGGCCATCGACCCCGATGTGCTGCTGGCCGGCCTGGCTGGTGGCGGCAATCTTCCAGCCCACCACCGGCTGGCCGGTCAGCGCGGCAAGCTCGGCCTGTGCCAGGTAGGCCGCCGCCCGATCGGCGGGCCGGCAGGCCTGCGGCAGGGCATCGGTGGCGCCCCCGCCCTGCCACAGCGGCAGCAGGTGGCGGGCGGCCTCGCGCGCCGCGCTCATGGCGCCCCCGGCTTTCCGAGCAGCGACTCGATCTCGGCGGCAAGCGCAGCCGGCTCGACCTGCGGGGCGTGGCGGGTGACCGTGCTGCCGTCGCGGGCGACGAGGAACTTGGTGAAGTTCCACTTCACCGCCTGGGAGCCGAGCAGACCCGGCGCCTGGGCGGTGAGCCACTGCCAGAGCGGATGGGCCTGATCGCCGTTGACATCGACCTTCGCGAAGAGCGGAAAGTCGACCCCGAAGTTGCGCTCGCAGAAGCTGCCGATCTCGGCGGCGTCGCCCGGCTCCTGCGCGCCGAACTGGTTGCAGGGAAAGCCGAGCACCACCAGACCCTGGTCACGGTAGCGCTCGTGCAGGGCCTGCAGTCCGGCGTACTGCGGGGTGAAGCCGCAGCGGCTGGCGGTATTCACGGCCAGCACCACCTTGCCGGCGTAACGGGAGAGCTTGACGGGTTTGCCATCGAGGCCGCGAGCCTCGAAATCGCCGAGTGTGGGCATGGTCAGGTGCTTTCTGGAGCGGCGCCGAAGACGCCTTGGGGTACGGGCGCGTCGGCCGGCTCGACCCGGACCGCGCAGTACTTGAACTCGGGGATCTTGCCGTGCGGATCGAGCGCCGGGTTGGTGAGCAGGTTGGCCGCGGCCTCGGTGTAGGCAAAGGGCAGGAAGACCGTGCCTGCGGCCACGCCCTCATCGGCCCTGGCGGTGAGCAGGATGCTGCCGCGACGCGAACTCAGGCGCAAGCCGGCGCCGGCGGCCACGCCCAGTCGGGCAAGTTCCGACGGATGCAGCGCGGCGGTGGCGGTGGGCTCGATCGCCTGCAGCACCCCGGCGCGCCGGGTCATCGCGCCGGTGTGCCAGTGCTCGAGCAGACGGCCGGTGATCAGCACGAAGGGATAGGCCGCGTCGGGCTGCTCGTCAGCCAGGCCGGGTTGCGCGGGCACCAGCCGGGCGCGGCCATCGGCCGTGGGGAAGCGATCGGCGAACACCACCGGATGGCCGGGATCGGTCTCGTCGGGGCAGGGATAGGTGACCGAGCCCTCGCGCTGCAGACGCGCCCAGGAGATGCCGCGGATCGAGTCCATGGCCTGGCGCATCTCCTCGAAGACCTCGCCGACATCGCGGTAGCGCCAGGGCAGGCCGAGCTCGGCGGCCATGCGCTGGATGATCCAGAGATCGCGCCGCGCCTCGCCAGGCGGGCCGAGCGCCGCGCGGCCGAGCTGCACCATGCGGTCGGTGTTGGTGAAGCTGCCGTCCTTCTCGGCGAAGGCCGAGGCCGGCAGGATGACATCGGCCAGCATCGCGGTCTCGGTGGGGAAGATGTCCTGCACCACCAGCCAGTCGAGCGCGGCGAGCGCCTGCCGCGCATGGGCGAGGTCGGGGTCGGACATCGCCGGGTTCTCGCCCATGATGTACATGCCGCGCACCTGGCCCGCGATCGCGGCGTGCAGGATCTCGACCACGGTGAGGCCGGGCCGCGGGTCGATGGGCGCGCCCCACAGCCGCTCCAGGCGGGCCCGATGGCTGTCATCGTCGACCCGGTGATAGTCGGGCAGCATCATCGGGATCAGTCCGGCATCGGAGGCGCCCTGGACATTGTTCTGGCCGCGCAGCGGATGCAGACCGGTGCCGGGGCGACCGATCTGGCCGGTGACCATGGCCAGCGCGATCAGGCAGCGGACATTGTCGGTGCCGTGCACATGCTGGGAGATGCCCATGCCCCAGAAGATCATCGAGGCGCGGCTGCGGGCGTAGCGCCGCGCCACCGCGCGCAGGGTCTCGGGCGCGATGCCACAGATCGGCGCCATGGCCTCGGGCGTGCAGTGCGACACCGCGGCGGCGAGTTCCTCGAAGTGACGGGTGCGCTCGCGCACGAAAGTCTGGTCGACCAGGCCCTCGGCGATGATCACCTGCAGCAGCGCATTGAGCAGCGCGACATCGCTGTCGGGCCGGAACTGCAGCGCATGGGTGGCCAGGCGGGAGAGCTCGGTGCGGCGCGGGTCGGCCACGATCAGCGTGGCGCCGCGATGCACCGCATTCTTGATGAAGGTGGCGGCCACCGGATGATTGACGGTGGGATTGGCGCCGATCACCAGGATGCACTCGGCCAGCAGCGCATCGCTCACCGGATTGGAGACCGCGCCCGAACCCACACCCTCGAGGAGGGCCGCCACCGAGGAGGCATGACACAGCCGCGTGCAGTGGTCGACATTGTTGGTGCCGAAGCCGGTGCGCACCAGCTTCTGGAAAAGATAGGCCTCCTCGTTGCTGCCCTTGGCCGAGCCGAATCCGGCCAGCGCCGAGGGGCCATGGGCATCGCGCAACCGGGCCAGGCCGCCGCCGGCAAGCGCCAGCGCCTCGTCCCAGCTGGCGGGCCGGAAGTCATCGCGCCAGTCGGCCGGCACGCCGCGCTCGGGCAGGCGCTTGGGGCGGCCCGCGCGGCGCACCAGCGGCACGGTGAGCCGCTGCGGGCTGTGGACATAGTCGAAGCCGAAGCGGCCCTTCACGCACAGCCGGCCATGATTGGCCGGCCCGTCGCGGCCCTCGACCCGCCGGATGCGATTGCCGGCCACCCGGTAGGTGACCTGGCAGCCCACGCCGCAGAACGGGCACAGGGAGTCCACCGCGGTGTCGTCGGCCCGCGGCCAGGCCGGTTCGCCCGCCTGCTCGCCGCCCAGAGGCAGGCGAGGCGCGAGCGCGCCGGTGGGGCAGGCCTGCACGCACTCCCCGCAGCCCACGCAGCTGGACGCGCCCAGGGCGAGGTCGGCGTCGAACACGATGCGGGCCTGCTCGCCGCGGCCGGCATAGCCGATCACATCATTGCCCTGGACCTCGCGGCAGGCGCGCACGCAGCGGCCGCACTGGATGCAGGCATCGAGGCTGACCGCGATCGCGGGATGCGAGCGATCGGCCTGCGGCTGCGCGCGCGGCGCGAAGCGACCCGGGCGGGCCTGCAGTTCGCGGGCCCAGCGGCGCAGTTCGGAGTCGGGCGAGGCCGCGCCCACCTCGGCATCGGCCAGCAGCAGTTCGATCACCATGCGTTGCGCCGCACGCGCGCGCTCGCTGGCGGCATCGACCCGCATGCCGGGGGTCGGCGCGCGACAGCAGGACGGCGCGAGCACGCGCTCTCCGGCGATCTCGACGACACAGGCCCGGCAGTTGCCATCGGGCCGCAGGCCGTCGCGGTGACACAGGCGCGGGATGCTCACACCCGCGCGTTCGGCGGCCTGCAGGATGGATTCGCCCGGCTGCGCCGAAACCGTGCGGCCGTCGAGCTCGAAGACGATCGGCGCCGCGGCCGGCGCGAGGACCGCGCTCATGACCGGTCTCCCGGGGATGCCGGGGATGCCGGGGATGCCGTGCCCGCCGGGGATGGCGCATCACCGGCCCCGCCCGCACCGGGCGGCACCGGCCCGATCACCTCGTCGGCAAAGCGATCCAGCACACCGAGCAGCAGGTTGGGCGCGGCCTGCCCCAGGCCGCAGATCGAGGCATCGGCCATGGTGCGGGCGAGCTCGCGCAGCAGCGGGCCATCCCAGCGCGGCTCGGCCATCAGCACGGCAGCCTTGGCGGTGCCGACCCGGCAGGGCGTGCACTGGCCGCAGGACTCGTCGCGGAAGAAGCCCATCATGGCGCTGGCCGCGTCACGGGCGCGGTCGGCCTGCGAGAGCACCACCACCGCGGCCGATCCGATGAAGCAGCCATGCGGCTGAAGCGTGTCGAAGTCGAGCGGCAGATCGGCCATGTCGGCGGGCAGGATGCCGCCCGATGCCCCTCCCGGCAGCCAGGCATGCAGGCGATGGCCCGGCGCCATGCCGCCGCAGTGCTCGTCGATGAGCTCGCGCAGGCTGATGCCGGCCGGGGCGATGTGCACCCCAGGCCGCTGCACCCGGCCCGAGACCGAGAAGGCGCGCAACCCGACACGGCCACGGCGGCCCTGCCCGGCGAAGACCGGCGGCCCGTGCTGCAGGATGCGCTGCGCCCAGACCAGGGTCTCGACATTGTTGACCAGGGTAGGTCGGCCGAAGAGGCCGACTTCGGCCACATAGGGTGGGCGCAGCCGCGGCGCGCCCCGACGGCCCTCGATCGACTCGATGAGCGCGCTCTCCTCGCCGCAGATGTAGGCCCCGGCGCCGCGACGCAGGTGCACTTCCGGCAAGTGCTCGGCGGGCACCGGCGGATCGGCGCGCAGCAGCGCAAGCTCGCGCTCGAGCAGCGCGCGCAGCCCGGGGTATTCGTCGCGCAGGTACAGGTAGCAGGCCTGTGCCTGCACCGCACGGGCCGCGATCAGCATCCCGGCGATCAGCGCATGGGGATCGGTCTCGAGGAAATGCCGGTCCTTGAAGGTGCCGGGCTCGCCCTCGTCGGCGTTGACCACCAGCAGGCGCGGCCCGGGCTGGCCGGCCACGATCTGCCACTTGCGCCCGGTGGGAAAGCCTGCGCCGCCCAGGCCGCGCAGGCCGGCCTCGGTGAGGCGGGCGAAGACGGCGGCGGGACTGAGCTCGCCCGAGTGCAGCGCCACCAGTGGCTGGTAGCGGCCCTGCGCGAGCGCCTCGCGATAGCCCGGTGCGGCCGGCAGGGGGCAGCGCCCGCCGGCAGGGTCGGCCAGTGCCAGACCGGTCTGCGCCAGCACTGCCGGCGCACTGGCCGGTGCCACCGGATGCTGTCCGACCACGGCCGCCGGCGCGGCATCACAGCGGCCCACACAGGGCACCCGCTGAAGGCGCACCGAGGGCCCGAGCGTGGCGGCCAGCTCCTCGGCCAGCGCCGCAGCTCCGGCGAGTCGGCAGGACAGCGAATCGCAGACCCGTACCGTGAGCGAGGGGGGCGGCGCCTCGCCCTCGGCGAGCACATCGAAGTGGTGATAGAAGCTTGCCACCTCATGGACCTCGGCAGGCGCCAGACGCAGCGCCTCGGCCAGCGCCAGCAGCAGCGGTGCCGGCAGGCAGCCCTGGGTGTCCTGGAGCCGGTGCAGGTACTCGATCAGGCGGTCACGCTGCGGCGTCTCGCCGGCGAGCATGACCCGGATCTGTTCGCGCGCCGCGGGGTCGATGACCGCGCCCTTGGGTCGGCCCGGCGGCCGACGGAAATGGATCGCCTGCATGGCCACGACTCTACCCGAGGCGCGGGCTGCGGCGCTGCGGCCACGCGCAGGACCGGATCGGGCAGGATCGCTGCCGCATGGCGACACGCCGGATCAGGCCGGCCATCGGCCCGGGAAAGCCGGTTCAGAGATCGAGCTCCACCGAGGCGAGGTGCTCGGGCACCGCCACCGGCCAGCCGAGCCGCTCCTCGATGCGCTGGCGCAGGGTGTCGGTGGCATCGGGCTCGCCGTGCACGAGATAGACCTGACGCGGCGCCCGTCGCGCGGTGGCCAGCCAGGCCAGCAGCTCGTCGGCGTCGGCATGTGCCGACCAGGCATCGATGTTCTCCACCCGCGCGCGCACCGGATGCCACTCGCCATGGATGCGCACCTCGCGGGCGCCCGCCACGAGATGGGCACCGCGCGTGCCGCCGGCCTGGTAGCCGACGAAGACGATGCGGTTGCGCGGATCGGGCGCCAGCGCCTTCAGGTGATGCAGCACCCGGCCGCCGGTGGCCATGCCGCTGGCGGCAATGATCACCGAGGGCATGCTCAGGCCTGCCAGCGCGCGCGACTGGTCGGGGGTGTTCACCAGCCGGGCCACCGAGCACATGGCCCGGCACTCGGCCACGCTCAGGCGATGCAGCGTGCGGTAGCGGCGATAGAGCGCGGTGGCATCGATCGCCATGGGCGAGTCGAGGAAGACCGGGAGATCGGGGATCTCGCCGCGGGCCTTCAGACGCGACAGCGCGAGCATCACCGTCTGGGCGCGACCGACCGCGAACGAGGGGATCAGCACCGTGCCGCCGGCACCGGCGGTTTCACGGATGATCCGGGCGAGCGTGGCTTCGGCCTCGTCGACGGGATGGGTGCGATTGCCATAGGTGGATTCGAGCAGCAGCCAGTCGGCTCCGTCGAAGCGCGCCGGCGCGCGCATGATCGGGTCATTGGGACGACCCAGGTCGCCGGAGTGCAGCAGCGAGCGCTCGCCGCGTCGCAGCCGCACCGAGGCCGCGCCGAGCAGGTGCCCGGCCGGTTCGAGGCTGACATGCAGACCCTCGCCGAGATCGAGCGGCGCGCCGAAGGGCAGCTCGCGAAAGCGCGCGATGGCCTTGAGCGCGTCGTCGACGGTGTAGAGCGGTTCGGCCGGCGCATGGCGGCTGTAGCCATGACGGTTGGCGTACTTCGCCTCCTCTTCCTGCAGGTGCGCGCTGTCCCTGAGCAGGATCTCGCACAGGTCGCGGGTGGCCGGCGAGGCGTAGATCGGCCCCCGGAACCCGTCGCGCACCAGCGCCGGCAGCCAGCCGCTGTGGTCGAGGTGGGCATGACTGACGATCACTGCGTCGATGCGGCGCGCGGCCACCGGCAAGGGCAGACGGTTGCGCAGGCGAAGCTGCTTGTAGCCCTGGAACAGGCCGCAATCGACCAGCACGGTGCGTCCACCGCCCTGCAGCAGGTAGCGCGAACCGGTGACCGTGCCCGCCGCGCCGGCGAAGGTGAGTTTCATGCCGGCGCTACTGGAAGAAGTCCTTGACCTTGTCCATCCAGCCCTTGGACTGCGGACTGTGCTTGGGATCCTGGAGCGTGGTCTCGAACTCGCGCAGCAGCTTCTTCTGGCGGTCATTGAGCCGCACCGGCGTCTCGAGGGAGACATGGGCGTAGAGGTCGCCGGGATAGCTGGAGTGGTAACCCTTGATGCCCTTGCCGCGCAGCCGGAAGGTCTTGCCCGACTGGGTGCCTTCCGGCAGCTCGATCTCGGCACGGCCGTGCAGCGTGGGCACCTGGATCTTGCCGCCGAGCGCCGCGGTCACGAAGGAGATCGGGATCTCGCAGTGCAGGTCATCGCCCTCGCGCTGGAAGACCGAATGCTCCTTGACCTTGATCTCGACATACAGATCGCCGGGCGGCCCGCCGTTGACACCGGGCTCGCCATTACCCGAGATGCGGATGCGCATGCCGTCGTCGATGCCGGCCGGGATCTTCACTTCCAGCGTGCGCGACTTCTTCAGCCGACCGGCGCCGTCGCAGGCCGTGCAGGGATCGGCGATCACCTTGCCGCGCCCGTGGCAGGTGGGGCAGGTCTGCTGGATGGAGAAGAAGCCCTGCTGCATGCGCACCGTGCCCTGGCCGCTGCAGGTGCCGCAGACCTTGGGCTTGGTGCCGGGCTTGGCGCCGCTGCCGGCGCAGACCTCGCAGGATTCCCAGCTTGGCACCCGGATCTCGGAGGCGAAGCCGGCCGCGGCCTGCTCGAGGGTGATCTCCATACCGTAGCGCAGATCGGCGCCGCGGTAGACATTGGCGCCGCCGCCGCCACCGCCGCGGCCGCGGCCCTGGCCGAAGATGTCACCGAAGATGTCGCCGAAGACATCGGAGAACCCGCCCTGCCCGCCGGGCCCGCCGCCGCCACCGGCCGAGGGATCGACGCCGGCATGGCCGAAGCGGTCGTAGGCCTCGCGCTTGCGGGCATCGGAGAGCACCTCGTAGGCCTCCTTGACCTCCTTGAACTTGTCCTCGGCGCTCTTGTCGTCGGGATTGCGGTCGGGGTGGTGCTTCATCGCGAGCTTGCGATAGGACTTCTTGAGCTCGTCCTCGCTCGCGGTCTTCGCTACCCCCAGCACCTCGTAGTAATCACGCTTGGCCATTCGTCTGTTCCCGTGCCCCGTGGGGGCGATCCGTCCTGGGTCGGCTTCGACCGACCCTCATGCGCCTGAAGCGACAAGGACCGCTGACCACGACGGTGGTCAGCGGTCCGCTGTCGGGTGGCCGTGCGCCTCAGCCGCGCTTGACTTCCTTGAAGTCGGCGTCGACCACATCATCATCGGCCGGCTTGCGCGCCTCGGGCCCGCTCGCCGCGGCGCCCGGCCCCCCGGCCGCACCAGCGGCGCCGGCTGCGCCCTGTTCCGCCTGCATCTTCGCGGCCATGAGTTCGCCGATCTTCTGCGCGGCGGTGGCCAGCGCGGCGGTACGCGACTCGATCTCGGCCTTGTCCTCGCCCTTGACCGACTCCTCGAGGGCCTTGATCGCATCGTCGATGCGGCCCTTGTCCTCGGCGCCGATCTGCTCGCCGTACTCGGTGAGCGACTTCTTCACCGAGTGGGTCATGGCCTCGGCCTGATTGCGGGCATTGGCAAGCTCGACCCGCTTGTGGTCCTCGGCAGCGTTGACCTCGGCGTCCTTCACCATCTTCTGGATCTCGCCCTCGGACAGACCCGAGTTCGCCTTGATGGTGATCTTGTTCTCCTTGCCGCTGGCCTTGTCGCGGGCCGAGACATGCAGGATGCCGTTGGCATCGATATCGAAGGCAACCTCGATCTGCGGCATGCCACGCGGCGAGGGCGGGATGCCCTCGAGGTTGAACTCACCAAGCAGCTTGTTGCCCGCGGCAAGCTCGCGCTCGCCCTGGAAGACCTTGATGGTCACCGCCGGCTGGTTGTCCTCGGCGGTGGAAAACACCTGCGAGTGCTTGGTCGGGATGGTGGTGTTGCGCTTGATCATGGCGGTCATGACGCCGCCGAGGGTCTCGATGCCCAGCGACAGCGGGGTGACGTCGAGCAGGAGCACATCCTTGCGCTCACCGGAGAGCACCGAACCCTGCACGGCCGCGCCCACCGCCACCGCCTCGTCGGGGTTGACATCCTTGCGCGGCTCCTTGCCGAAGAACTCCTTGACCGCGTCCTGCACCTTGGGCATGCGGGTCATGCCGCCCACCAGGATGACATCGTCGATGTCGGAGGCCTTCACGCCGGCGTCCTTCATGGCCAGGCGGCAGGGCTCGACGGTGCGCGCGATCAGGTCGTCGACCAGCGCCTCGAGCTTGGCGCGGGTGAGCTTCATGTTCAGGTGCTTCGGCCCGGAGGCGTCGGCGGTGATGTAGGGCAGGTTCAGGTCGGTGGCCTGGCTGGACGAGAGCTCGATCTTGGCCTTCTCGGCGGCCTCCTTCAGGCGCTGCAGCGCGAGCACATCCTTGGCGAGGTCGACGCCCTGCTCCTTCTTGAACTCGGCGATCACGTGATCGATGATCCGCTGGTCGAAGTCCTCGCCGCCCAGGAAGGTGTCACCGTTGGTGGAGAGCACCTCGAACTGCTTTTCGCCGTCGACATCGGCAATCTCGATGATCGAGACATCAAACGTGCCGCCACCGAGGTCATAGACCGCGATCTTGCGGTCCTTGCCGGCGGCCTTGTCCAGGCCGAAGGCCAGCGCCGCGGCGGTAGGCTCGTTGATGATGCGCTTGACATCCAGGCCGGCGATGCGCCCGGCGTCCTTGGTGGCCTGACGCTGGCTGTCGTTGAAGTAGGCCGGCACCGTGATCACCGCCTCGGTGATTTCCTCGCCGAGGTAGTCCTCGGCGGTCTTCTTCATCTTGCGCAGCACCTCGGCCGAGACCTGCGGCGGGGCCAGCTTGCGGTCACGCACGCCCACCCAGGCATCGCCGTTGTCGGCCTTGACGATGCCGTAGGGCATGAGATTGATGTCCTTCTGGACTTCCTTCTCCTCGAACTTGCGGCCGATCAGACGCTTGACCGCATACAGGGTGTTGCGCGGGTTGGTCACCGCCTGCCGCTTGGCCGGCGCACCGACCAGGATCTCGCCGTCTTCCATGTAGGCGATGATGGACGGGGTGGTGCGGGCGCCCTCGGAGTTCTCGATCACCTTGGGCTGGCCGCCCTCCATGATCGCGACGCAGGAGTTGGTGGTGCCCAGGTCGATGCCGATGATCTTTGCCATGTCGTGTGTCCTTGGGAAATGCGGTTGTCCGTTGGATGCCTAGATGTGCCTGCGCGGCCGGAATTCAAGTCGGGGCGATCGACTCAGCCCTGGGCGACCACCACCATCGCGGGCCGCAGCACCCGCTCGTTGATCAGGTAGCCCTTCTGCAGCACCGTCACCACATGGTTGGGCGCCACCGGCGGCTGGGTGCCGGCCGCGGGCACGGTGGAGATCGCCTGGTGCCGGTTGGGGTCGAACTTCTCGCCCACCGGATTGATCTCGAGCACGCGGTTCTTCTCGAAGGCGCTGGCCAGCTGCCGAAGGGTGGCCGACACCCCCTCGCGCAGGCTGTCCACCGAGGGAGCAGCCACCGTCAGGGCCATCTCGAGGCTGTCGCGCACCGGCAGCAGGCTCTCGGCGAAGCCCTCGATCGCGAACTTGTGCGCCTTGGCGATGTCTTCCTGGGCGCGCCGGCGGATGTTCTGCATCTCGGCCTGCGCCCGCACGAACTGGTCGTAGAACTCGTCGGCCTTGCGCTGGGCCGTGGCCAGCTCCGCGGCGAGATCGATGCCCTGGGCGGGTTCGCCGGTGGCGCCGGGATCCTGATCGGTTCCGGAAGGCATCGGGTGGTCAGTCTGCGGATCGGCCATCCGCGTCTCCTTTGAGCAATGATTTCAGGGACTTGCGCCGGCAGTCACCGGCTGACGCGAGGACATGGGGGCGTTTGGCGGGATTTCAAGCCCCCGCCCCGTGCGGGTCGCGACGCCCGCAGGGCGCCGCGGATCAGCGCGCCGCGCCCGCCGCGCGGGCCCGCTCGAGCCGCTGGGCGAGCCGGGCATCGAGGCAGGCCTGCGTCGCGGCGTCGGGCCGGGCGGTGGGCCAGCCCTGCAGGTGGCGCCCGACCAGACCGGTGAGGCCGTGGATGAAGGCGGGGCTGTCGTTCAGGCAGGGGATGTACGAAAACCCCCGCCCGCCGGCCTCCTCGTAGGTGGCCTTGCCCTCGATCGCGATCTCCTCGAGGGTCTCGAGACAGTCGGCCACGAAGCCGGGGCACAGCACATCCAGGCGCTCGGTGCCCTGCCGGCCCAGCTCGCGCAGCGTGGCCTCGGTGTAAGGCTGCAGCCAGCGGGCCCGCCCGAGGCGGCTCTGGAAACTCACCCGCCAGCGCTCGCGCGGCAGCTCGAGCGCCTCGGCGAGCAGTCGGGCGGTGACCAGACACTCGCAATGGTAGGGGTCGCCCTGCAGCAGGGTGCTCTCGGGCACCCCGTGGAAGCTCATGAGCAGCTGGCCCGGCTGACCCTCGCTGCGCCAGTGGGCCCGCACCCGGTCGGCCAGCGCGGCGATGTAGCCGGGATCATCATGGAAGTGCTTGATGGTGCGCAGCTCGGGCGGGTTGCGCCACCCGGCGATCTCGCGCATGACCGCGTCGAGCGCCGTGCCGACGCTGGAGCCGGCGTACTGCGGGTACAGCGGCAGCACCAGCAGTCGGGTGAGATTGCGCTCGCGCAGCTCGCGCAGGACCGAGCCCACCGAGGGCTCGCCGTAGCGCATGGCCAGCGCCACCGAGACGCGATGGCCGGCCTCGCCGAGATAGCCGCCCAGCAGCGCGGCCTGACGACGGCTGTGCACCGCGAGCGGTGAGCCTTCATCGGTCCAGATGCTGGCGTACTTCTCGGCCGAACGGGCGGGCCGGGTACGCAGGATGATGCCGTGCAGGATCGGCATCCAGACCGCACGCGGGATCTCGATCACCCGCGGATCGGCGAGAAACTCGGCGAGATAGCGGCGCACCGCGCCGGCCTCGGGCGCCTGTGGCGTGCCGAGCTGGACCAGCAGCACGCCGGTGGTCTCGGGCTGGTCGTGCCGGAACCCGGCGGCGGCGGTGAATCGGCTCATGGACGCGACAGCACCTCAGCGCCGCCAGGCGGGCGGACGCTTGTCGATGAAGGCCTGCACCCCTTCCAGGGTGTCGGGCGCCATCATGTTGCAGGCCATGGTCTGGCCGGCGAGCTGGTAGGCAGCGTCGATGCCCATCTCGAGCTGGCGGTAGAACAGCCCCTTGCCCGCCGCAATGGCCACCGCCGGCTTGGCGATGATGGCATCGGCCAGGGCGCGCACCTCGGCATCGAGGCGGTCGGCAGGCACCACCCGGTTGACCAGCCCGCGCTCGCGGGCCTGCTCGGCATCGATGAACTCGCCGGTGACCAGCATCTCGAAGGCCGCCTTGCGGGAGAGATTGCGGCTGAGCGCCACTGAAGGTGTGGCGCAGAAGAGCCCGAGATTGACCCCGGACACCGCGAAGCGCGCCTCGGCCGCGGCCACGGCGAGGTCGCACATGGCCACCAGCTGGCAGCCGGCGGCCGTGGCCATGCCGTGGACCCGGGCGATGACCGGCTGCGGCATGCCCTGGAGGGTGGTCATCAGCCGGGTGCAGTCGGCAAACAGCGCCTGGTAGAACGGCAGCGAGGGCTCGGCGCGCATCTCGCGCAGATCGTGGCCGGCGCAGAAGGCCTTGCCGGCGGCCGCGATGATCACCACGCGCACCGAGGCATCGGCCGCGATGCGCTCGAGCTCACCGCGCAAGGCCGCCATCATGGCGGCGCTGAGCGGGTTGAACTGCGCCGGTCGGTTCAGGGTGAGCGTGACCGCCCCGCCCTGGGTGGCGACGAGCACCAGCGGCTCGGTGAGCTCTTGGGGGACGGCGGCCATGTCGGCACTCCGGAAATGCGCAGCCCGCCATGCTAACCCGATTGCCGCGCCCGCCCAAGAATGACGCAGTGCGACCGGTGATGACGCGGCATTGCCGGTCAAGGCACTGCGGCCACCGGCCGTCGGCGGCACAAGCCCCTGCCGGGAGCCGGCGCAGGGTCGAGGTTTACACTGCCGTCGACTCCCCATCTCCCAGGTCGCCATGCTCCAGAAGATCCAGGCCGCCGCCTCCCAGGTTGGCCGCGTGGTGGTCGGCAAGCAGCCGCAGATCCGCCTCGCGCTGGCCTGCCTGCTTGCCCGCGGCCACCTGCTGATCGAAGACCTGCCCGGTGTCGGCAAGACCACGCTGGCCCATGCGCTGTCCATCTCGCTGGGTCTCGAGTTCAGCCGCACCCAGTTCACCAACGACCTGTTGCCGGCCGACATCACCGGCACCACGGTGTTCGATCGCGACACCGCCAGCTTCGTGTTCCATCCCGGGCCGGTGTTTTCGCAGGTGCTGCTGGCCGACGAGATCAACCGTGCCTCGCCCAAGACCCAGAGTGCGCTGCTCGAGGCCATGGAGGAGCGGCAGGTCTCGGTCGACGGCAAGCCGCGGCGGCTGCCCGAGCCCTTCTTCGTGATCGCCACCCAGAACCCCTCCGACCAGGTTGGCACCTTCGCCCTGCCGGAGTCCCAGCTCGACCGCTTCCGATGTGCATCGAGCTCGGGTACCCCGACCCCAGGGCCGAGCGCGCGCTGCTCGAGGGTATCGACCGGCGCGAGATGGTCGCCGGCCTGCAGCCCTGCCTGCAGCCGGCGGAACTGGTCGAGCTGCAGCAGCGGGTTCGGGAGGTGCGCTGCAGCCCGGCCATTCTCGACTACCTGCAGAACCTGCTCACCTTCAGCCGACGCTCGCCGCTGCTGGCCGAGGGCCTCAGCCCGCGCGCCGGGCTGGGTCTGGCCCAGGCCGCGCGCGCCTGGGCGCTGCTCGATGGCCGCAACCATGTGCTGCCCGATGACGTGCAGGCGGTGCTCGGCGCCGTGGCGGGTCACCGCCTGCGGCCCGCCAAGGGCAGCGCCGGTTCGCACCGGGCCCGCGCCGAGCTGGTCGCGGGCATCGTCAAGGGCGTGTCGGTTCCTTGAGCCAGGCTGCCGCCAGCTGGATCGACCGGATCTCGCTGCGCCTGCCCGGGCGGCGGGGGCCGCATGCCGGGCCGCTGCGGCTCGCCCAGCGCAATGTCTATGTGCTGCCCACCCGCGCCGGACTGCTCTATGCGCTGGTGCTCCTGACGATGCTGATCGCCTCGATCAACTACGCGCTCTCTCTGGGGTTCCTGCTCACCTTCCTGCTCGGCGCCGTGGCCATCGTGGGCATGCTGCAGACCTTCCGGAACCTGTCGGCTCTGGAGCTGCGCAGCGGCCGGCTCGAGCCGGTGTTCGCCGGCAGCGCCGCCGAGCTGCATGCCACGGTGGTCGAGGGCCGGGGCCATGACCGATTCGCACTCTCCCTGCGCCCGACCGGCGCTCACGAGCCGGTGCCGATCGATGTGCCCGCCGGCGGGGAGCAGCCCACCGCCCTGGTCTGGACGGCTGACGCGCGCGGCCGGCATCCCCTGCCCCCGATCCGGATCTCCTCCCGCTTTCCGCTGGGCCTGTGGCGGGCCTGGGCCTGGTGGCAGCCAGCCGGCTTCGTGCTCGTCTATCCCGCACCCGAGGCCGCGCCGCCGGCACTGCCTGCGAGCCAGACCCTCGGCGGCGAAGGCACGGGGGGCCGCGCCGGCGAGGAGGATCTCGCCGCGCTGCGCGCCTGGTCGGCCGGCGATTCGCCACGGCGCATTGCCTGGAAGGCGGTCGCCCGCAGCGGCTCCGACGAGCTCCTGGTCAAGCAGTTCGACGGCGCCGAAGGCGGCGAGCTGCTCCTCGACTGGCACAGCCTGCCCAACGGCCTCCCGGCCGAGTCGAGGCTCTCTCGACTGACCGCCTGGGTGATCGAGGCTGACGCCGCCGGCCTGCGCTGGGGTCTGCACCTGCCCGGCCTGGTGATCGAGCCCGGCCAGGGTCCGCAACACCGCGAGCGCTGCCTCGAGGCGCTCGCGCTGGCACGGGTCTGAGCGACAGGCGTCATGGCCCGCGCGTCCATCCCCGAACTGGCACCGCTCGCGCTGCGCCACTCCATGCGCGCGCTCGGCGGCCAACTCGGCGACCAGTGGGAACGGGACCGGCGCGACACCCTGTTCCTGATGAGCGCGGTGGCCCTGGCCGTGCTGCCCGGCCTGTTCCATCTTCCCTGGTGGGTGTCGGTCGGCTTCGGCATGCTCTTCGTGTGGCGCCTCGGCCTGATCTTTTCCGGACGCTGGCTGCCGCGCGACTCGGTGCGCTGGCTGGCCGCGATCGCCTGCACCACCGCGGTCTGGGCTCACTACCGCACCCTGCTCGGACGCGAGCCGGGCGTGGTGCTGCTGGTGCTGTTTCTGGGCCTGAAGCTCATGGAGATGCGCGCCCGGCGCGACCTCTTCGTGGTGATCTTCCTGTGCTTCTTCCTGCTGATCACCAGCTTCTTCCATTCGCAGTCGATGCTCACCGCGGCCTGCGCCGGCCTGGCCGTGCTCGCCCTGGTTACCGCCATGATCACCATGCAGTTCGGGGTGCGCGAGCAGCCTGTCCTGCGCCGATTCCGCAGCGCCGGCGCCCTGCTGCTGCAGGCCCTGCCGCTGGCCGCGCTGATGTTCGCGCTGTTCCCGCGCATCCAGGGCCCCCTCTGGGGGGCACCCGACAGCCAGATGAGCGCGCGCACCGGCCTGTCGGAGTCGATGCAGCCCGGCGCCATCGCCAGTCTGAGCAGTTCCGAGGAGATCGCCTTTCGGGTCAGCTTCGAGGGCAAACCGCCGTCTGCCAAGTCGCTCTACTGGCGCGGGCCGGTGTTCGGCAGCTTCGACGGTCTCAACTGGCGCGAGCTGCAGATGCCCCTGTCGGCCCAGACCGTGCCCACCCTCACCCATGGCGCCAGCCCTCCCCTGGGCTACCGGATCACGCTGGAGCCGCACCAGCGCACCTGGCTGTTCGCGCTCGATGCGCCGGTGGCCGCCAGCGATCTCTCCTTCGATGCACCGCTGCTGCGCCCCGACCTGCAGCTGGTGTCGCGCCAGCCGATCAACGAACGGGTGCGCTACCGGCTCGAGTCGCGCCTCGACTATCGCCTTGGCCTGAACGAGACCCGGTTCAGCCTTCAGCCCTGGCTGGAGCTGCCGCCGGGATTCAATCCCCGCACCCTCGAACTGGCGCAGCGCTGGCGTAACGAGGAAAACGACGATGCCCGGCTGGTGGAACGCGCTCTGGCGATGTTCCGCGAGGCGCCCTTCCGGTACACCATGAATCCGCCAACGCTGGGCCCCAACAGCGCGGACGACTTCCTGTTCCAGACCCGCGCCGGCTTCTGCGAGCACTACGCGAGCGCGTTCTCGGTGCTGATGCGCGCCCTCGACATCCCGGCCCGCGTGGTCACGGGGTACCAGGGAGGCGAGCGCAACCCGATCGACGAGACCTGGACGGTGCGCCAGGCCGACGCCCATGCCTGGGCCGAGGTCTGGCTGGCCGAGCGCGGCTGGGTGCGCATCGACCCCACCGCCGCGATCGCTCCCGAGCGGATCGAGCAGGGCAGCCGGGTGCTGCGCGAGGCCGGTGGCCCGCGCGCGCAGGTCGGCCTGCTTGAGCGGGCGCGCTTCAATCTCGATGCGATCGGCAATGCCTGGAGCCAGTGGATGCTGTCCTATGACAGCGTCCGCCAGCGCCAGCTGCTTGGCGCGATCGGGCTGGCGCTGGCCGACTGGCAGGACCTGGTCGGGCTGATGGCCCTCGGGCTCGCGCTCGCGATCGGGGTGGTTGCGCTGATCACCCTGCACCCGCGACGGCCGCGCGACCCGCTGCAGCAGTGCTACGGCGAGTTCTGCGCCCAGCTCGCCGAGATCGGCGTGGTGCGCGCCCGGCATGAGACCCCGCTGCAGTTGCTGGCGAGGGCGGGTGCTCTGCTCGACGCAGAGGGCGCGGCGCAGGCCCGGCGCATCGTCGCGCTCTACAACCGGCTGCGATTCGGCGGCGAGGCGGCGAGCGCGCGCGACATGGCAGACTTGCGCACCCTGATCCGCGCATTCCGACCCTGATGCCAGCCGCCGCCAAGACTGCCGAAGCCAAGCTCCGCCACCGCGGCCTGTCCCGCCCACTGCCGGCCAGGGACTCCTTGCCGCGCCCGGTTGGCACGCGCCCGCGGCGTCGGCGCGGCGCGGTTCTGGCCGCGCTCGCCATGCTCGGCCTGCTGGCGGGGCTGCCGCCTGCCGCGGGGGCTGCCGATGCGAAGACTGCCCAGACCATGGCCAGCGATGCGAGGGTCACCGATGCGAAGGCGGGCGACGCACGGGCCACCGCAGACAAGACCACCGCCTCCCGGCCGGCTGCCGTCAGACAGGCTGCCAACCGACCGGGCGCTTCCGCGACCACCAAGCCCCGTCCCCCGCGCCCCAACGCCGCGAAGCGCGCTGCGGTGCCGGCCGCGACGGCGGCCGCGACCGGCAGTGCTCTGGCCGCGACGACCCAGGGCGCCAGCCCCGCCGACATGCCGGCGCTCCAGGCCTTCATCACCGAGATGGTCGAGCGCCACCGCTTCGAGGAGCCGGCGCTCAAGACCCTGTTCTCGGGCGTGCGACTGCAACCCGAGGTGCTTCGGCTGATCGCGCCGCCACCGCCGGGTTTCCGCCGGTCGTGGAGCGCATACCGGGCCCGCTTCATCGAGCCGGTGCGGCTGCGCGAGGGCGCACGGTTCTGGACGGAACACGAGGCCACGCTCGCCCGGGCGAGCCAGCGCTGGGGAGTGCCCGCCGAGATCATCGTGGCGATCATCGGCGTCGAGACGATCTACGGGCGGGTGATGGGCGAGTTCCGGGTGATCGACGCGCTGACCACCCTGGCTCTGCAGGACCCACGCCGCTCGGCCTACTTCCGGGAAGAGCTCTCGGAGTACCTGCTCCACACCCGCGATGCCGGCATCGATCCGCTCAGCGTGCGCGGCTCCTATGCCGGTGCGATCGGCATTCCGCAGTTCATGCCAGCCAGCATCCGGCGCTTCGCGGTCGACTTCGATGGTGACGCCGCGATCAACCTTCGCGCGAGCCCCACCGATGCCATCGGCAGCGTGGCCCGCTTTCTGGCCGAACACGGCTGGCGCAGCGGCGAGCCCACCCACTTCCGCGTGAAGATCGACGACCCGGCCCGGGCTCAGGCGCTGATCGCCGGCGGCATCGAGCCGCGGATCAAGCCAGGGCAACTTGCCGACCACGGGCTCTCGAGCCCCGATCGGATCCCCGAGGACATGCCGCTGGCGCTGATCGACCTGCCCGAGGGGGAAGCCTCGCCGGTGCACTGGCTGGGCACGCCCAACTTCTATGTGATCACCCGCTACAACCGCTCGAACTTCTATGCGATGGCGGTGATCGACCTGGCCGAAGCCCTCAGGACCGCGCGGACCCGCTGAATTCGGGCCCGGCCAGGCGCTGCAGGCCCTGGTCGATCAGGCCGTGCAGCGCCAGCACCTGAGCGGCGCCATAACGCTCCTCGAGCGTCGTCTGGGCGCGCCGCCAGTGCCGGCGCGCCTCGCGGCGCTTGGCATCGCCCTCGGGCGTGAGCTGCAACTGGCGCGAGCGCGCGTCGGCGCCGGGAAGCTGGCTGACCCAACCGGCCGCCAGCAGCGGACGCAGGTTGCGCGACAGCGTGGAGGCATCCATGCCGAGATGGCGCGCGAGCTCGGCCGGCTGCACGGGTGCGAGCACCGCGAGGTGTGCGAGCAGCGAGTACTGCGTGCCCCTGAGCCCGGCCTTGCCGATCTCGGCGTCATAGAGCCGGGACACCGCGCGCAGCAGCTGGCGAAGCCTGAAATGGGTGCAGGGAATGTCCACGCGATCTGACACGCCGGATTTCATGCCGGGATTGTATCGGGCATTTCCGATGCAGATACAATCGTTGCATATGCAACCCAAGCCACCCGTCACCACGTCCGCCGGTTCGCCTGCCGCCGCAACCGCGGCGGGCCAGCCGCCCCCCCCGAACCCGCTGCTGCGCGGCCCCATCCTGCCCACCCTGCTGCGGCTTGCGCTGCCCAACGTGCTGTCGATGGCCATGACGGTGCTGGTCGGCATCGCCGAGACCTACTACATCGGCCTGCTTGGCACCGAGCCCCTCGCCGCCATGGCCCTGGTGTTCCCCTTTGCCATGCTCACCGGGATGATGTCGGCCGGCGCCATGGGCGGGGGCGTGTCCTCGGCGGTCAGCCGGGCGCTGGGCGCCGGCGACGCCGCGCGCGCCGCGGTGCTTGCGCAGCATGCCGCCCTGATCGGACTGCTGGCCGGGCTGGTCTACACCGCGCTCATGCTTGCCGCCGGGCCGGCGCTCTACCGGCTGCTCGGCGGGCGCGACGCGGTGCTGACGCAGGCCATCGGCTATGCCGCGGTGCTGTTCAGCGGCGCAGTGCTGGTCTGGCTGATGAACTGCCTCGCGTCCATCCTGCGCGGCACCGGCAACATGCGCACGCCTTCCATCGTGCTGCTGGCCAGCGCCGGCCTGCAGATCGTGCTTGGCGGCACCCTCGGTCTGGGCCTGGGGCCCGTGCCGCGCCTGGGCATGACCGGCGTTGCGCTCGGTCACATCCTGGCCACGGGCGCCGCAGTGGCCTGGCTGTGGTGGTATCTGGCCACCGGTCGCGGCCGACTGCGCCTGAGCCTGCGGGGCATGCAGCCGCGCTGGCCGATCTTCGCCGACATCCTCAAGGTGGGCGCCCTGGCCTGCCTGTCGCCGCTGCAGTCGGTGCTGGCGGTGCTGGTGTTCACCGGCCTGGTGGCCCGGCTCGGCGTGCAGCCGCTCGCCGGGTATGGCATCGGCCAGCGCCTGGAGTTCCTGCTGATCCCGATCTCCTTCGGGGTGGGTGTGGCCTCGGTGCCCATGGTGGGCATGGCCATCGGCGCAGGGTTGGTGGCGCGGGCCCGACGGGTGGCCTGGACCGCCGGCGGGGTGTCGGCGCTCAATCTCGGGGTGATCGGTGCGGTGGTGTGCATCGCACCCGATCTCTGGGCCGGGCTGTTCACCGCAGACCCGGCCGTCCTGGGCCCGGCCCGCGAGTACCTGCGGCTGGCCGGCCCCGCCTTCCCGTTCTTCGGCCTGGGACTGACGCTCTACTTCGCCTCCCAGGGCTCGGGCAAGGTGCTGGGGCCGGTGCTCACCTCCACGCTGCGGCTGGTGCTGGTGGCGGGCGCCGGGGCCTGGCTGGCCGCGCACGACGCCGCACCGGCCGACTACTTCATGCTGGTGGCGATCGCCATGGTGGTCTACGGCCTGTCCACCGCGCTGGCGATACGGCTTACCCGCTGGGGCAAGCCCGGCGGGAACTGACTCTGCGGCTCAGCCCGGGTGGTGTACCGGTGGCTGCCCCCACACCGGCGTGGCCAGCCCCTCCTGGCGTGCCTTGAGCTGCAGGCCGAGCAGCAGCGAATAGAACCGCGACTGCTGCAGGTTGCCGCCGTGGAACCACAGGCCGCGCTGCGCCGTGGGCTTCCAGAGGTTGCGCAGCTCGCCCTCCCAGGGCCCCGGGTCGAGCGTGGTGCCCGAGCCCATGCCCCAGCACAGCCCCACCTGCTGCGCCATGGTCGGCGAGGTGAGCCGCGACAGCCATTCATTCATCGGACCGTAGCCCGTGGCGTAGACGATCAGGTCAGCCGGTAGCTCGCTGCCATCGGTGAGCCGCACCGAGCGCTCGCCGATCTCGGCCACGCTCACCGGGCTGCGCAGTTTCACGCTGCCGTTGGCGATGAGCTCGGAGGCGCCGACATCGATGTAGTAGCCCGAGCCGCGGCGCAGGTACTTCAGCGACAGGCCGGTGCCGTCCTCGCCGAAATCGAGCTGGAAACCCGCCGCCCGCAACCGCTCGTAGAACGGTGCGTCGATGCGCGCGACCTGCTCGTAGACCGCCTTCTGCAGCCGCTCCATGAGCCGGAACGGCATCGAGGCCAGGGTGAGATCGGCGCGCTCGGTGGTGATGCCGGCCTTGAGCGCCTGTTCGGAGAAGAGCCGCCCCCAGCCGATGTTCATGAGGGTCTCGGAGCGCACCACCAGCGTGGAAGAGCGCTGCAGCATCGTGACCTCGGCGCCGTGCTCCCAGAGATCGGCGCAGATGTCGTGGGCGGAGTTGTTCGAGCCCACCACCACGCAGCGCCGGCCGCGCCAGGCCTCGCCGCTCTGGTATTCGCTGGAGTGCACCTGAACGCCGTCAAAGCGCTCGGCCCCGGGAAACGCCGGCCGGCGCGGCATGCCGGACAGCCCGGTGGCCAGCACCAGCTCGCGTGGCCGCAACAGCATCGGACGGCCGTCCCGCCGCACCTCCACCCGCCAGCCGTCGGCGGCCTCGTCGCGCACGGCGCTCAGGCACTCGGTGCTGCCCCAGTAGTCGAGCTCCATCACCCCGGTGTACATCTCCAGCCAGTCGCCCATCTTGTCCTTGGGCGTGAACACCGGCCAGTGATCGGGGAACGGGAGATAGGGAAGGTGGTCGTACCAGACAGGGTCGTGCAGGCACAGCGAGCGGTAGCGCGAACGCCAGGCATCACCCGGCCGCGGCAGCCGGTCGATGACCAGCGCCGCTACGCCCAGGCGCTTCAGGCGCGCCGCCAACCCGATGCCGCCCTGGCCGCCGCCCACGATCAGCACCTGCGGCTGCTCGGTGACACCCAGGGCCTCGGCCCGCGCCTGACGGAGTTCACTCCAGCTGCGCCGGCCGCGCTGCACGCCGTGCTCGACACCGCGCGGACGGGTCTCGCCATGCGGCTCCTCGAACCCGCGGAGTTCGGCCAGCGTGGTGAGCAGGGTGAATCCCTTCCCCTCACGCAGGCGCAGATGGCCACGGCCGCGGCCAGCGGCAGTCTCGAACACCAGCCAGGCCTCGATCTGGCCATCGCGCTCGGTGGCTTCACCCTCGATCTGCCAGCCGCGCGGCGCCACCCCGGGCAGCACCGCCGCGAGCATGCCGGCGATGGCCGCCGGGCCTTCGACCGTGCAGATGTTCCAGGTGAAGGCCACCATGTCGCGCCACCAGCACTCCGGGCCGAACAGCGCGGCGGCAGCGGCGGCATCGCCGCGCGCCAGCGCCTCATCGAGGCCGGCAAGCCAGTGCCGTGCGGTGTGGGTGGCAGACGGGGCGGACGGGGCGGACATCATCGGTCTCCGGTTCAGCAGGTCGGGCACCGACGATAGCAAGACTTGCCGGGCCCGACCGGGCGGCTAGTTCCGGCGCTGGCGCAGCGCCATCGCCACCCCGGTGCCCACGATCAGCGTCATGCCCCCGAGGGCGATCGCATCGGGCATGGCGCCGAACACCAGCAGCCCGAGAACGAGCGAGATCACGATGTGCACATAGGCGAAGGGCGCAAGCAGCGAGGCCGGCGCCACCTTGAGGGCATTGACCAGCAGCAGGTGCCCGAAGCCGCCGAGCGCACCCACGGCCACCATCAGCGCGATGTCGGAAGGACGCTCCGGCATCTGCCAGAACCAGGGCAGCGGCAACGACAGCAGCAGCGTGGCCGCGAGGGCGCCATAGAACTGGGTGACGCGGCCGTCATCGATGGTGGACAGGCGCCGCGTGAGAATCTGGTAGGCGGCGTAGCACAGCGCACTGCCCAGCGGCAGCAGCGCCGCCCAGGTGAAGACGGCTCCGCCCGGACGCACGATGAGCAGCACGCCGGTGAAGCTGGCCATCAGTGCCCAGGTGGTGCCCGGCGGCGCACGCTCGCCGAGCAGACGCACCGCCAGCACCGCCACCAGGATGGGGCCGATCGCAGTGAGCGAGGCCGCCTCGGCCAGCGGCAGGAAGGGCAGACCGGCGAAGAAGCACACCGAGCTCACGCCCAGGATGGCGCCGCGCAGCCATTGCAGCCCCGGCCGGTGGGTTCGCAGCAGTCCCATGCCCAGGCCCGGCCCCATGAAGACCAGCAGCAGCAGCATGTTGAAGAAGTAGCGCGCCCAGACGATCACGCCCACGGCATTGCGCGTGGCCAGCCCCTTGACCACGGCCTCCATGACCGCAAAGCAGCTCACCGCGCAGATCAGCAGCGCGATGCCGCGCACCGGATGCGCGGCAGGCGTGGCGTGGTTGGACCCGCTGGCCGGGGACTGCGGCTGGCTCACCCGGGAAACACGCCGGTGGACAGATAACGGTCGCCGCGATCGCAGACGATGAACACGATGGTGGCATCGCTGACCGACTCGGCCAGCCGCAGGGCGATGCAGCACGCCCCCGCCGCCGAGATGCCGCAGAAGATGCCCTCCTCGGCCGCCAGCCGCCGGGCCATGGCCTCGGCATCGGCCTGCGACACGAAGGCCACCTCGTCCACGATGGCATGCTGGTAGATGCGCGGCAGGTATTCCTGCGGCCACTTCCGGATGCCGGGAATCGAGGAGCCCTCGGCGGGCTGGGCGCCGATGATCCGCACCGCGGGATTGCGCTCCTTGAGATAGCGCGACACCCCGGTGATGGTGCCGGTGGTGCCCATGGCCGACACGAAGTGCGTGACCTGGCCGTGGGTGTCTTCCCAGATCTCGGGGCCGGTGGTCTCGTAGTGCGAGGCCCAGTTGTCGTCGTTGGCAAACTGGTCGAGCACCCGGCCTCGGCCTTCGGCCTGCATGCGGTCGGCAAGATCGCGTGCGCCCTCCATGCCCTGCTCGCGGCTGACCAGCACCAGCTCGGCACCGTAGGCCTTCATCGACTGGCGCCGCTCGATCGAGAGGTTGTCGGGCATGATCAGCACCATGCGATAGCCCTTGATGGCCGCGGCCATGGCGAGGGCAATGCCGGTGTTGCCCGAGGTGGCCTCGATGAGCGTGTCGCCGGGACGGATGTCACCGCGGGCCTCGGCGCGGGCGATCATGGCCATGGCCGGGCGATCCTTCACCGACCCGGCCGGATTGTTGCCCTCGAGCTTGCCGAGAATGACATTGCCGCGTGCGGCATTGCCCGCGCCGGGCAGCCGCTGCAGGCGCACCAGCGGCGTGCGGCCGATGGTCTGCTCGATGGTGGGGTAGTCGGGGCGGGACATGGTCGGGCTCTCCTGGGGCGTGGCGCGCGGCGCACGGCCTTGCACATGGGGACGATTATCGCGGCTGGCGAAAGGGCCTGCCGCGGTGGGGTCAATGCGCGTGCGGCTCCTCGGCGGGCAGCAGCGTCACGCCGGTCAGCCCGGCCGCCAGGATCGCTGCCCGCAGGGCCGCCACGGCGGCCGGCCGCGGGAAGCGCTTGCGCCAGGCGAGCGACACCCGACGCGAGGGCACGGGTGCCTCGAAGGGCAGGCAGCGCAGCAGCGAATCGGGGCCCTCGTCGCCGCGGGCCATCGCCGGCAGCACGGTGATGCCGAAGCCCGAGGCGACCATGTGGCGGATGGTCTCGAGCGAGGATCCCTCGAAGCTGCGCTGCAGCCCGCCGCCCGACTGCGAAAAACGCGAGACCTCGGGGCAGACCTCGAGCACATGGTCGCGCAGGCAATGGCCGATGCCCATGAGCAGCATGGTCTCGGACTTCAGTTCGCGGGCCCGGATCGCGGGGCGATCGGCCCAGGGATGGGTGCGCGGCACCGCCACCAGGAAGGGCTCATCGTAGACAGCCTGGGTGACCAGACCCTGGTCGGGGAAGGGATCGGCGAGGATGGCCACATCGATGTCGCCCTGGCGCAGCAACTCGAGCAGCTTGACGGTGTAGTTCTCCTGCAGCACCAGCGGCATCTTCGGGGCGTCGGCGATCGCCTGGCGCACCAGTCGCGGCAGCAGGTAGGGGCCGATGGTGTGGATGACGCCGATCCGCAGCGGGCCGCTGGCCGGGTCGGCCCCCTCGCGGGCGATCTCGCGCAGCGTGTTCGCCTGCTCGAGCACCGACCCGGCCTGGGCGACCACCCGCTCACCCACCGGGGTGAGGCTGACCTCGCCGTGGCTGCGCTCAAAGATCCGCACACCGAGCTCTTCCTCGAGCTTGCGAATGGCCAGCGACAGCGTGGGCTGGCTCACGAAGCAGGCCTCGGCTGCCCGGCCGAAGTGGCGCTCCCTGGCCACCGCGACGATGTACTTGAGTTCGGTCAGGGTCATGGCAAGCCCAGGATGATACCAAGCGCCCGGCGGCCGCCGGCGCAGCTTGGGGCATACTCGACCACCCGCCGTCCTGCCCGACTCGTCGCCGCGCCTCGCGCACCCAACCCGGCCTCGCACTCCCGCGCCCCTGCCATGTCCGCCTCAGGCCCCACCCGCACGCCCGCCCTGATCGGTCTCGACTGGGGCACGAGCTCCTTGCGTGCCTGGCTCTTCGATGCCGGCGGCAACGCCCTCGACCGGCTCGCATGCGCGTCGGGCGTGATGCACGTAGCCGCCGGCGGCCATCGCGCGGCCTTCGAGGCCCTGTGCGCTCCCTGGCTGGCGCTGCATCCCGCGCTGCCGGTCGTGGCGGCGGGCATGGTCGGATCGCGCCAGGGCTGGCGCGAAGTGCCCTATGTGCACACTCCGGCCGGGTTCGGCGAGATCGCCCAGAGCCTGCTCGCCCTCGACGAGGAGGCGGGTCGGGTGTTTCGCCTGGTGCCGGGGGTGCGTGCCGAGGGCCGCGAAGGCAGCATCGATGTGATGCGAGGCGAGGAGACCCAGGTGTTCGGCGCGCTCGCCGCGCGTTCGCTGCTGCGCAGCGCCGATGCCGCGAACCGCGACGGCCTGTTCGTCCTGCCCGGCACGCACAGCAAGTGGGTGGAGGTCCGCGACGGCCGCATCGTGGCGCTGCGCACCTACCTCACCGGCGAGGCCTGGGCGGCACTGCGCCAGCACTCGATCCTCAGCCGCCTGGCCGCCGACCCGCCGGGCGACGATCCGGCGGCGCAGGCGGGGGCGGCCGAGGCCTACGACCGCGGCGTG
>CAIZPE010000204.1 GCA_903934795.1 uncultured bacterium | reverse complement strand
GGCAGTGCCAGCGCAGCCGCCTCCGCCAGCACCGCGGCCTCCGACGAGGCCTTCCTTGCCGCGCGGCAGGCCGCCCTCGCCGGGGCGCTCGACCGATTCGAAGCCGCCGCCGCGCGGGTCACCGACCCCCTGCTGCAGGCCTACCTCGAACACTGGCGGCTGAAATTCCGCCTGAACGCCCGAGGCACGCCGGCGGGCGGCGAGGCGGCGCTCGACGCCGAGGCGGCGGCCTTCATCCAGCGCACCGACAATCCGCTGCTGGCCGATCTCTCCCGGCGCGACTGGCTGCTGCGTCTCGCGCGGCGCGGCGACTGGCCGGCTTTCGACACGCAGTACGGCGCCTGGGCGCTGCGCGACGAAGCCGCGGTCCATTGCCATGCCGGCAGCTCGGCGCTCGAGGCCGGCCGCACGCCGGGCGACGAGGCCCGCGAGGCGCTGTTCCAGCCGCGCGAGCTCGGCGAGGCCTGCGCCGGCTTCCTCGAAGGGCTGGCCCGTCAGGGCCCGGCCGGCCGCGAAGCCGCATGGCGGCGGCTCAAGCTGGCGCTGGAGGCCGGCGCCACCGGTTCGGTGCGGCGCATCGCCCCCATGATCGGCATGTCGCCAGGCGCCGTGGAGGCCGCCCTGCAGCGTCCTGCCAAGGTGCTCGCGCCCACCGCCTCGCGCGAGGTCTCGGTGATCGCCTTCGGCGTGCTCGCCCGTCAGGAGCCCGAGACCGCGGCCCGGCAGACCGAGGCGCTGGCGGCGCTGGCGCCCGCGGAGCGGGCCTGGGTCTGGTCGCAGATCGCCGCCAGCAGCATGCGCCGGCTCGCGCCGGTGCCCACCGCCTGGCTGCGCGATGCGCGCGGCGCCCAGGCCTCCGACGAGACCTGGGCCTGGCTCACGCGGGCGGCGCTGCGCGCGGGCGACTGGCCGTCAGTGCATCTGCTCATCGATCGCATGTCGCCCGAGGGCCGCCGCGATCCGGCCTGGGTCTACTGGGACGCCCGCGCCCACCAGGAACTCGGCCGGCGGCCCCAGGCCGACAACGGATTCAGGGGCATCGCCGGGCAGTTCCACTTCTACGGCCAGCTTGCCAGCGAGGAACTCGGCCAGGGCATCCTCGTGCCGGCCCCCGCCGCACCGCCCACCGACGAGGAACTTGCCGCGGCGGCGGCCAATCCCGGCTTCGCGCGGGCGCTGCGCCTGTACCAGCTCGGTCTGCGCTCCGAGGGCAACCGTGAATGGAATTTCCAGCTGCGCGGCCTCACCGACCGCCAGCTGCTGGCCGCCGCGCGCTTCGCCTGCGACCGCCGCGTGCTCGACCGCTGCGTGAACACCGCCGATCGCACCCGCGCCGAGCACGACTTCAGCCTGCGCTTCGTCACGCCGTTCCGGCCCCAGCTGGAGGCCTTCGCGGCCGAGCGCGGGCTCGACCCCGCCTGGGTCTACGGCCTGATCCGCCAGGAGTCGCGCTTCATCATGGATGCCCGCTCCTCGGCCAGCGCGCAGGGCCTGATGCAGATCATCCCGCCCACCGCGCGCTGGATCGCGCGGCGGCTGGGTGTAGCCGACTTCCGCCTCGAGCAGCTCAACGACCTCGACACCAACCTGCGCTTCGGCACCTACTACCTGCGCTCGGTGCATGACGACCTCGACAGCTCGCCGCTGCTCGCCTCGGCCGGCTACAACGCCGGGCCGAACCGGCCCCGGCAGTGGCGCAGCACCCTGCCCGGCACGCTCGAGGGCGCAGCCTTCGCCGAGATCATCCCGTTTGCCGAGACCCGCGACTACGTCAAGAAGGTGCTCTCCAACGCGGCCTTCTACGGTGCGCTCATGACCGGCCGGCCGCAGTCGCTCAAGCAGCGGCTGGGCAGCGTGGCGCCGGGCGCGATGCGGCCCTCCGAGTTGCCCTGAACGCGCGCTCGGGTTAGGTTTCGGCCCGATCCTTTCCCGCCCCCCTCCGACACCTCCTCCCAGCGCAGCCATCATGAGTCTGAATCGCGTCCTCGTCGCCGGCGGCACCGGCTTCATCGGCTCCCATGTGGTCGCCCGGCTCAGTGCCCAGGGGGTGCGCGTGGTGGTGCCCACCCGGCACCGCGAGCGCGCCCGGCACCTGCTGCCGCTGCCCACGGTGGATGTCATCGAGACCCGACCCGGCTCACCCTCGTTCTGGCAGGCGCTCGAGGGCTGCGACGCGGTGATCAACCTGGTGGGCGTGCTGCACAGCCGCTGGGGCGACCCCTACGGCCCGGAGTTCCGCGAGGCCCATGTCGACCTGCCGGCGCGGCTGGCGAATGCCGCCGCGCGCAGCGGGGTCGGCCGGCTGATCCATGTGTCGGCCCTGGGCGCCGGCGCCAGCCGCGAGACGCTGCCGTCGATGTACCTGCGATCCAAGGCCGACGGCGAAGCGGCGGTGCGCGCCGGCGGCGTGCCCTTCACCATCCTGCAGCCCTCGGTGGTGTTCGGCCCTGAAGACGCGTTCCTGAATGTCTTCGCACGGCTGCAGCGGCTGCTGCCGGTGGTGCCGCTGGCCCAGGCCAATGCCCGACTGCAGCCGGTGTTCGTGGGCGATGTCGCCACCGCGGTGGTCAACTGCCTGCGCGGCACCGCCACCCTGGGCCACAGCTTCGAGCTCGCCGGGCCGGAGGTCTTCACCCTGCGCGAACTGGTGCAGCTGGCGGGGCGCTGGAGCGGCCATCCCCGGCCGGTGATCGCCCTGCCCTTCACCCTCGGGCAGATCCAGGCCGGGCTGATGGGCGCGCTGCCGCGCCCCCTGATGAGCACCGACAACTTCGACTCGCTGCGGGTCGACAACATCGCCACCGGTCCGATCAGCCCGGCGCTGGGCATCACGCCCACGCCGCTGGCCGCGGTGGCGCCGGCCTGGCTGTCGCGCCAGGGCTCGCGTCTGGCCGCGCAGCAGGCCAGGGCGCATCGCTGAACCGGCCGCAAGCCCGGGCGCAGGCCCTGCCCCGAGCCCGGCGTCCCGGCCAACCCCGGCTGCGGCCATGAAGATCTACTGCGTGGGCGGCGCCGTCCGTGATGAGCTCCTGGGGCTGCCGGTACGCGACCGCGACTGGGTGGTGGTGGGCGGCACGCCCGAGGCGATGCAGGCACTGGGCTATCGGCCGGTGGGCAAGGACTTCCCGGTCTTCCTGCATCCGCAGACCCACGAGGAATACGCGCTCGCGCGCACCGAGCGCAAGACCGCCCCCGGCTATCGCGGCTTCGAGGTGCACTTCGCGCCCGGGGTCAGCCTGGAGGACGACCTGCGCCGGCGCGACCTCACCATCAACGCCATGGCGCGCGATGAGGATGGCCGGCTGATCGATCCGCTCGGGGGCCAGGCCGACCTTGCCGCGCGCACGCTGCGTCATGCCGGGCCGGCCTTCATCGAGGACCCGGTGCGCATCCTGCGGCTGGCGCGCTTCGCGGCGCGCTTTGCGGGCTTCACGGTGGCGCCCGAGACCCTCGGCCTGATGCGCGCGATGTGCGAGGCGGGCGAGGTGGATGCGCTGGTGCCCGAGCGGGTCTGGCAGGAGCTCGCCCGCGGCCTGATGGAGCCAGCGCCCTCGCGCATGTTCACCGTGCTGCGCGAGTGCGGCGCCCTGGCGCGGCTGCTGCCCGAGCTCGACCGGCTCTGGGGGGTGCCGCAGCGCGCCGATCACCACCCGGAGCTGGACACCGGCGTGCACACGATGATGGTGGTCGATGCCGCGGCCCGCGCCGGCGGCTCGCTGGCGGTGCGCTTTGCCGCGCTCACCCACGATCTCGGCAAGGCCGACACGCCGGCGCAGGTGCTGCCGCGTCACATCGGCCACGAGGCCCGCTCGGTGGCGAGGCTCGAGACGCTGTGCGCGCGGCTGCGGGTGCCGGTGGAGGTGCGCGACCTGGCGCGGCTGGTGGCCCGCGAGCACGGCCTGGTACACCGGGCGCTGGAGCTGCGCCCGGCCACCCTGCTGGCGCTGCTCGAGCGGCTTGACGCCTTCCGGCGGCCCGCGCGGCTGCCCGAGGTGCTGGCCGCCTGCGAGGCCGATGCCCGCGGCCGGCTCGGCCGCGCCGACGAGCCCTATCCGGCGTCAGCCCACCTGCGCGCGGCGCTCGCCGCGGCGGCGGCCGTGGATGCCGGCGCGGTGGCGGCCTCGGGCCCGCCGGGCGAGGCGGTGCGTGAGCGGGTGCGGCAGGCGCGCGAGCAGGCGATCGCGAGGGCCCTGCCGCGCTGAGGCAGGCCGGCTCAGATCAGCCGTGCGATGGCGGCGGCGATCATCGACAGCACGATCGTCGAAGCGATGGGCAAGGACCATTCCCGGCCGAAGGCCCGGAAATGCAGATCGCCGGGCAGACGCCCCATGCCGAGCCGCCTCAGCCAGGGCGTGAGCCCCGAGAACAGCACCAGGGCGAGCACCGTGACCAGCAGCCAGCGGATCATGACCCCTCCAGCGCGAGCGGCCGATCGCCGCGGGCAAAGCCCGGTCCTGGTGAATCGAGCCCACGCGACAGGCCGATCGCCTTGAAGAGCTCGCCCATCTCGGCGGGCGAGAGCAGCATCTGTGCGGCCTGCGCCTCGCGCGCCCAGGCGAGCGGTTCGGCCGCTGCCGCGGCACGGTGCCGCGCGGCAAGATCGTCGAGCAGCCCGAGGTTGGTCAGCAGCCGGGCCTGCGGCAGGAAGCCGAGCACCTGCAGCCCCTCGCCGAGCGCGGCCTGAGCCACCGCGGTGAAGTCCACATGCGCGGTGATGTCCTGCAGGCCCGGCAGGAAGAAGGGATCGCCGTGGGCATGGTGCCGGTAGTGGCACATCAGCGTGCCGCCAGCGCGCTGGACATGGTGGAACTCGGGCCGCGCAAAGCCGTAGTCGATCAGCAGGATCGCGCCGCGCGCGAGCCGCCGCGCGGCCTCGGCCACCCAGGCCTGGGCCTGCTCGCCGAGCTCGCCCTCGCAGGCCAGCGCGTTGATGTCGGACACCCCGGCTCCCTGCGAAACCCGCTCGCGCACCCGCGCGGCAAAGTCCGGTGCCGCCGGCCGCGTCGCCCACGCGAAGCCGGTGTCGGCCAGCCGCACGCCGCGCTCGAGCACCCGCGCCGGTGCACCCGCCTGCGCCGGTTCGAGCGCGAAGGCGCGCACCGGCATGGCATCGAGCAGTTCGTTGGCCAGCACCACCCCGTCGATGCGTTCCGGCCAGGCCTGCAGCCAGCTCACCCGCGGCAACGCCGCCGGGCACTCCTGCGCGATGCGCGCGCGCTGGCGGGCAGCGAGTTCGGCCGAGAGTTCGACGATGCGATAGCGCACCCCGGTGAGGCCCAGCCGCTCGAACTCGCCGAGCATCCGGGCGGCGAGCGCGCCGCTGCCGGCGCCGAACTCGATGACCTCCTGGCCGCACTGCGCGAACCAGTGGGCGCATTGCCGCGCCAGGCAGGCACCGAACAGGCCCGAGAGCTCGGGCGCGGTGATGAAGTCTCCGCCGGCGCCGAACTTGCGCGCCGGCCCGCTGTAGTAGCCCAGGCCTGGGGTGTAGAGCGCCTGGGCCATGTAGTCGTCGAAGCCGATCCAGCCACCGGCCTCCTGGATGCGAGCAGCGATGCGCGCGCTCAGCGCCTCGCTGGTGGCGCGCGCCTCGGGAGTGGGCTCGGGCAAGGCCGGGGACGCGCGCATGGCCGCATTCTACGGGCGCAGGCCGGGGCCCCGGGGAATGCCGCTACACTGGCAACCTGCGGCACGCCCCGCGCCGTGCCTGCCCGGCAGGCCCGCCCAGTCTCCATCAACCTCCATGTCCAGCCAGGCCCCCATGCCGCCTGAAGCGGTCACCCCCGTCGCGCGCCGAGCGCTGGTCACCGGCGCCGCGCGTCGGCTCGGCCGCGAGATCGCGCTGGCCCTGGCGCGGGCCGGCTGGGATGTGGCCGTGCATCACGGCGAATCGGCCGACGCGGCACGGCAGACCGTGGCCGACATCCAGGCCCTGGGGCGACGGGCGGTGGCCGTGCGCGCCGACCTCGCCGACCCGGCCCAGACCGCAGCGCTCTTCGACGCGGCCAGCGCCGCGCTCGGCCCGCTCGATGCGCTGGTGAACAACGCCTCGCGCTTCGAGCCCGACCGGCCCGAGAGCTTCGAGGCGGCCAACCTGGAGCGCCACCTCGGCCCCAACCTGGCCGCGCCGCTGCTGCTCGCGCGGCGCCTGCACGAGGCGCGTTGCGCCCTGCCGGCCGACGCGCCCGCCGGCGTGGTCATCAATCTGCTCGACCAGAAGCTCGAGAACCTGAACCCCGACTTCTTCTCCTACACCCTCACCAAGGCGGCGCTGGCCAGCGCCACCACCATGCTGGCCATGGCCCTGGCGCCCCGGCTGCGGGTGGTGTCGGTCTCGCCCGGCATCACGCTGGTGTCGGGCGACCAGACCGCCGAGGGCTTCGCCCAGGCCCACCGCATGACGCCGCTGGGGCGCTCGTCCACCCCGGCCGACATCGCCGCCGCGGTGGTGTTCCTGGCCGACGCACCCGCGATCACCGGCATCAACCTCACCGTCGACGGCGGCCAGCACCTGGCGGCTTCGTCGCGCGATGTCATGTACCTCACCGGAAACCCCAGCCCGTGAACGATCTCCTGCTGCCCCGCCTGGCCGACTGCCGGCGCATCTTCCTGCACGGCTTCTCGCTCGAGGTGTCGATCGGCTTCCACGACTTCGAGCGCGAGGCGCCGCAGCGGGTGATCATCGATGTCGACCTGTTCGTGCCCGACGCCCACTCCACGCCACAGCAGGACGAGGTGGCCGAGGTGGTCGACTACGACTTCATCCGCAGTGCGGTGGCCGAGCTCGCCCGCTCGCGCCACTTCAATCTGCAGGAGACCCTGGTCGACGGCATCGTGGCGCTGTGCCTGGCCCGGCACGAGGTGCGGGCGGTGCGGGTCAGCACCCGCAAGCCCGATGTCTACCCCGACTGCGCCTGCGTGGGCGTGGAGGTCTTCCGCTTCCAGCCGGAGTGATGGCATGAGCCCCGAGAAACAGGCCCGCGAACGCGGCAAGCTGCACAAGCGGCTGCTGCGGCTCACCGGCGAGGCGATCGCGCACTACGACATGATCGGCGAGGGTGACCGCGTGATGGTCTGCCTCTCGGGCGGCAAGGACAGCTACGCGCTGCTCGACCTGCTGCTCACCCTGCGCAGCCGCGCGCCGGTGCGCTTCGAGATCATCGCGGTGAATCTCGACCAGAAGCAGCCCGGCTTCCCCGAGGATGTGCTGCCGGGCTACCTGCGCTCGCTCGGCGTGCCCTTCCACATCGAGAACCAGGACACCTACAGCATCGTGCGCCGGGTGATCCCCGAGGGCCGCACGATGTGCTCGCTGTGCTCGCGGCTGCGCCGCGGCATCCTGTACCGGGTGGCCGACGAACTCGGCGCCACGCGCATCGCGCTGGGCCACCACCGCGACGACATCCTCGAGACCTTCTTCCTGAACCTGTTCTTCGGCGGCAAGCTCAAGACCATGCCACCGCGGCTGGTGTCCGACGACGGCCGCCATGTGGTGATCCGGCCGCTCGCCTATGTGGAGGAGGCCGACCTGATCGCCTACGCGCAGTGGCGCGAGTTCCCGATCATCCCCTGCAACCTGTGCGGCTCGCAGGAGAACCTCAAGCGGCGCGAGATCAAGCAGCTGATGCGCGAGTGGGAGAAGCGCCACCCCGGGCGGGTGGAGAACATCTTCTCCTCGCTCTCGCGGGTGGTGCCCTCGCACCTGATGGACCGCGAGCTCTTCGACTTCAGCGCGACACAGCCCACCGGCGCGCCAGTGCCCGAGGGCGACATCGCCTTCGATGTCGACCCGGTGTTCGAGGCCGCGCCGGTGCAGGTCGCGACGATTCAGCTCACCACCGGCAGCACCGCCACGTCGTAGCCGCCGCTCACCGCGGCGCCGATCGGCGCGCACGCCCAGTCGAACTCGAAGCGCGCCGCCGGCCGGATGCCGCCGATCGCGGGCACGGTGCCGCAGAACATCACCATGCCCTCGGGAGTGTCGCCGCCCTGCGCCTGCCACAGCCGCAGCAGCTCGTCGGGCGGGCGCAGCGAGGCGCCCGCTCCGTCCTGGTAGATCTCGCGCCGCGAGCCGTCAACCGCCCAGGAGCGCAGGCGCAGCGCGTCGTAGTGCGGCGCCACCGCCTCCCAGGGCCAGGCGTCGCCGGCCACCGGCTTGGCGCAGAGCTGCTTGGAGAGCGCCACCGACCAGGCCTCGGCCCGCCGGTCGGTGTGGTCGGAGCCGGCGCTCAGCCACCAGCGGCCCTGGTGACGAACCAGCACCGGCTCGACCTCGCCGGAGGTCTGGTCGCCCACCGCCTCGAGCGCGCCCGCGGGCAGCAGCTGCGAGGCCGCCACCCGGTAGAAGAGCGGCACCTGACTGGGCCGGGGCACGCCGATGGCGGCGAGCTCCTCGATGTGGTGCTCGATCGCCGCGGGATCGCGGCCGGTCCAGCCCGCGATCACCAGCCGGGTGACCGCGACGCTGACCTCGCGCACGCCGTCCGTGTCATGCAGCCGCAAGGGCCAGCGCGGGCCGCTGTGGGAATCCGTCATGGGATGACCTCAGAAGAAGAAAAGTGTCGCGTCGGGGAAGGGTGGCATCGGGAGGGGCTCACATCAGCACGCCGGGCAGCCACAGGGCGATGGCCGGGAACACCATCAGCAGGATGATCGCCAGGGTGTAGGCCGCCAGGAAGGGCAGCACACCCGTGAACACATCGGTGATCGGGCCGGGCTGGCGACGCATGCCCTGCAGCACATAGAGCACGGTGCCGTCGGGCGGGCTGATCATGGCGATCTCCACCAGCATGGTGATCACCACCCCGAACCACACCGGGTCGTAGCCGAGCGCCTTCACCACCGGGAACAGCAGGGGCACGGTGGTGATGACCATGGACATGCCTTCCATGAAGGTGCCCAGCGCGAGGTAGAAGCCGATGATGCACAGCATCAGCGCCCAGCCCGGAAAGGGCAGCTGGCCGAGGAAACGCGAGAGCATCTGCGGCACGCCCAGCGAGCCGAGGATGTGGTTGAGGAAGTAGGCCCCGAAGAGGATCAGGCCGATCATCGAGGTGACCCGCGCGGTGGCGCGCAGCGCGTCGTGCAGCATGCGCCAGGACAGCCGGCGGTCGACCAGCGCCAGCGCCAGCGCGCCGATCACGCCAAGCGCAGCCGACTCGGTGGGCGTGGCCAGGCCGGAGTAGATGGTGCCCAGCACCAGGCCGATCAGCAGCGCAGTGGGCAGCAGGTCGAGCAGGCTGGCCAGCCGCTCGCGCCGGCCCGGCGCGCGCTCACCCGGCTCGCCACGACCCAGGCCGAGGCGCGCGCTGTAGAAGAAGATCACGCCCATGAACAGCAGCACCACCAGCAGGCTGGGGCCGACCGCGGCGAGGTAGAGAGCGCCCACCGAGGTCTCGGTGATCAGGCCGTAGACGATGAAGGTGATGCCCGGCGGGATCAGGTTGCCCAGCGCGCCGCCGGCGGCGAGCGAACCGAGCACCAGCTTCTGCGGATAGCGGCTGCGCTCGAACCAGGGCAGCGCCACCGAGCCCATGGTGGCCGCGGTGGCCACGCTCGAGCCGGCCACCGCCGAGAACACCCCGCAGGACAGGATGTTGGTGTGCAGCAGTCCGCCCGGCAGCCGCCCCACCCAGACATTCATGGCGCGGTAGAGCCGGTCGGACAGGCCCGCACGCAACATGACCTCGCCCATCAGCAGGAAGAGCGGCACCGCCACCAGCACGAAGTTGGTGGACGGCGCCCACAGCATCTCGCCGATGAAGTTCCAGAACGGCCGGTCGGACAGCCCGTAGCCGGCGAGCAGCGCCAGCAGCCCGAGCGCCGCACCCACATGAAGCCCGGCCGCGAAGAAGCCCACGAAAGCGCCGAGCACCGCGGCCAGCGCCCACCAGGGCACCTGCCCGGCCGCGCCGGCGGGCAGCTGGCCGGTGAGCGCGGCCACGCCCACTGCCAGCCCGAGTACCACCAGGAAGACGATCGCGATCACGGGCGCGATCCGCCCAGCGCCTGCAGGGTGTCGCGGGCCTCGTCGAGATCGGTGCGGGCCGCCAGGCCGGCCTCGAGGGCCTGCGGCTGGCCGCGCAGCAGCAGCACCGCGCTGCGGCAGGCCAGCGCCACCGCGGCCAGGCCCATCAGCAGGAAGCCTGCGGCCCACACGCCCTGGGGAAGCGCGAGCGGGGTGCGCAGGCCCGAAAGGTCGGTGGCGCCGAGCTGCCAGGAGTCCACCGTCAGCGAGACCGCGCCGAAGGCCATGAAGCCCACCGCCACCAGCAGCGCGAGCAGTGCCGTGAGGTGCAGCCAGACCCGCGCGCCCAGCGGCAGGCGCTGCACCAGCACATCGATGCGCACATGGCCGCGCTCGAGCAGGGTGCCGCCCAGGCCGAGGGTCATGCCGGCGGCGAGCAGGTAGCCGGTGAGCTCGCCGGTGGACTCGGTGGAAAAGCCGAGCAGGCGGCGAGCCAGCACATCGAAGCCGATGATCGCGACCATCAGCAGGTACGCCCAGCCGGCCAGCGACAGGGCGCCATCGCAGAGCCGGCGAACCGCGCGCATCGGCGCGCCCTCGCCGGCCGGCGACTCAGCGTGCGCCATGGCGGATGCCGGTGATCGGCGCGATGACCTCGTTGTAGACCGTGCCGCAGCGATCGCCGCAGCGCTTGACCCAGGCCGGCAGCACATCCTCGATCATCTCCTTGCGGATGGTGGCGGCGACATCGCCCTGCGGCTTGACCTCGACCATCGGCCGCTTGACCAGCGTGTGGATCTTGCAGCCCTCGGCACGCCCGACATTGCAGTCGATGCCATCCTGGGTGGCGGCCAGGCCCAGCGCCCACTGCTGCTCCTGGATGTCGGCGAAGGTCTTCTCGATCAGCGCGCGCACCGGCGCCTCGAGCTTGTTCCACCAGGCGAGGTTCACGTAGTAGCCGGCGGTGGACCAGGACAGCGGCAGGGTGAAGAGGTGGGTGGAGACCTCGGGCCACTTCACGCCGTTGCCCGAGCCCGAGCCGGTGATGCCGCAATCGACCGTGCCGCGCTCGAGCGCGGTGTAGACCTCGCCGAAGGCCACCGACACCGGCTGGCCGCCGAGCGCCTTGACCAGATCGGCCGCCGAGGGGCCGTTGGTGCGGATCTTCAGGCCCTTGATGTCGGCCAGCGAGGCGATCGGCTTGCGGCAGAACAGCATCTGGCCCGAGAAGGGATAGGTGGCGATCAGCTTGATGCCCAGACGCTCGAGCTCGCGGTTGGCCACCGGCAGCATGGCGTCGGCCACGCGCCGGGCCTGGCGGATGTCGAGGTTCATGCCGGCGAGGTCGATCCCGTCGAGCATCGGCACATCGCCCGAGACGGTGGTGAGCGGGCCGGCGGCGATGTCGACCTGGCCGGAGCGCACCAGGCGCAGCACCTCGGGCCCGTTCACATTGCGCTCGGGCCAGGAGGCGAGGTTGACCTCGATGCGCCCGCCGCTCTTTTGCGCCAGGCCGTCGCGCAGCAGGGGCTGATCGATGCGGGTGTACTGCGGCAGCGTGGGCGCCACCTGGGTGACCGCGCTGATGGTGATCTTCGGGCCGGGCGGGATGGTCTGCGCGGCGGCGCCGGTGGCGGCGAGCAGGCCGGCCAGCGCCAGGCCGGCGGCGATGAGTCGGTGACGCGGAGCGGGAACGGGGGTCATGCGGATTCTCCAGGCAGGTGTCGGGCGATCGTCGGAAGGCGGGGGCAGAAGACGGTGTGCGGCGGCGCCGTCAGAAGGCGGCGAGGCGGTCGCGCCAGTCGCTGACGATGGCGCTGCGGCCGGAAGCCATGCGTACCGGCTGGATCAGTTCACCGACCCGGTCCGGCTCCTGGACCTTGAGCTCAATGACAT
>CAIZPE010000203.1 GCA_903934795.1 uncultured bacterium | reverse complement strand
TGGACCGGCCCGAGCAGGCCCCGGCCGAGCTGCCGGCGGCGCAGGCCTGAGCAGCGCTGAATCCGCCGGCCGCCCCGGGCGGTCGGCCGACCACGGGCGTCCGGGCGTGTCAGCGCGCGCGGACGCCCGTGTCGTTTGCGGCGCCGGGTCGGATGCGCACGCGGTCATCCGGGTCGACGGGCTGGTCAAGACCTTCGGCAGTCACCGTGCGGTCAACGGCCTGGGGTTCGAAGTGCGCCCCGGAGAGTGCTTCGGGCTGCTCGGCCCCAACGGGGCCGGCAAGAGCACGACATTGCGGCTGCTGATCGGGCTGGCCCGCGCAGACGCCGGACGTATCGATCTGCTCGGGCTTTCCATTCCCGAGCGCGCTCGCGAGGCGCGCGCCCTGATCGGCGTCGTGCCGCAGGCCGATGCGCTCGACCCCGATTTCACCGTCGCCGAGAATCTGATGGTCTTCGGCCGTTACTTCGGATTGCCCAGGGCGCTGATCGCCTCACGCATTCCCGATCTCCTCGACTTCGCCGGGTTGGCCGGCAAGCGCGATGCGCGCATCGGGGAACTCTCCGGTGGCATGAAGCGTCGCCTTACGCTGGCCCGCGCCCTGGTCAACGACCCGCAACTGCTGTTCCTGGATGAACCCACCACCGGGCTCGATCCGCAGGCGCGGCATCTCATCTGGGACCGCCTCAAGCAGCTGCTGCGCCGGGGCAAGACGATCCTGCTCACCACCCATTTCATGGAGGAGGCCCAGCGGTTGTGCGATCGGCTGGCCATCGTCGACCACGGACGCCTGATCGCGCAGGCGGCGCCTGAAGCGCTGATCGCCGAGCAGATCGAGCCGGAGGTGATCGAGATCGTGGCCGAGGATGCGACCCGCTGGGCAGCCCTTGCGCAGGCCACGGCAGGCTGCGCCCGCGTGGAATCGGTGGGCGAGACGGTATTCGCCTACTGCACCGACCCGCGCCCGCTTTCCTCCGCGCTCGCCGCGCATGGCGGCTTGCGCTGGATGCTGCGCCCCGCCAGCCTGGAGGATGTGTTCCTGAAGCTCACCGGCCGCGATCTGCGCGACTGATTCGCAGCTGCGACATGACCGTCCCAACCAGCCCTCCCGCCTTGACCGCGTCCCCGACAGGCCGCGCGCCGTCGCTGCTGCGGCTGCCACGGCCGAGCCTGCGTTTCCTGCCGATCTACCGCCGCAACCTGCTGGTCTGGCGCAAGCTTGCCGTGGCCTCCGTGCTGGGCAACATCGCCGACCCGCTGATCACGCTGGTGGCCTTCGGCTACGGGCTTGGCCGCCTCCTCAACGAAGTCGAGGGCGTGCCCTACATCGTGTTCCTCGCGGCGGGTTCGGCCTGCATGAGCACCGCGATGGCGGCGAGCTTCGAATCGCTTTACTCGGCCTACTCGCGCATGCAGGTGCAGCAGACCTGGGCCTCGATCATGAATGCGCCTGTCGACCTCGACGACGTGCTCATCGCCGAGTGGCTTTGGGCAGCCACCAAGGGCCTGTTCTCGGGCCTGGCCATCACCGCGGTGATCCTTGCGCTGGGCCTCTCGCGCGAGCCCACCCTGCTCGCATTGCCGCTGGTGGTGATGCTCACCGGCCTGGCCTTCTCGGGCATCGGCCTGTGCTTCAACGCGCTGGCCCGGGGCTATGACTTCTTCACCTACTACTTCACCCTGGTGATCACGCCGATGGTCTTCCTGTCGGGGGTCTACTATCCGCGCGACACCCTGCCGGAATGGCTCGCGGCGATCGCCTCGGCGCTGCCGCTGGCGGCGGCAGTGGATCTGGCCCGGCCGCTGGTGCTGGGTCAATGGCCGGCGCAGGCGGCCTGGCGGATCAGCCTGCTGCTCGGCTTTGCGCTGGTGTCATTCGGCATTGCGCTGGTGCTCACCCGTCGACGCTTTCGGGTGTGAGCGGCGCGCCAGTCGCTCGGGTGAACTGAGGAAGCGGCGGGCCCGGAAATAGCCCAGCATGCCGGCGGCGATCAGCGCCATGGCCGCCATCGCCCACCAGAACCCGGCCGGCGACCGCGTACCCGGGATCACCTCGAAGTTCATGCCGAAGACCCCGGTGATCAGGGTGAGCGGCATGAACACCGCCGTGAGCGTGGTCAGGGTGCGCATGATCTCGTTGGTGCGATGCGCGGTCGACGAGAAGTGCAGCTGCACCGCCGTCTCCAGCGAGGCCTCCAGGCGGCGGGTGTGGTTGAGGACCCGGTTCACATGCTCGATCAGGTCGCCGGTGCGCACCCGGAGCGGATCGGTGATGCCCACGAAGCCCGGTGGATGGGCCATGCCCGGACGGCCGGGATCGGCCCTGGCCTGATCGAGCCGCTCGTCGCGCCACTCCTGGATGGCGTCGAGCTGCTCCTCGCAGAGATGCTCGAGCTTGCGCAGCTCGCCGCGGGCCTCGAGCAGCGCGAGCCAGTCCTGGAAGGGGCGCCTCGGATCGAGCAGCAGACGCTGCCAGCGGTCGAGCTGCGCGGTGAGCGGCTGGCGCAGTTCCAGGTAGCGGTCGACCATGCCGTTGAGCAGCCGCAGCATCAGCTCCTCGGGGGATTCCGGCAGGCGCTGCCGGGGACCGCGCTCGGCGAGCAGTCTTTCGCGCAGGGCCGGCACGGTGCGGCTGTCTGGCGCGTGCAGGGTGACCAGGCAACCCGGGAACAGGAAGAACACCGTGGGCCGGGTGCGGATGCGCAGCATGGCGGCACCCTCATCCGGAGGGGCCGCGGAGGCCAGCCCGCGAAAGATGATCATCTCGTAGTCACGGGTGGCCACGAAGTGTGAGGGATGCTGGCGGTTGCCGGCGTCGACCAGGTGATCCTCGAACACCGCCACCCCCGTGAGCGCCGACACTGGCGCCGGCCACAGGCCTGCCTCGTCGTGCTCGCAGTCCACCCACAGCCAGCCCGTGCCAGCCTCGTGCCGCGCAATGCCGGGCAGCGCCCGGACCTCTCCGGGCGCGAACTGCAGCACCTTCATGGACGCGCCGCGACCGCCGCCGCTCAGCGCTCGGCCAGCCAGCCGGCGGCGTCGAGCGCGTAGTAGGTGAGGATGCCGTCGGCGCCGGCGCGGCGCATCGCGAGCAGTGACTCGAGCGCCACCGTGCGTTCGTCGAGCCAGCCGTTGGCGCTGGCGGCCTTGATCATCGCGTACTCGCCGCTGACCTGGTACACGAAGGTGGGCATCGAGAAGGCATCCTTCACGCGCCGCACGATGTCCAGATAGGGCAGGCCGGGCTTGACCATGACCATGTCGGCGCCTTCCTGGATGTCGAGGGCCACCTCGCGCAGTGCCTCGTCGGTGTTGGCCGGATCCATCTGGTAGGTCTTCTTGTTGCTCTTGCCGAGGTTGCTGGCCGAGCCCACCGCATCGCGGAACGGGCCGTAGAAGCCCGAGGCGTACTTGGCGCTGTAGGCCATGATCCGGGTGTGGATCAGGCGCGCGTCCTCGAGGGCATGGCGCAGGGCGCCCACCCGGCCGTCCATCATGTCCGAGGGCGCCACGATGTCGATGCCCGCCTGCGCCTGGGCCACCGCCTGGCGAACCAGGATGGCGGTGGTCTCGTCGTTCAGCACATAGCCGGTGTCGTCGAGCACGCCATCCTGGCCGTGGCTGGTGAAGGGATCGAGCGCCACATCGGCCAGCAGGCCGAGTTCCGGGAAGCGTTTCTTGAGTTCGCGGGCGGCGCGGGGAATCAGCCCGTCGGGGTCAGTGGCCACGATGCCGTCGGGCGTCTTGATCGCGGGATCGATCACCGGAAAGAGCGCGAGCACCGGCACGCCGAGCTCGAGGCAGCGTTCGGCCACCGGGAAGAGCAGGTCGATGCTGTGACGCTCCACGCCGGGCATCGAGCCCACCGGATGCCGCTTGCCGCTGCCTTCGTGCACGAACACCGGATAGATGAAGTGGTCGGCCGCGAGCGAGGTCTCGCGCATCATGCGGCGGGAGAAGTCGTCGCGACGCATCCGGCGCGGCCGGATGGCGGGAAACTGGTGTTCGAGGGACGGTCTGGCGGCGGTCACGGCGGTCGCTCCTTGGCGCGGGATGGGGGGGCTGCGGCCCGATCGCCGCAGTTATACCCGAAACCCGACTCAGACCAGGGGTCTTGCGCCAGCTTCTGGTGCGCCCTGTGCGGCGGTGTCGGGTGCGAGCCAGGCCTCGATCCGTGCGCGGGTCTCGTCGAGGCCGAGCCTGGCGTTGGCCGAGAAGACGATCACCTCGATGCCGCGGCCCGGGAAGGCGGCAGCGAGCGCCGCGCTCACCGAGCGGCGGACCTTCTGCCGCTGCTCATGGCCGAACTTGTCGCTCTTGGTGAGCAGCACCAGCAGTCCGACCGCCGGATCGATCCAGTCGAGCATGGCGGCATCGGCGGGCGTGAGTTCGCGCCGGATGTCGAGCATGACCACCACGCCCTTGAGCGAGCGCCGGTTGCGCAGATACGGGCCGGCCAGCGAATCCCAGCCGGACTTCACGCCCAGCGGCACCTTGGCATAGCCGTAGCCCGGGGTGTCGACCAGGAACGCCGACACCGTGTCGGCGGCGCCGAGCGTGAAGAAATTCAGCGCCTGCGTGCGACCGGGGGTACGACTGGCGAAGGCGAGCCGGCGCCGTTCGCACAGGGTGTTGATTGCCGTGGACTTGCCGGAATTGGATCGACCCACGAAGGCCACCTCGGGGGGGCCTTCGGCGGGCATCTGCCGGGGCAGGGCGACGGTGGTGGCGAATCGGGCGGTGCTCAGGAGGCGCATGAGGCGTCGGATGACCTCCGACCTTTGGCTTGCGGTAGAATCGAGAGTTTACGTGACTCGCCTATCCCACCCTCTGCTCGTGAGCGTCGCATGATGTTCCTTTCCTCCTGTGGTCGGCCCGAGATCCGGTCCGGCAGTGGCCTGGGCCGTGCAGGCCTGCATGTGGCGCGCCTGATGGCCGGGCTTGCCGTCGGCCTGATCGTCCTGACGGGCAGCGCCCACGCACAAGCCCAGGCGCCGGCCAAGGTCGATCCTGCCAAGGGTCAGCAGAAAGCGGCCGAGGTCTGCGCCGCCTGCCACGGTGCGGACGGCAACAGCGCCAGTCCGGCCAACCCCAAGCTGGCCGCCCAGCACGCTGACTACCTGACCAAGCAGTTGCGCAACTTCAAGGTTCAGCCGGGCGCCAAGGAAGCGGAGCGGGCCAATGCCGTGATGGCCGGGTTCGCGGCCACGCTTTCCGATGAGGACATGCGCAACCTCTCGGCCTGGTTCGCCTCGCAGAAGCTCAAGCCTGCGGCCGCCCGCAACAAGGACACCGTCGAGCTCGGTCAGAAGATCTACCGGGGCGGCATTGCCGCCAAGTCGGTGGCGGCCTGCGCCGGCTGCCACAGTCCGAACGGCGCCGGCATTCCGGCCCAGTATCCGCGCCTGGGCGGCCAGTTCGCCGAGTACACCGAGGCCCAGCTGGTTGCCTTCCGTCAGGGCGCGCGCAAGAACAGCGCCCAGATGTCCGCGATCGCCGCGCGGCTCTCCGACGCCGAAATCAAGGCGGTCTCCGACTACATCGCCGGCCTGCGCTGATCGGGCCTTTCGTCCGGCCGCGCCCCTGGGGGCGGCCGGTGGGCGTTCAGCGGGTTTCGGGCGCCGATGCTGGCGACGCAGCCGGTGCGCCCGCGGCGGCAGGTGCCCGAGGCTTTCCCGCCTTGCCGGCGGATGGCGGTTCCGGCGGCTTGGGCAGCACCAGCGGGCCGCGCTGGCCGCAGGCACCGAGCAGGCATGCCGCAAGCGCGCCTGCGCCCAGCATGGCTGCCACGCGGCCGGATTTCATGAGGGCACTCTAGCATGACCGAACCCGAGTTCCAGGCCGAGTGCGATCGCCTGCTCACCGCCATCGAGGACGCGCTCGATACCTGCGGCGCCGATGTCCAGAGCGGTCGCAGCGGCCCTGTCCTGGAGATCGAGTTCGAGGATGACTCGCGCCTGATCGTGAACGGCAACGCGCCGGTTCGCGAGATGTGGGTGGCGGCCCGCTCCGGCGGCTTCCACTTCCGCCATGACGGCGCGGTCTGGCGCGACACACGCAGCGGCGATGAGCTTTTCGCCAGCCTGTCGCGACTGGTCAGCGCCCAGTCTGGGCAGCCGGTTCGGCTGAGCGACCCGGGCTGACCGGCGCGGGCTTGCCCGCCGGCGCCGTCTCGGCGTAGTAGAACTCGCCGTTGACTTCCACGATGCCTTCCGGCGGGGTGGGCGTCTGGTCGGGCACCCCGGCGAGCGCCTTGCCCATGTAGGTCATCCAGATCGGCAGCGCGAGGCCGCCGCCGGTCTCGCGGTCGCCGAGCTTGCGCGGCTGGTCATGGCCCACCCAGGTGACGGCCACCACCGCGGGCGAGTAGCCCGCGAACCACGCGTCATGGGAGTCGTTGGTGGTGCCGGTCTTGCCGGCCAGATCGGAGCGGTTCAGCGACAGCGCGCGTCGGGCCGTGCCATTGCGCACCACGCCGCGCAGCATGCTGTCCATGATGAAGGCATTGCGGGCATCGATCGCCCGCGTGTTCTCGTCGCCGGCCTTCACCGGGCTGGACTGGGCCAGCACCCGGCCCGAGGCATCGGTGATCCGGGTGATCAGGTAGGGCTCGATGCGGTAGCCGCCGTTGGCGAACACCGAATAGGCTCCGACCATCTGCCAGGGGGTCACCGAGCCGGCGCCCAGGGCCATGGTCAGATAGGCCGGGTGCTTGTCTTCGTCGAATCCGAAACGGGCGATGTAGTCCTGCGCGTAGCGCGGGCCGATCGCCTGCAGGATGCGTATCGAGACCATGTTCTTGGACTGTGCCAGCGCCTGCCGCATGCGCATCGGCCCCTCGAACTTGCCGTCGTAGTTCTTGGGCTCCCAGACCTGCCCGCCGGTGAGCGCGGGGTTCACGGTGAAGGGCGCATCATCGATCACCGATGACGGCGTGAAGCCCTTCTCGAGCGACGCCGAATAGATGAAGGGCTTGAAGCTCGAGCCGGGCTGACGCCAGGCCTGGGTGACCCGGTTGAACTTGTTGCGGCTGAAATCGAAGCCGCCCACCAGAGCGCGTACCGCGCCGTCTTCGGGGCTGCAGGCGACCAGTGCCGCCTGCACCTCGGGCAGCTGCGTGATCTCCCAGTCGGACTTCAGCGCCGCGATCCGGATCACCGCGCCGCGCCGCAGCCGGCGTGCCACCGGTGCGCGTTCGGAGAGTGCGGACGCCGCGAACTTCAGGCCGTCGCCGCCGATGGTGATCACGGTGCCGCGGCCACGCGACACCCGCACCGCCCGCGCATCGGCCTCGAGCACGACCGCGGTCCGGAACTCCTCGACATCGGGGGTTTCGTCGAGGGCGGTCTCGATCAGCGCATCGACGCCGCTCGGACCGGCGGGCAGGTCGATGTAGCGTTCAGGGCCACGGTAGCCGTAGCGGCGGTCATAGTCGATGACGCCCTGGCGGACCGCGGCCGTGGCCACCCGCTGCTCGGCGGCACGGATGGTGGTGTGCACGCTGATGCCGGCGGTGTAGATGTCGTCCTTGAAGAGGTCGTAGGCCAGCAGCCGGGCGAGTTCGGCGGCGTAGGGCGCCTGCTGGGCGAGCTCGCCCGCCGGCGAGGCGTAGCGCAGGGTCTGCTTCAGCGCCGCCTGATACTCGTCCTCGGTCAGCGAACCGATCTCGTGCATGCGCGCGAGGATGTAGTGCTGGCGCTCGGTGGCGCGTTTGGGATTGACCAGCGGGTTGTAGAGCGAGGGCGCCTTGGGCAGGCCCGCGAGCATCGCGGCCTCGGCGGGTGTGAGCTGATCGAGGGTCTTGCCGAAGTAGATGCGCGCCGCCGCGGCGAATCCGTAGGCCCGCTTGCCCAGGAAGATCTGGTTCATGTAGACCTCGAGGATCTGCTCCTTGGTCAGGCTCTCCTCGATGCGAAGGGCCAGCATGGCCTCGTAGATCTTGCGGGTGTAGGTCTTCTCGCTCGACAGATAGAAATTGCGCGCGACCTGCTGGGTGATGGTGCTTGCCCCCTGGTCGCGGCCGCCCGAGAACAGGTTCGACAACGCAGCCCGCGCGATGCCCTTGAAATCGATGCCGCCGTGCTCGAAGAAACGGGAGTCCTCGGCGGCAAGCACCGCGTTCTTCATCAGCGCGGGCACCTGACCGATGCGCACCACGCTGCGCCGCTCGTCACCGTATTCGCCGAGCAGCTCGCCCTCCGCCGAGTAGATGCGCAGCGGCACCTTCGGCCGGTAGTCGGTGAGCTCGTCGAGCGCGGGCAGCCGATCGCTGGCGAGCATCACCATCAGCGCCAGCGCGAGTGCGCCGGCGAGCGCGAGCGCCACCGGCACGCCCAGCAGCAGCAGGATCGCGCGTGCCCAGGGCGATGCGGACTTGCGCGAGGACGGGGATGCGTCGGAGATGGCGGGGCCTTCAGGTGGGTTGCGATGCTGCGGAAAGCATCTTCAGGCGCGCTGATTATACGGGCCGGGTCCGGGTCGGGACCGGCCGCGGTGCGCCTGTCCGCGACGACCGGCGGCGCCGTCGATGCGCCGGGATCGACCGTCCATGGGGGCCGAAAACGAGGAATAAGTCACAGGTCGCCGGATGGTCGGCTGCGTACGACGGAAGGGCGACGGGGCGCGTGGTGGCTCGCGCAAAAGCCACTAGAGTGTCCAGACCCGGAATCGGCCTTGAGCCAGCGTCTCATGTTCATGACGCAACTGCTTTTGCCGGAAGGGTTTTCCCCGGGTCAGCACAGAGGACAAATTGGGTCTGAAGCTTCCAGCACTGTTCACCCGCTCGTCGCCGGGCCTGCTCGGCATCGACATCAGTTCGTCCGGCATCAAGGCGGTCGAACTGGTGCCGGGCAGCAAGGCCGCGATCCGCCTGCAGCGTTATGTGATCGAGCCGCTGGACGAGGGCGCGATCGCCGACGGCAACATCGAAAACCCCGACATGGTGGCCGAGGCGCTGGCGCGCGCGATCCGTCGCATGAACACCCGGACCCGCGATGTCGCCCTGGCCATGCCGGCCTCGGCAGTGATCACCAAGCGGATCAGCCTCCCCGCGGGCCTGAGCGATGAAGAGTATGAGTTCCAGGTCGAGTCGGAAGCCAGCCAGTACGTGCCCTTCGCCATCGAGGAGGTGAGCCTCGACTTTCAGGTGGTCGGTCCTTCGCCGAACGATCCCTCCGAGGTCGATGTGATGCTGGCGGCCTCGCGCCGCGAGAAGGTCGAGGACCGCGTGGCGGTGGCCGAGATGTGCGGCCTGCGCCCGACGATCGTCGATGTCGACTCGCTTGCCGCCAGGGCTGCGCTCGACCATGTCACCGCGTTCATGCCCGGTGCCGGGCAGGGCATGGTCCTGGCGGTCTTCGACATCGGCCAGATGGTCACCCGTGTTTCCATGGTCTTCAACGGCGAGACCGTGTTCGAGCGCGAGCAGGCCTTCGGCGGCCAGCAGCTCACCCTGGACCTCATGCGCCTGTACGGCCTGAGCCAGGAGGAGGCCGAGCTCAAGAAGAAAACCGGCGAACTGCCGGACAACTATCAGGCCGACGTGCTCGCGCCGTTCCTGGAGCAGGGCGCGAGCGACCTTGCGCGTGCCCTGCAGTTCTTCTACACATCCACCCCGTACACCCGGGTGGACCGCATCTTCCTGGCTGGCGGCGCCTGCGTGGTTCCCGGCCTGTCGGAGGCGATCGCCGAGCGGGCACAGGCGCCGGCCGAGATCCTCACGCCCTTTCAGGGCATGGAGATCGCCGAGTCGATCCGCGAGCGGCAGCTGCGCTTCGATGCGCCGGCCCTCGTCACCGCCTGCGGGCTTGCGCTGCGGAGGTTCAGCGAGTGATCCGCATCAACCTGCTGCCGCACCGGGAACGCCTGCGCGAGAAGCGCAAGAAGGAGTTCGTCACCCTGGCCCTTCTGGTGGCGCTGCTTGGCCTGGTGAGCGCTGCCGCGGTTTCGGTGGCCATCGCCGCCCTCGAAGAGGGACAGCGGACGCGCAATGTGTTCATCGAGAATGCCAACCGGAAACTCGAGGCCGAGATCAAGGAGATCGGCCAGCTGCGCCAGGAGATCGAGGCGCTGACCGCACGCCAGAACGCGGTGGAGAGCCTGGAGCGCGATCGCACCATTCCGGTCCACCTCTTTGACGAGCTGGTCCGGCGGGTGCCCAATGGCATGACCCTGCGCACGATGAAGCAGGATGGTTCGCGTCTGTTCCTCACGGGTCTGGCGCAGTCCAACGCCCAGGTGTCGGCGCTCTACAAGACCCTGGCCAACGACACGGTGTGGCTCGAGCGGCCGGAGCTCATCGAGATCAGGGCCGGTCAACCGGTGCCCGGCCAGATGCCCGGCCGCGAAGCCCGGCTGGTGTTCGAGTTCTCGATGATCGCCGGCATCCGTTCCCGCACCGATGTCGAGCGGGCCGAGAAGAAGGCCGCCGCCGACGCGGCGACCAAGGCGGCGGCTGGCGCCGTGCCGCCCGCCGGCGCGCCGCCCGCGCCAAAGAAGTGACGCCGCCATGCCCAGTCTGAAGATGCCATCGATCGACCTCGCCGCGGTCGGCCGCCAGTTCGAGGGCCTGCAGGGCCGCCATCCCGGCCTGTGGCCGCCGCTGCCGCGGGCGATCCTGCTTGCCGCCGTGTTCCTCGTCGTGCAGGTGCTGGCCGCGATCCTGTTCTGGAGCACCCAGATTGCCGATCTGAAATCCGGTGAGGAGCGTGAAGTCGTCCTGAAGCAGCAGTACGCCGAGAAGCTGTCCAGTGCGATCAACCTGGATGTGCTGCGCGGCCAGAAGCGGCAGGTGGCGCTGTACGTGGCCCAGCTCGAGAAGCAGCTGCCCAACCGCGCCGAGATGGACGCGCTGCTGTCCGACATCACGCAGGCCGGGCATGCCCGTGGACTGGAGCTGGTGCTGTTCAAGCCGGGCCAGCCTGCGGCGCGCGAGTTCTATGCCGAGCTGCCGATCGGCATCCGCATGACGGGCGGCTATCACGAGCTGGCGGGCTTTGCGAGCGACATTGCGAACCTGGCGCGGATCGTCACCCTCAACAACATCAGCGTGACCGCCAGCGAGCGGAACACCACGCTCACCATGGATGCCGTGGTCAAGACCTACCGCTACCTCGATCCCGACGAGGTCAGCAGCACGCAGCGCGCCAAGGCCAAGGCAGGGGGTGGCAAATGATCCGCGGGCGTGCCGGGCTCGTCCTGCTGCTTGCCGGTCTGCTGGCTGGCTGTGCCGATGACCAGGCGGAACTGACCGCCTGGATGGCCGAGAAGCGCGAACAGACGGCCAAGCTCAAGCAAAAGCTCGATCCGCCGAAAAAACCGGTGGCGTTCCGCTACGAGGCGAATGATCTGGTCGAGCCCTTCGCGATGGCCAGGATCGCCGTGTCGGCGGAGCCGATCGCAACCCGCGGCGGCGGCACTGGTCCGCGACCGGATCAGAACCGTCGCCGCGAGGCGCTGGAGAGCTTCCCGCTGGACACCATCCGGCTGGTGGGACATCTGACCAGCGGCGGCCAGCAGTTCGCGCTGCTGCAGGTGGGCAAGACAGTCCACCAGGTGAAGGTGGGAAATCATGTCGGCACCAATTTCGGGAAGGTGGTGAAGATCACCGAGACCGAGGTGCTGGTCCGCGAATGGGTGCAGGACGGTTCCGGCGACTGGTCCGAGAGGGACAACTCGCTGCGGCTCCAGGGGGTCAGGTGATGATCAGATCGAAGACAGTGCTTTCGCGATGGCGCACGGCGACGGCATGCTGCCTCTGGCTGGCGGCCTCGGCCCATGCCCAGGCTCCCGCCCAGCCGGCGGCATCGGCGCCTGCCGCGACCCAGGCGCCCGCCCAGATCCAGGTGCAGGTGCAGGTGAATGCACCGGCGCCGGCCCAGGTTCAGGTTCAGACGCCGGGTGGCGCCGAGGCCCAGGCCGCGACGCCTCCCCCCGCCCCGGCCCGGGTCCAGCCCAACGCCGTGGAGGCGGTGACGGCTCTGGTGCAGGGCTCCGGCACCCTCTTGCGGATCCGGCTGAAGAATCCGCCGGCCGCCATGCCGGGTGGCTTCTCGATCAACACGCCGCCGCGGATCGCCCTGGATTTTCCTGATACCGAGAACAAGGCGGGCCAGTCGAGCCTGGAGCTCGCTCAGGGCGATGTGCGCAGCGTCGCGCTGGTTCAGGCCGGCGGTCGCATGCGCGTGGTGCTCAACCTCAAGCGGCCGATGGCCTACACCACCACCATCGAGGGCAGCACCGTGCTGGTCGCGCTCGCGCCGGCGGCGGCCGAACCCGCCGCCGAGAGCGCCACCCGCTTCAGCCCCTTGCCCGCGGTCGGCGCCGCCGCCGTCACGCCGGCGGGTGCGCGGCATGCGCTGCGCGACATCGACTTCCGGCGTGGCAAGGCCGGCGAGGGCCGGGTGGTGGTCGACCTGTCCAGCGCCGGAGTCGGCGTGGACATCCGGCAGCAGGGCCAGACGCTGGTCGTGGACTTCCTCAACAGCCGGCTGCCGGAGAACCTGCGCCGTGTGCTCGATGTGAATGACTTCGGCACGCCGATCCGTTCGGTGCGCGCCTCCCAGCAGGGCGAAAACGCCCGGCTGGTGATCGAGCCGCAGGGTCTGTGGGAACACAACGCCTACCAGAGCGACAGCCAGTTCGTGGTCGAGGTCAGGCCGGTGCGCGAGGACCCGACCCGGGTGGGCGGTCCGCAGGGCTACCGCGGCGAGCGCCTGTCGCTGAACTTCCAGAATGTCGATGTGCGTGCGCTGCTTCAGGTGATCGCCGACTTCACCAACCTGAACATCGTCACCAGCGACTCGGTGACCGGCAATGTCACCCTGCGGCTGAAGGATGTGCCCTGGGATCAGGCGCTGGACATCGTGCTGCAGGCCAAGGGCCTGGACATGCGCAAGAGCGGCAATGTGGTCCTGATTGCGCCGCGCGAGGAACTCGCCGCCAAGGAAAAGCTCGAACTCGAGGCTCGTCAGCAGATCGCCGACATCGAGCCGGTGCGCACCGAGATCTTCCAGCTCAACTACCAGAAGGCCGAGAACCTCGCCAAGCTGCTCTCCGATCCGCGCCAGCCCGTGCTGTCCAAGCGCGGCAGCGCGGTGTTCGACGCGCGCACCAACAAGCTGTTCATCCAGGACACCGCGCAGCGGCTGGAGTCGGTACGCAAGCTGATCTCGCAGGTCGACATCTCGGTGCGCCAGGTGCTGATCGAGGCCCGGATCGTCGAGGCCGACGACAAGTTCTCGCGCAATCTCGGCGTCAAGCTCGGGCTCAACGACATCTCGTCCACCCGCTACCGCACTGTGAGCGTCACTGACCCGGTGACCGGCACGCCCACCGCCCTCAATGTGCCTACCTACGGTGCCGGCCAGAGCCTTGTCGGCGGCACTTTCGGCACCGTCTCGGGCAACCTGCGTGGCGTCAACGATCTGTCCTCCCAGGCGGGTTCCGACCTGTCGGGTCTGAATGCGGCCGGACTGGGGCGGCTGACTGCCCTCGAGAACACGAACTTCGTGAACCTGCCGGCCACGCCGATCTCGGGTTCGAGCCCGGCGAGCTTCGCGATCAGCCTGTTCGGCTCCAGCCTCACCCGGTTCCTGAACCTCGAGCTTTCGGCCCTGGAATCCGACCAGCGCGGCAAGATCATCTCGAGTCCGAGGGTGCTCACCGCCGACCAGAGCAAGGCCTCGATCGAGCAGGGTACCGAGCTGCCCTTCCAGCAGGCCACCGCCAGCGGCGCGACCGCGGTCTCCTTCCGCAAGGCCAGCCTTCGGCTGGAGGTCACCCCGCAGATCACGCCCGAGGGCAATGTCATCCTCGATGTGGCGGTCAACCGCGATCAGGTCGGCCAGCTCACCACCTCCGGCTTCGCGATCGACACCCGCGCGGTGCGCACGCAGGTGCTGGTGGAGAACGGCGGCACCGTCGTGATCGGCGGCATCTACGAGCAGATCGAGCGCAACCTCACCAGCAAGGTGCCGCTGCTGGGCGACCTGCCGGTGATCGGCAATGCCTTCAAGAACACACAGCGGCGCAACGATCGCACCGAACTGCTGGTCTTCCTCACCCCGAGGGTGGTGAACGATGTGGCCGCGGCGGCGCGCTGAAGCCCGCCTGCCATGACCACGCAAGTCATCCCGACCCGATTGATTCCGACCGAGAAACGACACATGACACCACCGATTGAATCCAGCCTGATGTCCCGGCTGATCGCGGCGATGCTGGCGCTGCTGCTGATGGTCTCGCTGGCCGCCTGCGGCGGCGGTGGCGGCTCCGGCGCGGGTGCGCAACCCTTCGGGTTCTCGGGCAGCAGCTCGTCCGGCTCAGACCCGGCAGCCGTGCAGGTCACCACCAGTGTGCCCTCCATCGGTTCGGACGGTCGTACCACCGCCTCCATCACCGCGATCGTCAAGGATGCCTCGAACCGGTCGATGGCCAACCAGGATGTGAAGTTCGCCACCACCGACACCGGCTCGGTGCTGCAGGTGGTCAACGCCCGCACCGACGCCAGCGGCACGGCCACGGCCACGCTGTCGATCTCCGATGCCGCCAATCGCACCATCACGGTCACCGCCACCACCGGGTCCCTGGTGAAGAGCGTGCCGGTGGCGGTGACGGGCACCCAGCTTTCGCTGAGCGGCCCGGCCACGCTGGTGGCCCAGGCGGCCAATGAATTCACCGTGAGCCTGCGCAACTCGGCCGGCACGGCCATTGCCGGCGCCGTGGTGGCGATCAAGTCGGCGGCCAGCAATGCGCTGTCGGCGGCCTCGGTCACCACCGACGCAGCCGGCCAGGCCCGGTTCACCGTGACCGGCACGGTCGGGGGCAGCGATACCCTCACCGCCAGCGCCGCAGCCCTGAACGCCAGTGCCACCCTGCCGGTGACCGTCTCGGGCACCCTGCTGTCCTTCCTCGATCCCGCGCCTTCGCAGGAGGTGCCGGTGTCGACGCTGCAGTCGGTCACGGTTCGGTATCTGGTCAACGGCGCACCCCAGGCCGGTCAGAGCGTGAGCTTCCTGGCCACGCGCGGCACGGTCACGCCGGCCACGGCCGCCACCGACGCCAATGGTCTGGCCACGACGACCATCACGGCCTCCACGGCGGGCATCTCGACCATCACCGCGGTTGCCGGCAGCCTCTCCAACCAGCAGCGGGTGGAGTTCGTCAGCCGCACGCCCGCCAAGATCACGCTCCAGGCCAGCCCCGCCAACATCGGCGTGAACCTCTCGAGCAGCGGCACCAGTTCCAGCCAGCTGATCGCGGTGGTGCGCGATGCCGCCGACAACCCGGTGAAGGGCTCGATCGTCAGCTTCGCGGCCCTGGCCGACCCGAGCAACGGCCGCATCGAACCTGCGGTGGCCACCACCGACAGCTCGGGCGTGGCCTCGGTGGCGTTCTTCCCGGGGGCCAATTCCACCGGCAACAACCAGATCGTGATCCGGGCCTCGCTGCCCGGCACCGCGATCAGCAGCCAGGCGACGCTGACCGCCTCCAAGCAGGAGCTGGTGGTGCGCATCGGCACCGGCAATCAGCTCGAGGCCACCGAGAGCACCAAGTATGCGATGCCCTGGACCGCGCTGGTCACCGACAGTGCCGGCAACCCGGTGGAGGGTGCGCTGGTCCAGGCCCAGCTGGTGGGCGTGAATTTCTACAAGGGCCAGTACTTCTGGAATGGCACGGCCTGGCAGCCGAGCGGCGAGACCATCAGCAGCCCGCCCTTCCAGTGCGCAAGCGAAGACCTCAACGGCAACCTGCAGCTCGATCCGGGCGAAGACCTGAATGGCAACAACCTGCTCGACCCCGCCAATGTGGCCGTGACCCGGGTGCTGGCCACCGACAGCCGCACCGACAAGAGCGGCTTCGCGAACCTGCAGATCGAGTACCCGCGCGAGTACGCCAACTGGGCGACCGTGCGGCTGCGGGTGACCATCACCGCGATCGCCGGCACCGAGGTGTTCTCGCAGCGTCAGATCACCCTCCCGGTGCTGGCCTCGGACATCTCTGCGCAGACCGTCGCGCCGCCGGGATGGAAATCGCCCTTCGGCACCACCGCCAATTGCGCCAGCGCGAACTGATCGCCGCGCGCCCGTAGGCCGCAGGGGCGGCCAGGCCGGGGGCTGATAAGCTCTCGGCCCATGCAGCAAGAACACCGCGGCGAGGGCTCGCCGCCGCCACCGGAGTCCCCTGACCTGCCGCCAGGCGCCCCGCTGTGCCTGATCGGCATGATGGGCAGCGGCAAGTCCACGGTCGGCCGCCGGGTGGCAGGCCTGCTCGGCCGCCGGTTCGTCGATGCCGATCGCGAACTCGAGGCCCGCTGCGGCGTGCCGATCACCACCATCTTCGAACTCGAGGGCGAAGCCGGCTTCCGCCGCCGCGAGTCGCAGCTGCTCGAAGACCTCACCACCATGACCGGCATCGTGCTGGCCACCGGCGGGGGCGCGGTCACCGTGGCCGCCAACCGGGAGCTGCTGCGTCAGCGCTGCTTCACCATCTATCTGCACGCCGCGCCGGGTGAACTCTGGCAGCGGCTGCGCAACGACCGGGTGCGGCCACTGCTGCGCACAGCCGACCCGCGGGCGCGCATCGCCGAGCTGGTCGAGGCCCGCGATCCGCTCTACCGCGAGACCGCACACCGGGTGGTGCGCACCGGGCGCCACCCGGTGGAGCGCACCGCCCAGGACATCCTCGCGGCCCTGCCGCCACCGCTTGCCTGCGCCGATCCCCAGCCATGAGAACCATCGATGTCGCGCTCGCCGAGCGCAGCTATCCCATCCTGATCGGCCCCGGCCTGATCGACGGCGCCGAGGCGCTCACCCGTCTGGCGGGCGGCCGGCAGGTGGCCATCGTCACCGATGACCAGGTCGGTCCCCTGTATCGCAACCGCCTGCGCGCCGGGCTTGGCCAGGCCCCGGCCGCGGTGGTCGATGTGACGCTGCCCGCGGGCGAGGCGAACAAGACCTGGGACAGCCTGAACCGTGTGTTCGATGCCCTGCTGCGCGCCCGCTTCGATCGCGGCTGCCTGATCATCGCCCTGGGGGGTGGCGTGGTCGGCGACATGGCGGGATTCGCGGCCGCCGTGTACCAGCGCGGGGTGGATTTCGTCCAGGTGCCCACCACGCTGCTCGCGCAGGTCGATTCCTCGGTGGGCGGCAAGACCGCCATCAACCACCCCGAGGGCAAGAACATGGTCGGCGCCTTCCACCAGCCGCGGCTGGTGCTCGCCGACACCGACACCCTGCGCACACTGCCGCCGCGCGAGCTCTCCGCCGGTCTGGCCGAGGTGATCAAGCACGGCGCCATCGCCGATCCCGCCTATCTGGACGCCATCGAGCGCGACATGGCGGCGCTGCGCGCCTGCGAGCCGCAGGCCATGGCGCGGGCGATCGCCCGAAGCTGCGAGATCAAGGCCGATGTGGTCGCGCGCGACGAGCGCGAGGGCGGGCTTCGCGCCATCCTCAACTTCGGTCACACCTTCGGGCATGCCATCGAGGCCGGCACCGGCTATGGCACCTGGCTGCATGGCGAGGCGGTGGGCGCGGGCATGGTCCAGGCCGCCGAGCTTTCCTGCCGACTGGGCCATCTCCCCCGCGAGCAGGTGGCGCGGCTCACCGCGGTCATCGCCGATGCCGGTCTGCCGGTGCGCGCGCCGGTCTGGCCCTACGAGCGCTGGATCGAGCTGATGAGCGTCGACAAGAAGGCCGAGCAGGGCGCACCGCGCTTCGTGGTGCTCGAGGCCATCGGCCGGGCGGCCCTGCGCAAGGTGCCCGAGTCGGCACTGCGTCAGACCCTGGCCGCCTGAGCCGGCGGTGCCCGAGGGCCTGTGGTGACCGGCGCACAGGCCCCCTGGGCAGCCGATCCCGCCGCCTCGCGCGGGCGCCGGCATCCCGAGCCGCCGGCCGCGCCGCGCAGCGAGTTCCAGCGCGACCGCGACCGCATCGTCCACTGCACCGCCTTCCGCCGGCTGGAATACAAGACCCAGGTCTTCGTCAACCACGAGGGCGACCTGTTCCGCACCCGCCTCACCCATTCCATCGAGGTCGCGCAGATCGCGCGCTCGATCGCGCGCCGGCTGCGGCTGGACGAGGACCTGATCGAGGCCATCTCGCTCGCCCACGACCTTGGCCACACCCCCTTCGGCCACGCCGGACAGGACGCGCTGGCCGCCAGCATGGCGCCGTGGGGCGGTTTCGAGCACAACCTGCAGTCGCTGCGCGTGGTCGACGAGCTCGAGCAGCGCTATGGCGAGTTCGACGGGCTGAACCTGTGCTTCGAGACCCGCGAGGGCATTCTCAAGCACTGCTCCGCGGCCAATGCCCGCGGTCTGGGCGAGATCGGCGAGCGCTTCCTCACCGGGCGCCAGCCCAGCCTGGAGGCGCAGGTGGCCAACCTCGCCGACGAGATCGCCTATGACCACCATGATGTCGATGATGGCCTGCGATCGGGTCTGCTCGGTGTGGCCGAACTCGATTCGGTGCCGATCTTCGCCGCGCATGCCGAGGCAGTGCGGGCCCGCTTTCCGGGGCTGGCCGAGCGCCGTCTCATCCACGAGGTGCTGCGCCGGATGATCGACGAGCGGATCAGCGACCTGCTCGCCGAGACCGGGCGGCGGATTGCGTCGGTGGCACCGGCCGACGCCGAGGCGGTGCGCCGCGCGCCGGCCCTGGCGGGCTTCTCGCCCGGCATGCTCTCGCGGGTGCGGCCGCTGAAGCGGCTGCTGCGCAACCGGCTCTACCGGCACGCCCAGGTGGTGGCCGTGATGGACGAGGCGCGCAAGGTGGTGAGCGGCCTGTTCGAGCGCTTCCTGGCCGATCCGGCCCTGCTGCCGGCCGAGCACCGGATCCGGAATGCGGCGATTGGCCCGCGGGCAGTGGCCGACTATATTGCCGGCATGACCGATCGCTTCGCGATCCGGGAGTTCCTGCGGCTGGCCGGTGACGGTCCGGCGGCGCAGGCCCTGCTGAACTCCCCGCTGGCCGCTGGCGCGCTCGCCGCGCGCCGTGAGCCCGCGGCCTGACCCGGGAGGCATCCCATGGTTCCCTCACGCGGCGTGGCGGCCCTGCTCAACCTGGGCCATGCCATCGACCACATGTTCCTGCTGATCTTCGCCACGGCGGTGACCACCATCGCCGCCGAGTTCGGCGTGCAGCGCTGGGAAGACCTCATGCCCTACAGCGCCGGGGCCTTCCTGCTCTTCGGGCTGGGCTCGCTGCCGGCCGGGCGCCTGGGCGATCTCTGGGGCCGGCGGGCCATGATGGTGCTGTTCTTCTTCGGCATGGGCGCCTCGGCGCTGCTGGTGGCCTGCACCCAGGGGCCCTGGTCGATGGCCGCGGCGCTCACCCTGCTCGGCGCGTTCTCCTCCATCTATCACCCGGTGGGCATTCCCATGCTGGTGCAGGGCGCCCGCAACCCGGGCATCACCATCGGTTTCAACGGCCTGGTCGGCAACCTCGGCATCGCGATCGCGGCCCTGGTCACCGGGCTGCTGGTCAAGCACTTCGGCTGGCGCATGGCCTTCGCGCTGCCCGGGCTGGCCTCGATCGCGGCCGGGGTGGCCTTTGCCGTGGTCGCCCCGCGCGAGACCGAGCCGCCGGCCCGGCGCACGGCCAAGGTGGTGTCGCTGCCGCGCGCGGTGATGCTGCGCATCGTGCTGATCATGACCATCACCGCGATCACCGGCAGCCTGCTCTTCAACTTCACCACCAACGGCAACGGCCAGCTGCTGCGCGAGCGCTTCGCCGGCATCATCGAAGACCCGGCCACGCTCGGCCTGCTGCTCGCCTCGGTGTATGCGGTGGCCTCGCTCGCCCAGATCGTGGTCGGCCGGCTCATCGACCGCTATCCGCTCAAGCGCATCTATGTCGGGGTGGTCATGCTGCAGGCGCCGCTGCTGCTGGCCGCGGCCAGTGCCCAGGGCTGGTGGCTGTTCATCCTGCAGGTGGCCATCATGGTGTCGATCTTCGGCGCCATCCCGTTCACCGACGCCATGGTCGTGCGCTATGTCGATGACCGCATGCGCTCGCGGGTGTCGGGCATCCGCATCGGCGTGTCCTTCGGGGTGAGCTCCCTCGCGGTCTGGGCGCTCGGGCCGATCGTCAAGGCCTCGGGTTTCCAGTGGCTGCTGCTCCTCATGGCCGCGATCGCGGTGGTCACGCTGGCCTGCGCCTCGTTGCTGCCCGATGCCAGTCAGACCGAGCCGCGGCCGGCCGCGCCCGACCCGGCCTGAACCCCGCAACCCTTCAGGAGACCCCGTCATGGCAATCTACGAGCAACGCACCTACCAGGTGGTGGTGGGCAAGATGGCTGAGGTCATCGAGCTCTACCGCACCGAGGGTTATCCGGCCATCGCCCGCCATCCCGACCGCCTGGTGGGCTACTTCACCGGCGACATCGGCGCCCTCAACGAACTCGTCCATCTCTGGAAGTTCCACGACGATGCCGACCGGCGCGCCTTCTGGGCCGGGCTGTTCGCCGACGAAGCCTTCATGGCCTTCGCCCGCAAGCTGCGCCCGCTGCTGCGCGAGCAGGACAACAAGCTGCTGATGCCCGCGCCCTGGGGGCCGCACCCCTGAGGGTCGCGCTGGCGCGGCCGGGGGGCGGTCGACGGCCTTTCCCGCGCCGCGCCGGGGGCGGCTGCCGCCTGCGGCGCCAGGCCGCACTGTCCTACCCTGGCACTCGGATTGCTTCAAAACCAGAGGACGCCCTTGTATAGTGCAAGGTTCGTCCGCGTTCGGTTCGCTGCACTGCCGCAATCGCCCCTTGTGCCGTGTTCCGGACGCCAGCGCAGGACAGCCCTGCGGGACGCCCCGACAGGACGACCCTGCACGGGTTCACCCAGCGACAGCGCGGAGCGCCGAGATGCACAGCCAGCACCTCCCCGACCCTCATCCGGTCGGCAGCCAGATTCCCACCGACGGCGAGCCGCTTGCCGGCGCTCCCGAGGCGCAGGGCCTCTACGACCCCGCCAACGAGCATGATGCCTGCGGCGTGGGCTTCGTGGCCCACATCAAGGGCAAGAAGAGCCATCGCATCATCGAGCAGGGTCTGCAGATCCTGTGCAACCTCGATCACCGCGGCGCGGTGGGTGCCGATCCGCTCATGGGCGACGGCGCGGGCATCCTCACCCAGATTCCCGACCAGTTCTTCCGCGAGGAGATGGCCGCGCAGGGCGTGACGCTGCCGCCCGCGGGCGAGTATGGCGTGGGCATCGTCTTCCTGCCCAAGGAGCATGCCTCGCGGCTGGCCTGCGAGCAGGAGCTCGAGCGGGCGGTGCGTGCCGAGCGCCAGGTGCTGCTGGGCTGGCGCGATGTGCCGATCGACCGCGACATGGCGATGTCGCCCACGGTCAAGGCCAAGGAGCCGGTGATCCGCCAGATCTTCATCGGCCGCGGCCCCGATGTCATGGTCACCGACGCCCTGGAACGCAAGCTCTATGTCATCCGCAAGATGGCCAGCCATGCCATCCAGGCGCTGAACCTGAAGTACGGCAAGGAGTACTTCGTGCCGTCGATGTCGGCGCGCACCATCGTCTACAAGGGCCTGCTGCTGTGCGGTCAGGTCGGCCAGTACTACCGCGATCTGCAGGATCCGCGCTTCGTGTCGGCGCTGGCACTGGTGCACCAGCGCTTCTCGACCAACACCTTTCCGGAGTGGCCGCTGGCCCACCCCTACCGGCTGATCGCGCACAACGGCGAGATCAACACCGTCAAGGGCAACTACAACTGGCTCCGGGCCCGCGAGGGCGTGATGCGCTCGCCGGTGCTGGCCGAAGACCTGCCCAAGCTCTATCCGATCGTCTACGCGGGGCAGTCTGACACCGCCACCTTCGACAACTGCCTCGAGCTGCTGGTGATGGCCGGTTACCCCATCGCCCACGCGATGATGATGATGATCCCGGAGGCCTGGGAGCAGCACGCCCTGATGGACGAGAAGCGGCGCGCGTTCTACGAGTTCCACGCCGCCATGATGGAGCCCTGGGACGGCCCGGCGGCCATCGCCTTCACCGACGGCCGCCAGATCGGCGCCACCCTGGACCGCAACGGCCTGCGCCCGGCGCGCTACTGCGTGACCGACGACGACATGGTGATCATGGCCTCCGAGTCGGGCGTGCTGCCCATTCCCGAGAGCCGGATTGTCAAGAAGTGGCGCCTGCAGCCCGGCAAGATGTTCCTGATCGATCTCGAGCAGGGCCGCATCATTGATGACGCCGAGCTCAAGCATCAGCTCGCCAACAGCAAGCCCTATCGCGAGTGGATCGAGGCCATCCGCATCAAGCTCGACGAGCTCGACGCGCAGCGCCGCGATGTGCAGGTCGACGAGGCCGCCAACCGGCCGCTCGCCTCCCTGCTCGATCGCCAGCAGGCCTTCGGCTACACCCAGGAGGACATCAAGTTCCTGATGACCCCGATGGCGCAGGCCGGCGAAGAGGCGGTGGGCTCGATGGGCAACGACTCGCCGCTGGCGGTGCTCTCCGACAAGAACAAGCCGCTCTACAACTACTTCAAGCAGCTGTTCGCGCAGGTGACCAACCCGCCGATCGACCCGATCCGCGAGCAGCTGGTGATGTCGCTGGTGTCGTTCATCGGTCCCAAGCCCAACCTGCTCGACCTGAACAACATCAACCCGCCGATGCGCCTGGAGGTCTCGCAGCCCATCCTCGATGCCGAGGACATGGCCAAGATCCGCCACATCGAGCATTACACCGACGACAAGTTCAAGGCCTTCGAGCTCGATGTCTGCTATCCGCTCGCCTGGGGTGCCGAAGGCATCGAGGCGCGGCTCGCCTCGCTAGCCGCGCAGGCCGAGGACGCGGTGCGTTCCGGCTACAACATCCTGATCGTCTCTGACCGCAAGGTGGCGCCCGGGAGCGTGGCCATCCCCGCGCTGCTGGCCATGAGCGCGGTGCACCAGCACCTGGTCGACAAGGGCCTGCGCACCAGCACCGGCCTGGTGGTCGAGACCGGCTCGGCGCGCGAGGTGCATCACTTCGCCCTGCTCGCCGGCTACGGCGCCGAGGCGATCCATCCCTACCTCGCGATCGAGACCCTGCGCAGTCTCAATGCCGGCGGTGGCGAGGCGGCCGCCGACAAGGCGGTCAAGAACTACATCAAGGCGGTGGGCAAGGGCCTGAACAAGGTCATGTCCAAGATGGGCATCTCCACCTACATGAGCTACTGCGGCGCGCAGATCTTCGAGGCGATCGGCCTGTCGCGTCGGCTCGTCGACCGCTACTTCACCGGCACCGCATCCAATGTCGAGGGCATCGGCGTGTTCGAGGTGGCCGAGGAGGCGATCCGCCTGCATCGCGCGGCCTTCAGCGACGACCCGGTGATGGCCGGCGCCCTGGATGCCGGCGGCGAGTACGCCTTCCGCATCCGCGGCGAAGCCCACATGTGGACGCCCGATGCGATCGCCAAGCTGCAGCACAGCACCCGCTCGGGCAGCTTCTCGACCTACCAGGAGTACGCCAAGCTGATCAACGACCAGAGCGCGCGGCACATGACGCTGCGCGGCCTGTTCGACCTGCGCACCGACGCCTGCACGCCGGTGCCGCTCGACGAGGTCGAGCCGGCGGCCGAGATCGTCAAGCGCTTCGCCACCGGCGCGATGTCGCTCGGCTCGATCTCCACCGAGGCGCACACCACGCTGGCGGTGGCCATGAACCGCATCGGCGGCAAGAGCAACACCGGCGAGGGCGGCGAGGACGCGATGCGTTACCGGGCCGAGCTGCGCGCCGGCCGCTCCACCATCGCCGATGGCGACACCGTGGGCAAGGTGATCGGCGCCTCGCGCATCGAGTCCGACATCGTGCTCAAGGCCGGTGACTCGCTGCGCTCGAAGATCAAGCAGGTGGCCTCGGGCCGCTTCGGCGTCACCGCCGAGTACCTGTCCAGCGCCGACCAGATCCAGATCAAGATGGCCCAGGGCGCCAAGCCCGGCGAGGGCGGCCAGCTGCCGGGCCACAAGGTGTCCGATTACATCGGCATGCTGCGCTACTCGGTGCCGGGTGTCGGCCTGATCTCGCCGCCGCCGCACCATGACATCTACTCCATCGAGGATCTCGCCCAGCTGATCCACGACCTCAAGAATGCCAATTACCGGGCCTCGATCTCGGTGAAGCTGGTGTCGGAGGTGGGCGTGGGCACCGTGGCCGCGGGCGTGGCCAAGGCCAAGGCCGACCATGTGGTCATCGCCGGCCACGATGGCGGCACCGGCGCCTCGCCGCTGTCGTCGATCAAGCATGCCGGCACGCCCTGGGAGCTGGGCCTCGCCGAGACCCAGCAGACCCTGGTGCTCAACGGCCTGCGCGGCCGCATCGTGGTGCAGGCCGACGGCCAGATGAAGACCGGCCGTGATGTGCTGATCGGCGCGCTGCTCGGCGCCGACGAGTTCGGCTTCGCCACCGCGCCGCTGGTGGTCGAGGGCTGCATCATGATGCGCAAGTGCCACCTCAACACCTGCCCGGTGGGCGTGGCCACCCAGGATCCGGTGCTGCGCAAGCGTTTCCAGGGCAAGCCCGAGCATGTGGTCAACTACTTCTTCTTCGTCGCCGAGGAGGTGCGCGCGCTGATGGCCAGCCTGGGCATCCGCCGCTTCCAGGACCTGATCGGCCGCGCCGACCTGCTCGACACCCGTCGCGGTGTGGCCCACTGGAAGGCGCGCGGGCTCGACTTCTCCCGGGTGTTCCAGCTGCCGCGGGTGCCGGCCGACACGCCGCGCCGCCAGGTGGCCACGCAGGATCACGGCCTCGATCATGCCCTCGATCGCAAGCTGATCGAACTGGCCCGCCCGGCGCTCGAGCGCGGCGAGAAGGTCTCGTTCATCCTGCCCATCCGCAACGTCAACCGCACCGCCGGGACCATGCTCTCGGGCGAGGTCGCGCTCAAGCACGGCCACGAGGGCCTGCCCGAGGACACCATCCACGTGCAGTTCAGCGGCACGGCGGGGCAAAGCTTCGGCGCCTTCCTCGCCCGCGGCATCACCCTCGATCTGGTGGGCGAGGGCAACGACTATGTCGGCAAGGGCCTGTCGGGCGGCCGCATCGTGGTGCGGCCCACCAATGACTTCCGCGGCCAGTCCGACCAGAACATCATCGTGGGCAACACCGTGATGTACGGCGCGATCGAGGGCGAGGCCTTCATCAGCGGCGTGGCCGGCGAGCGCTTCTGCGTGCGCAACTCCGGCGGCACCGCAGTGGTCGAGGGCACCGGTGATCACGGCTGCGAGTACATGACTGGCGGCACGGTGGTGGTGCTCGGCGAGACCGGGCGCAACTTCGCGGCCGGCATGTCGGGCGGCATCGCCTACGTGTACGACGCCGACCGGGCCTTCGAGAAGCGCTGCAACCTCGCCATGGTGGCGCTCGAGCCGGTGCTGTCCACGGCCGAGCAGCTGGTCAGCACCGATCCGGCCACCTGGCACCGCGGCGAGTGCGACGAGATCATCCTCAAGGGCCTGATCGAGCGGCACTTCACGCTCACCGGCAGCCGCAAGGCCCGCGAGATCCTCGACGACTGGGACGCCGCCCGCGGCCGCTTCGTCAAGGTCTTCCCGGCCGAGTACAAGCGCGCCCTTGGCGAGATGCACGCGGCCAGCCAGAAGGCGATGCAGCAGCAGGAGAAGGCGACCGCCTGAGTGGGTGGCGGGCCTGCGGGCCCGCCCTCGCCGCCGTCGCGCATTCCCACCACCCGCACCAGACACACAGGCACGAGCATGGGCAAGGTCACCGGATTCATCGAGTTCCAGCGGCTGCAGGAAGCCGCCGAAGACAGCGGCTCTCGCGTCAATCACTACCGCGAGTTCGTCATGCACCTGAGCGACCAGCAGGCGCAGCAGCAGGGCGCGCGCTGCATGGACTGCGGCATCCCGTTCTGCCAGAGCGGCTGCCCGGTCAACAACATCATCCCCGACTTCAACGACCTGGTCTTCAACAACCAGTGGCGCGCAGCGCTCGACACGCTGCATTCCACCAACAACTTCCCGGAGTTCACCGGCCGCATCTGCCCTGCGCCCTGCGAGGCGGCCTGCACTCTGAACATCAACAACGACGCGGTCGGCATCAAGTCGATCGAGCACGCGATCATCGACAAGGGCTGGGAGATGGGCTGGGTGTTGCCGCAGCCGCCGGCCACCCGCACCGGACGCAGCGTGGCGGTCGTCGGTTCGGGCCCGGCCGGCCTGTCCTGCGCCCAGCAGCTCGCCCGCGCCGGCCATTCGGTGACGGTGTTCGAGAAGAACGACCGCATCGGCGGCCTGCTGCGCTACGGCATCCCCGACTTCAAGATGGAGAAGTCGCACATCGACCGGCGCGTGGCGCAGATGCGTGCCGAGGGCGTGAGCTTCCGCACCGGGGTGCTGGTGGGCGATGGCTCTCTCGTGCCCGGGGTCACCGACGGGTCGGGCGAACGGATCTCCGCGGCCCAACTCCAGGCCGAATTCGATGCGGTGGTGCTCACCGGCGGCGCCGAGCTGCCGCGCGATCTGCCGGTGCCGGGCCGCGAGCTCGCCGGCGTGCAC
>CAIZPE010000202.1 GCA_903934795.1 uncultured bacterium | reverse complement strand
CGCCGGCAGCCGGGCTGTTGCCCCCGGGTGCCACGCCCGCACAAGCCAGCGGCCTGCTGCTTGAGGTCGAACCCAGCCTGCGGTTGTTCGGCGGGCTCACCGCCCTCATCGAAGGCCTGCGCGCCGGCCTGCAGGCCCAGGGATTCGAGCCGCAGATCGCCGTCGCCCCCACCGCCACCGGTGCCTGGCTGCTTGCCCGCCATCAGGACGGTCTGATCGCCGACAGCCTGGCCAGCCTCAATGCCCGACTCGCCGGGCTGCCCGTCAGCGCGCTCGACAGCACCGCGGCGCACTGCGATGCCCTCATGTCACTGGGCGCGCACACCCTCAAGCAGTTGTCGCTGCTGCCCCGGGCCGGTGTGGCCCGGCGTTTCGGGCCCGGACTGCTCACCGAACTCGACCGGGCCTTCGGGCGAGTGCCCGAGGCTCGGGAATGGTTCGTCGCGTCGCCGCGCTTCGCGACCCGCCTTGAGCTGCCTGCCCAGGCCGAGACAGCCGAAGCGCTGCTGGCCGGCGCCAAGCGGCTGCTGATCCCCCTGTGCGGCTGGCTGAACGCACGCCATGCCGGTGCTCGACGCATCCTGCTCAACGCCCTGCATGACGAAGCCCCCGCCACCAGCATCGTGCTGAGCCCGGCCGATCCCAGCGCCGACCCGCAGCGCCTGGGCAGCCTGCTGCGCGAGAAGCTGTCGGTGCTGCGCCTGCGCGCCCCGGTGCACACCCTGCAGCTCGATTGCGAGTCGGTCGCGCCCATGCCGGCCGACAGCCAGACCCTGTTCCCCACCCCAGCCCAGGCTCGTGAAAGCCTCGGGCGGCTGGTTGAACAGCTGCAGGCCCGGCTCGGTCATGACCGGGTGCTGCGGCTGAGCCTGCAGTCCGACCATCGCCCCGAGAAGGCCAGCGCGCTCGCCCAGACCGGCATCGATGGCCTGATGGACGCAGGCCCGACCGCCGGCAAGGTCGGCGGTTCGCGGGCCCCGGGCATCGCCTCCGACAAGGCTCAGCCGGCACGGCGCGCCGACACCGTTGCCGAGATCGGCGCCCTGCCCCGGCCGCTGTGGCTGCTGGAACGCCCACAGCCTCTGGGAGAGCGCCAGCAACGCCCCTGGCTGCAGGGGCCGCTCACCCTGCTGGCCGGGCCCGAGCGGATCGAGACCGGCTGGTGGGACGGGGAGCTGATGCAGCGCGACTACTTCATCGCGGGCGATACCGAAGGCGTGCTGCTCTGGATCTATCGGGAACGGCTCCCGGGTGATGGACAGGTCGCGGGCTGGTTCCTGCAGGGCCGCTTCGGCTGAGCGCGCCACGCAGGCCTGCGTCCCTGGCCACGCCCGGGGTCGCGTCAGGGGCGGCCCTGTTCCAACGCACAACGCACCCACCGACCCGGCAAGCCCGGGGACCGAGCGGCTCAGGCGAGGCTGCGCACCGTGTAGCCGCCCGACTTGTCATCGAGCGACAGCTCGATCAGCCCACGGTCGCGCGCCTCCTCGAGCAGACGGTTGAAGGAACGAAAGCCGTAGTAGCCCTCGCTGAAGCCCGGCTTGCGGCGACGCAGGGTCTGCTTGACCATCGACCCCCAGATCTTCTCGTCCTCACCGCGCTCCGCGGCGAGCGCCTCCAGCGTCCCCACCACCAGATCGAGCGCCTGCTGCCGCCGGGCCTCGGCAGCACTCTCCGAGGGTTCCGACGATTCCGCAGCCGCAGGCAGTATCGGCTCGGGCTCCGGCGCAGGCGCCGATACCGATACCGATACCGATGCCGATGCCGATCCGGGCGCGAGCTCGGGGACAATGGCGACAGGATCAGCAAGCGTTTCCGGGCGAGGCAGATCGGCCGCCGATCCGGCGAGCGCCTCCACATCGGCCTTGCGGGCGCCCCGGCGACGGCGCACGGGCCGCTCGGGGGCGGGCTCCGGCGCGGCTGCAGGGGCGGCTGCAGG
>CAIZPE010000201.1 GCA_903934795.1 uncultured bacterium | reverse complement strand
TCGACAAGCGCTACTGGCGCGAGGCGCCCACCCAGTACTGGGGCGGCACCTACCTGTTTCCGGCCTATCCGAGAACCTTCCGGGCCTCGGTGCAGATCGGTTTCTGATCTGGCACAACGGTGCCCCCGGCTGCGGGGACACCGTGGGTCAGCCCGATCAGTAGCTGAAGTTCAGCTGGAAGATCGCCGTGGTGCCGCTGGTCTCGTTGCCCACCACCAGCAGCGGCTTTCCGTTGGGTGACTGAGCCGCAGGGATCAGCAGCAGGCCTTCCGGTCCGCGATCACCGGTGGCCCCGGTGCGGGTGTTCAGGTAGGTGACGAAGCTCACCGCCGCCGGATTGCTCACATCGTAGACCATCACCCCGCCCACGCGCTCGAGCCCCACGAAGGCCAGGAACCGGTTGCCGAAGCGCGCGACGACCACGCCCTCGGGTTCCGGGCCCTTGCTAGGGCTGCGGCTGTCCAGCGTGTCGTTGTCGTTGCTGGCGTTGAACTTTGCGTTGGGTAGCGCCCTGGTGCGCTGCTCGAGATCGTCACCGGAATCGTGCACGCGCTTGATGTCGGTGCTCCAGATCGAGAACGATCGGGCGCCGAAGGCGTAGAGCTCGGTGCACTGTCCGGCCGCATTCCTGCCGGTGGAGCCGCCATTGGGCGTGGTGGTGATGCGCAGGCGTCCGAGATTCGAGTCGAGGATCTGGTTGGCGGCGTTGCTGAACACCGTCGGGTCAAGGCCCTTGTCGCAGTGCGCGCGCACCCGGGTCTCCTCGTTGAAGCCGGGCCAGTCGGCGCGGGCGTCGCCCTCGTTGGCGGTGATCAGCCAGGTCTGACCGCTGTGCGAGAAGCTCGCGATGCCATCAGGCAGATACAGGCCGCGCACCGGTTGTGTGGCGATCCTGACCGCCGGCGTGCCGCTGTTGGTGTTCGTGCCGCCATCCTCGTCGGATGCATCGAGGCCCATGCCGGCGAGACTGTGGTCCTTGTAGCCCAGGGCGCGGATGTCGGTGATTCGCGCGTTGAGGATGTCGACGGTGGCGATCGCATTGTTCTCCTGCAGCGTCACCCAGGCGGTGCGGCCATCGGCGCTCACCGTGATGTATTCCGGCTCGAGGTCCTGGGCCACGGTGGCGTTGGGGCCGTAGATGCGAACCCCGGCCGCGCGAAGTTCATCGACACGGCTGTTCCAGGCCTTGAAGTCGGCGGTCATCACCTCGGGCGTGCCTTCCCGGTTGACCCGGATGATGCTCACCGAGCCTTCCGGGTCGACCGAGTCGGCCTGGCCGTAGCTGTTCGGTTCGCCTTCGTTGGCCACCAGCAGATGGCTGCCGTCGGGCGTGAAGACCACCATGTCGGGCAAGGCGCCCACGGTGACGCTGTGCCGCAGCTGCAGGGTGGCCGCGTTGTAGAAGGCCACCTTGCCCGGGCTGGTCTTGGGCGAGGCCTCGATGGCCAGGGCAACCAGGCCGTCGTGCACCGCCACGCTGTTCACCGAACCGCCCAGCGCGGTGACGCTGATCGAGCCCACCTTGGCCGGCGCTGCGGGGTTGCTCAGGTCGAGCACATCCACGCTGCCGTTGGCGCCATTGACCACGAACAGGCGCTTGCTGGCCGCGTCATAGGCGGTGATTTCGGCCGCGCCGACCGCCGCGCCGTCGAATCCGCCGATCTTCTCCATCGTGAGCGAGACGGGCGTGGGCGTTTCCGGGCCGGCCTCTCCGCACGAGAGCAGGAACACCGGGAGCAGCAGCACGGCAATGCCGCGAAGGCAGTCGAAAAGGGCTCGCGGCGGCCGGCGCGACGAATCGTTCATGGGGTGTGCCTCGCAAAGGGTGATGACTCGGCGAGGATCGGTGACTGCCATGACGAACCGGTGACCGTTCGATGACCTTGCGATGACAGGAGGCCTGCCCTGCCTTCCATGCTCGCCGGCGAGCCACGATCTGCCCCTGCCGGCTGTGGTAAAAGTCGACCATTCAAGCCGCCTGATCAGGAGCTTCCATGGACCTCGCCGAACTCCGCTCATTCACCGCGCGCAAGTGGGATGACGACCTGCTGCCGCGGCTGGTCGACTATGTCCGCGTGCCCGCCAAGTCGCCGGGCTTCGATCCGAGCTGGGCCGCGCACGGCCACCTGAAGGCGGTGATCGAGTCGGCGCGCGACTGGTGCCGGGCCCAGCCGATCGCGGGCATGACGATGGAGATCGTCAGCATCGACGGGCTCACGCCCTGCCTGTTCTTCGACATCCCGGCCACCGGCGGTCTGGGCAACGACAGCTCGGTGCTCTTCTACGGGCACCTCGACAAGCAGCCCGAGATGGTCGGCTGGCGCGAGGGCCTGGGCCCCTGGTCGCCGGTGATCGAGAACGGCCGGCTCTACGGCCGCGGCGCGGCCGACGACGGCTATGCGGTCTACGCCGCGCTCACCATCGTGCAGGCGATCGACGCCCAGAAGCTGCCGCGGCCGCGCTGCGTGGGCCTGATCGAGACCTGCGAGGAGAGCGGCAGCCCCGACCTGCCGGCCTACCTGAAGCTGCTGGCGCCGCGCATGGGCCAGGTCAAGCTGGTGGCCGGTCTCGACTCCGGCTGCGGCAACTACGACCAGCTCTGGGTGACCAGCTCGCTGCGCGGTCTGGTGGGCGGCGTGCTCACCGTCGAGGTGCTCACCGAGGGCGTGCACTCCGGCATGGCGAGCGGGCTGGTGCCCTCGTCGTTTCGCATCGCGCGGCAGCTGCTCAACCGCATCGACAACGCCGCCACCGGCGAGGTGCTGCTGCCCGAGCTGCATGCCGAGATCCCGGCCGAGCGCCTGGCCCAGGCCCAGGCCGCCGGCGCCATCCTGGGTGACGCGGTCTGGAAGCACTTCCCCTGGGTGGGCTGTTCGCACGAGCCGGGCGCCGACCCGGCCGCGCACGACAAGCACGCCCATGCCATGCCCACCACCACCGATCCGGTGCAGGCCATCCTCGCGCGCACCTGGCGGCCGGCGCTGTCGGTCACCGGCGCGGCCGGCCTGCCCTCGCTCGATGCCGCCGGCAATGTGCTGCGGCCCAAGACCTCGCTGAAGCTGTCGATGCGGCTGCCGCCCACCGTCGATGGCGAACGGGCCACGCGGGCCATGAAGCAGGCCCTCGAGAGCAATCCGCCCTACCAGGCGCGGGTCACCTTCAAGGCCGACTGGGGCGCCACCGGCTGGAACGCCCCCGAGACCGCGCCCTGGCTGCGCGGCCTGCTGCAGGAGGCCTCGCAGTCGGTCTTCGGCCGCGAGCCCGCCTGGATCGGCGAGGGCGGCACCATTCCGTTCATGAACATGCTCGGCGAGGTCTTCCCGCAGGCGCAGTTCCTGATCACCGGCGTGCTCGGGCCGCAGAGCAACGCGCACGGCCCCAACGAGTTCCTCGAGATCGGCTATGCCAAGCGGCTCACCGAGGCGGTGGCCCGCGTGGTGGCCGGCGTGCGCTGAGCCCGGAGCCGAGCCATGCCGGCCAGCCAGCCCTCGGCGCAGGATCTCTTCACGGTGGTGCGCGAGGTGCTGTCGGCCGAGATCGCGCCGCTGCTGCCCGCGCCCGAGCAGTTCCGGCTGCGCATGATCGACCGCCTGCTCGAGATCCTCGCGCGGGAGCAGAGCCTTGGCGCGCCCGCGCTGGCCCGTGAGCGCGAAGGCCTGCTGCGCCTGCTTGCCGGCCCGATGCCTGGCGATGCCGCCTCGGTGGCCGAGGCGGCCCCTGTGGCTGACCCGGCCACGCCGGGCGCCGTTGCCTCGGTGGACGAGCTTGCCGCCGAGCTGTGCCGGCGCATCCGCGACGGCCGCGTGCCGGCCGATTCCCCGGCCCTGCTCGCCCATCTGCGCGAGGGCCTTGGCGACGCCCTGCGCATCGACAACCCGCGCTGGCTGCCGCCCGGCGCCTGAGCACGCCGCGGCTGCCGGCGCCTGAGCGCGCAGCGGCTGCTGGCGCCTGAGCGGGTCTCAGCGCGCCTTGCGCGCCCGCTTGCGCGGCCCCGCGAAGCCGAACAGATAGGCCGCGATCTTGCGGATCTGCACCTCGTCGGAGCCCTCGGTGATGCGGTAACGCCGGTGGTGGCGGAAGAAGTGCTCGAAGGCCTTGGTGCGGGTGTAGCCGATGCCGCCGTGCACCTGGATGGCGAGGTCGGCGGCATTGCAGGCCAGCCGGTTGGCGCGGTAGTTGGCGATGGCCACCTGATCGCTGACCGCCTCGTGCGGCTGGCGGTCCATCTCCCAGGCGGTGCGGAACACGTAGTGGCGCACCATCTCGCACTCGGCATGCATCTCGGCCAGCGGGAACTGGATGGCCTGATGCTGCGCGATCGGCTTGCCGAAGCTGCGCCGCTCGCTGGCATAGCGCACCGACTCGGCGATGCAGTAGCGCGCCACCCCTGCGCTTTGCGCGGCCTGGCGGATGCGGTTCTGGTGCACGAAGTGCTGGGCCAGCACCAGGCCCTGGCCCTCGCGGTTGAGGATGCAGTCGGCCGGCACGCGCACATTGGTGAAGCTCACCTCGGCGTGATCGCTCGGCATGTTGAAGGTCCAGTGGTAATACTCGATCTTCACGCCCGGCGCGTCCATGGGCACGATGAAGGCGGTGATGCCGTCGGCGTCGCCCTGCTTGCCCGAGGTGCGGGCGAAGACCAGGTCGGCGGTGGCCTTGTGCACCCCGCTGTTGAAGCGCTTGACCCCGTTGATCACCCAGTGGTCGCCCTCGCGCACGGCGGTGGACTCCATCCAGGTGGCATCGCTGCCATGCTCGGGCTCGGTGAGCGCGAAGGCGATGTAGTGCTCGCCGGTGACCAGACCGTTCAGGTACTGCGCCTTCTGCGCCGGCGTGCCGTAGGCATGCAGGATGTGCACCATCGGCATGCTCGGCACCAGCGAGGACTCGTCGGGCAGGTTGCCATGCAGGCCCAGGCCGCGCGCCGACAGGTGCTCGCGGATGATCACCACCTCGAGGTTCGAAGCCGCCTCGCCGCCGAGGTCGCGCGGCAGGCCCAGGCGCAGGAAGCCGGCGCGGTCGGCGCGGCGCTTCATCTCGCGCACCAGTTCCTCGAACTCGTCGCGCGGCACGCCGCCGCGTTCCCAGTCGGTGCGGGCGTATTCGCGGCGATGGTCGAAGAACTCGGGGTGGGCCTGCTCCAGCGGCACGATCTCGCGGGCGATGAAGGCATCGAGTTCCGCGAGCCGCGCCCGGGTTGCTGCGGGTATTTCGAAATCCATCATGGCTCCTGGCCGCGCCGCGCGAGCACCGGTGCCCGGTGGGCCGGCGCCTCGCGGCTGTGTGAGGATCCGGGCATGGCCCAGCATACCCAAGGGCTTTCGCTTCAAGGCGCCGATGTCCGACCCCGTGGAACTGAGCAGGTCCGTTGATGCGCTCGCCGCGCGCCATCTCGGCGCGCAGGCCCCGGTGCGCGGGCTGCGCGCGCTCACCGCCGGCGCCAACAAGGCCACCTGGGCGTTCGAGGCGCTGATCGATGGCGACTGGCGCGGCTTCGTGCTGCAGCGCTCGGCCGAGGCCGCCGCCCTCGAGCCCGACACCGAGGACGACTGGCTGCCGATGCTCTCGGGCGCGCAGGAGTTCGCCGCCATGACCGTCGCCGGCGAGGCCGGCGTGCCTGTGCCGCGGGTGCATGCGCTGCTGCAGGCCGACGACCTGATCGGCCCCGGCGCGATCACCGCCCGGGTCGAGGGCGAGACCCTCGGCCCGCGGATCGTGCGCGACGCCGGCCTGACGCAAGCCCGCGCCGCGCTCACCGGGCAGTGCGCGCGCGCGCTGGCGGCGGTGCACGCCATGGCGCCGGCGCAACTGCCCTTCCTGGGTCGCCTCGGCGCCGACGAGACCCTGGCCCTCTACCAGCGCGTGCTCGATGGCGTGGGCCGGCCGTTGCCGGTCATCGAACTCGCGCTGCGCTGGGGTCGCGAGCGCCGGCCGCGCAGCCCGCGTCTGGCGGTGGTGCACGGCGACTTCCGCACCGGCAACTTCATCGTCGGCCCCGAGGGCCTGCGCGCGGTGCTCGACTGGGAGGTCGCCCATCTCGGCGATCCCATGGAAGACCTCGGCTACCTGTGCATGCGCACCTGGCGTTTCGGGGGTGCCGGGCCGGTGGGCGGCTTCGGTCAGCGGGCCGAGCTGTTCGCGGCCTATCAGGCAGCCAGCGGCCAGCCGGTCGATCCCGAGGCGGTGCGCTTCTGGGAGGTGATGGGCTCGGTGCGCTGGGCGCTGGGCTGCGTGCGCCGCGCCCGCAGCTTCCGCCACCAGGCTCGTCGGCGGCTGGAGTTCGCGGCGGTGGGCCGGCGCTTCGCCGAGCCGGCCTGGGACATTCTCGACCTGATCGAAGGCCGCGAGGCCTGAATCGTATGAGCGCCTCCGCCATGCCCCAGACCCAGCCCCTGTCCGAGCGCGACCGGCTCGACCTGCCCGCGCTCGATCGCCTGCTCGCCGACACGCTGCCCGACTATGCCGGGGCGCTCGAGGCCTCGCGCTTTCCGGGCGGCTTCTCCAATCCCACCTACCTGCTGGCCTTCGCGCGACGCGACGGCGCGCCTGGCCGCCTGGTGCTGCGCAAGAAGCCCGCGGGCGTGCTGCTGCCCTCGGCGCACCAGGTGGATCGCGAGTACGGCATTCTGGGCGCGCTGGCCGGCTCGGGCGTGCCGGTGCCGGCGCCGGTGCTGAGCCGCCCCGACGGCAACCCGGTGCTCGGCGAGGCCTTCTACCTGATGAGCCATGTCGAAGGCCGGATCTTCACCGATCCGACCCTGCCCGGTCTGACCCCGGCAGAGCGCGGCGCGGTGTTCGATGCGATGAACGCGGCGCTCGCCCGTCTGCACACGCTCGATCACCGCGCGCTCGGGCTGGCCGGCTTCGAGCGGCCCGGCCCCTTCCTGGCCCGGCAGGTGGAGCGCTGGACTCGCCAGTACCGGGCGGCGCAGACCGGGGAGATCGCGGCGATGGAGCGGCTGATCGCGTGGCTGCCCCGGCACCTGCCCGAGGACGGCCCGCTGGTGATCACCCACGGCGACTACAAGCTCGCGAACCTGGTGGTGCATCCCCGCGAGCCGCGGGTCGCGGCGGTGCTCGACTGGGAGCTCTGGACGATCGGCCACCCGCTGTGCGACCTCGCCTTCAACTGCCTGGCCTGGCATCTCGCCGAGCCGCCTTCGGGCCTGGTGGGCCACGATCTCGGTGCGCTGGGCATGCCCGACGAGGCCGCCTATGTCGCGGCTTACTGCGAGCGGGTCGGCCGCGAGCCGCCGGCCGACTGGGCCTTCTACATCGCGTTCAATCTCTTCAAGCTGGCGGCGATCCTGCAGGGCGTGTACCGGCGCGCCCTCGACGGCACCGCCGCCTCGCCGCAGTCGCTGGCGCGCGGCGCGCTGGCCGCGCAGCGCGCCGAGCTCGCCTGGCAGCTGGTGTCCTGAGGCGGCTGCCGGGTCCGGGCCCGCGCCCGACCCGCCGCCCGGGCCTCAGCGCACCTCCAGCCCGGCCCGGGTGAGCAGCTCTCGCCACACCGGCCGCTCGGCCTCGTAGGTGGCGGCGAAGGCCTCGGCGGTGCTGCCCACCGGCTCCATGCCCCACTGCACGATCTGGTCGCTCACCTCGGGCTGGCGCACCACGGCCGCGAACTCGCCCGACAGCCGCTGCAGCACCGGCGCGGGCGTGCGCGCCGGCGCGATGATGCCCAGCCAGCCCGGATTCATGCGGAACACCGGCGCATCCAGCCCCTGCTCGATCAGCGTGGGCACCGCCGGCAGCGGGCGCAGCCGCTTCAGGCCCGAGCAGGCGAGCAGCCGGACCTTGCCGCTCTCGACCATCGGCCGCACCGTGGAGGGCGCCAGGAAGGCCAGCTGGATCTGCCCGCTCACCAGGTCCTGCACCAGCGGGCTCTCGCCCTTGTAGGGCGCATGCACCATCGCCGCGTCCTGCGCGTCGCTCATCGCCATCAGCGCGACATGACCGTAGTGCCCGACCGCGGTCGAGCCGTAGCTCAGGCGACCGCGCTGCGCCTTCATGTGGCGCAGCAGCTCGGCGAGCGTGTTGACCGGCACCGCGGCATTGACGGCGAGCACCATCGGCACCACCGCCGACAGGCTCACGAAGGCGAGGTCGTTCGCCACGCTGAAGGGAATCTGCGGGTTGAGCATCGGGGTGGCGATCAGCGCCGAGCTGCCGGCTGCACCGATGGTCAGTCCGTCGGGCGCGGCCCGCGCCACCGCGGCGGTGCCCACCACGCCACCGGAGCCGGCCCTGTTCTCCACCGGCATCGGCTGACCCAGCCGCTCGGCCGCGTGGCGGGCGAGCAGGCGCATCAGCAGGTCAGTGACGCCGCCCGGTGCGTAGGGCACGATCAGCCGCATCGGCGCGCGCGGCCAGTCGGACTGCGCACGCACGCCGGGCAGGGCGCTCGCCGCGAGCAGACCTGCAGCCGACCGGGTGAAGTGGCGGCGGCGCACCGCGCTCGGACAGAGTTCGGGGATCGAGGTCATGGCGGACGGACTCCAGGCGGGCAGGGGGAAGGGGACAGGCAAGGGGGTGTCGTGCCGATGCGCCGCGCGCCGCGCACATCGATACCGACCTCGTCGAGCAGGCTACCATCGGCCGTACGCAGCGCAATGCGATGGGTGCCAGGCTGCGGAAACCACGCCAGCTGCGGGCCGCGACCGAGCTCGCGGCCGTTGACCAGCCAGCGCGCCGTGCCAGCCTGCGGCCCGGGCTGGGCGCGCAGCAGCACCCGCTGGTTGTCGGGCGGGATGTCCGGGTCGAGCGCGATCCGGGTCTGGTCGGGCGGATAGGCGATCCCGGCGCGGTTGGACGCACCCGCCAGCCGGATGACCTGCTGCTCGGTGCCGCGCAGGAAGTACTCGCTGCGCGGTGGCTCCCTGGGCGGCTCGAAGCTCACCGTCTGCCGGACCAGGCCCGGCGGCGCCGGCGGCGGGCGTGAGCCCGCGCTGCGCTGCAGATGGGCCATCAGCTCGGCCCACACCGGGGCGGCACCCCGCACGCCGGTCACCTGACGCATCGGCTCGCCGGCGGCATTGCCCACCCAGACGCCCACGGTGTGCTGCCGCGAGAAGCCCAGGCACCAGCTGTCGCGCATGTCCTTGCTGGTGCCGGTCTTGACGGCGCTCCACTGGCGGGTGACCAGCGGGCTGTCCCAGCCGAAGCTCGCGGCGCGCGCGTCGCGGTCGGCGAGGATGTCGGTGATGATGAAGGCGGCCGATTCGCCCAGGCCGCGTCCCCCGGCGAGCGCCGTCAGCCGCGCGGGCTGCGGTCCCTGCAGCCGCACGACCGGTGCCGTGGCGCGTCCACCGTTGGCGAGCCCCCGGTAGGCATTGGCCAGTTCGATCAGGCTGACATCGGCCGAGCCCAGGGCGAGCGATGGGCCGTAGTGGTCACCGGGCTTGTCCACCGAGACCATGCCCAGTCGGCGCAGCGTGCGGGCCATGGCGTCGGGGGTGACCATGCCGGCCACCCGCACCGCCGGCAGGTTCAGCGACGAGGCCAGCGCCACCCGCAGACTCACCCAGCCGCGAAACTGCCGGTCGTGGTTCTGTGGCAGGTAAAGCCCGGCCTCGGTGGGCAGGTCGGCTGCGCGGTCCTCCAGCCAGGACGCGGCGGTGAGCCGGCGTTCGTCGATCGCCAGTCCGTAAAGGAAGGGCTTGAGGGTGGAGCCCGCCTGGCGGGGGGCGAGCACGGCATCGACCTCGGACGCGGCCGACATCGGACCGGAGGAGCCCACCCAGGCCAGCACCTCGCCGCTGGCGTTGTCGAGCACCACCACGGCGCCGTCGGTGGCACCCCGGTCGGCGAGCTCGCGCAGGTGCCGGCGCAGCGCCTCGCGGGCAAGGCGCTGCAGCTCGGCATCGAGGGTGCTGCGCAGCCGCTGGCCCGGCTCGTTCAGCAGCTGGCGGGCGAGATGCGGCGCGAGCTGCGGTGCGAGGTCCTCGCCGGCCGGCGCGCCGCCGGCGGCGCGGCTGAGCACCGTCTGCGCCCGGCCCTCGAGCCCGCCGCACAGGCCCTGCAGGCCCTGTTCGCGCAGCAGCAGACAGGCCCGCTGCGCCACCCGCGGTGGCGGGGCATTGGGCCCGCGCGCGAGTGCAGCCAGCAGCGCGCCTTCCGCGGCATCGAGCCCGATCGGCAGCTTGCCGAAGAGCTGCTCCGCGGCCGCGCCCACACCCACCGCTTCGCCACGCAGCGGCAGCAGGTTGAGGTAGGCCTCGAGGATCTGCGGCTTGGTCCAGTGGCGCTCGAGCGCGAGCGCGCCGGCGGCCTGGTCGAGCTTGTCGATCAGGCCGCGGCGGCCCTGGCCGGCCGTGCCGGCGATGAGGCCGGCAAGCTGCATGCTGATGGTGCTGGCCCCGCGCAAGGGCCCCCCGCCCGCGGCCTCGCCCAGGGCCGAGCCGACCGCCCGCCAGTCGATGCCGCTGTGCTCGAGGAAGCGTCGGTCCTCGGAGAGCAGCAGCGAGCGCTGCAGCGCCGGCGAGATCTCGGCCAGCGGTACCCAGGCCAGGCGCCGCACCCGGTTGTCCAGACGCAGCCGCTGCAGCGGCTCGCCGTGGCGGTCGAGCAGCCATGCCTCGGAGCTGCGCCAGCCGGCCTTCACCTCGGCGAAGCCGGGCAGGGCCGCCGCGGCCGGGGCCGGGGCAATCAGGATCGCGGCGAGCGCAAGCAGGGCCGTCCGCGGCATGAGCGCGACCACGGCCCGGCCGCGCAGGCTGGCCATGCAGACGCCAGCCGCGGCCATCCCGATGCGCCGGCCGGCCCTTCGCCAGACCCGCAGGCCGATGCCCATGGCGCTGCCTAGGGCTGCACCCGCATCGGCGCCACCGGCAGCTCGCCGCGGGCGTCGGGGGCGTACATCGCCTCCACGCGCGTGGGTGGCAGCCGGAACTCGCCGGGCTGGTTCAGACGCACCAGGTACTCGAAGCGCCAGCGGCCGGCCGGCATCTCGGCGTAGTAGGCCTGCACCGAGGCGGCCTCGCGTTCGATGAAGCTTGGCGTGAGCTCGGCACCCGCGGCCGGATCGCCGGTGGGCGCGGCGCCCGCCCCGGCCACGATCCGGGTGTCGCGGGCCAGGCCCGAGCCGAGCACCGTGGCGCCGGGTGGCAGGGCATCGGCGATCACCACCCAGGGCAGGGCGGCGTCGGCCTCGACGCTGATCCGCACGCGGATCAGGTCGCCGCGGCTCCAGGCCTGGGGCTGGCGCCGCTCCACCGCCTCGAGGCTGCGGCTGACCCGGTAGCCGGCCGTCACCGGCTGGGTGAGCGGCACCGCCGCCAGCAGCTGCGCCTGCAGCCAGGGCCGGCCGCTGCCGCTGTGGCTGACCTGCAGGCGCGAGTCGCCGGCCGGCACCGGCAGCGTGAGCCGACCCTGGGCGCCGTCGCGCCAGGCATGCTCGCGCTGCTCGCCGGCCAGGCTCAGACGGGTGCTGCCCGTCACTGGCGTGGCTTCGGCGCTCTCGCTGAATCGACGCAGCGCCACCAGGCCCCAGCCATTGCCGGGCGTGCCCGACCAGGCGCCCTGGCGCTGGCGCGCGAGCAGGCCCAGCGCCAGTCGCGGCGCATCGGCCTGCCAGCCTGGGCGCTGGCGGGCGAGCAGCAGCAGCCGCGCCATGGCGCTGTCGTCGTTGCTGAGCAGCCACCAGGGCTCGGGCACCGGGCCGGGCGCAAGCGCGAACTGCGTGCCGCTGCTGACCAGCCGCGCGCGCAGCAGCTGCTCGGCCTGGGCGCGCAGCGTCTCGCGCTGCGGCAGCGCCGGCACGGCGTCGAGCACGATCAGCCAGTCGATCAGACTGGAGAGCGGCAGGCGGGTCGGGTCGATGCCCAGCGCGGCCACCTGGGCCATCGGAGCGCGGCCGTGGCGGGCGAGCGCGGCCATCGCCGCCAGCCGCCGCTCGGTGGTGTCGGGGCGGGCCGACCAGCCCGGGCGGCGCAGCCGTCCCTCCACAGATGCCGCCAGCCCGGCGAGCAGCTTCTCCCGCAGGGCATCCGGCAACGCGAGCCCCGAGTCGGCCGACAACTGCAGCAGGTAGGCGGTGAGGCTGTCGCTGCCCGCGGCCCGCTCGCCCTCGCGCACCGGGAAGAACTGCAGCAGGCCGGCCTCGTCGAGATGGCTGGGCATCTCGTCGACCAGCGTGCGCCACAGCACCGCGTCACCCAGGCCCGCGGCCCGCGCGGCGCGCTGTTCCAGGCAACGGAAGGGATAGCGCGCGAGCCAGTCGCGCGCGCCCTCGTTGGCGCCGCCCAGCCCGGCCGAGAGCGTGGCACGCAGCCTGGCGCTCCCCGGCAGCGCGCCCGCCGGGCTGGCGAGGTCGATGACGGCCTGGCCATCGATGGCCTGCAGCAGCGCCTGGCGCACCGTGGCCGGCACGGCCGGCGCCACGGTCTGACCGACCGCGAGGCTGTCGCGCTGGCCGCCCGGCTCGCTGGCCTGCAGCGTCCAGAGCAGGCGCCTGGCGCCGCCCGGTACGGTGAGCGGCAGGGTCACTGACTGCGCGCCCCCCGCGGGCACCGAGAGGCTGCGCTGGGTGCCGAGCACCGGCGCGGCCTGCGGGTCGTCGGCGCGTGCGGTGGCGTTGAGCGTCACCGTCATCGGCTGGGCGCTGTGGTTGCGCACCACCACCTCGGCGGGCAGGCTGTCGCCTTCCCGTACGACGGGGGGCAGCGCGGCCACGATCTGCAGCGGCTGGTGGGTGCGGATCACCGCCTCGCCGGTGCCGAACAGGCTCTCGCCGGCATCGGCGATGGCCACCACCCGGAAGCGGCTGAGCGAGTCGTTCAGCGGCACGCTGAGCTGCGCGCGTCCCTGCGCGTCGAGCTTCACCGCCGGGTTCCAGTAGAGCAGGGTGTCGAAGAGTTCGCGTGTGGGGTTGCGACCGCCGTCGCCCCCCGCGGCCACCGCCTTGCGGCCATAGTGGCGCTTGCCCACCACCTGCATCTGCGCGGTGGCGGTCTGCACCGCCAGCGGCCGGCGCTGCATCATGGCCTCGAGCAGCTGCCAGCTGCTGTTGGGCATCAGCTCGAGCAGCGCCTCGTCGACCACCGCCACCGCCACATCGGCGCCGGCGGCGGGCGTGCGGCCGTCGGGCAGCCGCACATCGAGATTGACCCGGGCCTGCTCCCGCACCCGCCAGGTGTCGCGTTCCGGCGTCACCCGCACCGCCAGACGCGAGCCGTCGATGCCGACCTGCAGCTCGGTGATGCCCAGCCGGAAGGCCGGTCGGGCGAGATCGACCGTGGCGGTGGGCGCCAGCCGCGCCGCCGGCAGCTCGCCGGCGCTGCGGTATTCATGCCACCACTCGGTCGGGCTGCGCCAGCCCCAGCGGAAGAACGAGTACCAGGGCACCTCGCGCAGCCGGCCGCGGATGGGCATGACCGAGACGAACACATTCGGCCCGTAGCCCGCGAGCATCGGCAGCTCGATCACCGGGTGGGTGCCGCGCAGTTCCATCACGCGGGCATCGATCACGCCCTCGCGCTCGACGGTGACCAGCGCCGTGGCGCGTCGAAACGGCATGCGCACCTGCAGCCGCGCGGTCTCGCCCGGCGCGAGCCGACGCTTCTCGGGGATGAGGTCGATACGGTCGACCGCCTGGGCATCGAACCACTGCTCGCCCTGCTCGGAAAACCAGCTCGAGGCGCTCGCGGTGGCCGCCAGCCCGGCGTCGTCGAGCGCGCTGGCCACCAGCACCACTTCGCCCGCCTCGCCGGGCGCCAGGCTGGGGTTGATCTCGCACACCGCCACGCCGCCCGCCGTGGTGCGGGCCCGGCACAGTTCGCCGAGATCGCGCGACACCCGCCGGTTCTCGTAGGCATGGAAGCCACCCACCAGCCGCTTGCGGTGCGAGATCACCCGCTCGAGGCGGCCATGCAGGCGCACCTCGCGGCCCTTGAGCGCCTGCCCGCGGGCATCGAGCACCGCCACCCGCACGCCCAGCGCCTGGCCGGGCGCGCGCCAGCCGTCGGCCTTGATGCCGACCATCAGCGCCGCCGGCTGCAGCACCGTGCTGCGCGCCACGCTCTGGATCTCGCCGGAGGGGTCGGTGAAGCTGGCCTCCACCTCCAGCCGATGCGGCACCGCCAGGGCTGGCAGATCGGCCAGCCGCACCCTTGCGCCGCCCTGGTCATCGAGCGTCACCGCCTGCTTGTCGAGCACCAGCCGGTCGCGGTGGATGCCGCGGCTGGCCAGGCGCTGGTCGGCCGCGGCGCGGCGGGCCGGCGAGTCCTCGGCGTCGGGGTCAGCCGCATCCTCGGCTTCGAGGTCACGGCGCGAGAAGGCGAACCCCTCCCAGCCCTCCGGGGCGGGCTGGTGCGGGCTCAGGCGGGCGCTCACCCGCACCGGCAGCCCGGCAGCCGACCCGCCGGCCAGCCAGGCCACCCGCAGGTCGGCCGCCAGCTCGCGGGTGGCCGGGGGCGGGCTGGCCGGTAACGACACCCGGGCGTCGAACACCGGCAGGCGGAAGGCCTCCACCCGGAAGCTGCCGCTCGCCAGCCGGCCGGGCCACAGCGGCCCGGGTGCGCCGGCGGCTGGCTCGGCCTGTTCGAGATACACCTGGTAGCGGCCCAGGCGCGCGCCCGGCGGCACCCGGAACTGCGACTGCGCCGCGCCGCCCTGCCAGGCAAGCGGCTGTTGCCAGGTCTGGCCGCTGCCCTCGTGGACGATGACCAGACTGGCCGGCAGCTGCGCGGGCGCCGGCCGGCGCAGGCCCGCCGAGCCTTGGGTGCGCACGAAGTGCTTCATCGACACCGTCTCGCCGGCGCGCAGCAGCACCCGGTCGAACACGGTATGGGCCGAGGCCTGCGTGCTGCCCGACCAGCTCACCGGCAGCTCGAAGCGCCAGGGCTCGATGCCCTGCTGCCAGCCTGTCCAGGCGAAGGAGAGGTCCTCGCGGCCCTGCGCGTCGCGGGCCCGTGCCGACACGAAATGGCCGGGGCGGTCTTCGCCGCACTCGCCGGCCGGCTCGGGCAGCGCCACCGGCACCCGGGCCAGGCCCTGCGCGTCGGTGCGACCCGACCAGAGCAGTCGGGCGCGGCAGTCGCTGATGCGCACCTCGGCGCCGGCCACCGGTTGTCCGCGGTCCAGGCGGGTGACCCAGACCAGCGCGTTGTCGCGGCCCTGCTTGTGATGCACGGCGAGGTTGGTGACCAGGGCTGCGGTGCGCACGAACATCGGCGCATCGCGTTCGAGCAGCGCCCTGCCGAGCAGCCGCGATTCCACCTCGAGCACATGAAAGCCCGGCTCGGGCAGCGGCACGCCGATCAGCTCGAAGGGCCGGTCGCCGTCGCCGCCCGGTTCGGGCAGGTTCAGCGTGCGCGCGCCCGGCTCGCGGCCGAGCAGCGACAGAGTGCGGGTGGGCACCGGTGCC
>CAIZPE010000200.1 GCA_903934795.1 uncultured bacterium | reverse complement strand
TGCGCGCCACATGGCCGGCGCAGACGTTGCCAAAGTTGCCGCTGGGCACAGCAAAGCTGACCTGCTCGGTGTCGGCGGTGGTCGCCTGAAAATAGCCAGCAAAGTAGTACACCACCTGGGCCAGCAAGCGCGCCCAGTTGATGGAGTTGACCGTGCCGATGGCGTAGCGCGCCTTGAACGCGAGATCGGCCGACACCGCCTTGACCATGTCCTGGCAATCGTCGAAAACGCCGTCGACCGCGATGTTGAAGATGTTCGGATCCTGCAGGGAGAACATCTGCGCGCGCTGGAAGGGGCTCATGCGGCCATGCGGCGAGAGCATGAACACCCGGATGCCGCGACGGCCGCGCATGGCGTGCTCGGCGGCGCTGCCGGTGTCGCCCGAGGTGGCGCCCAGGATGTTCAGCTGCCGGCCCTCGCGGGCCAGGGTGTACTCGAACAGGCCGCCGAGCAGCTGCATGGCCACATCCTTGAAGGCCAGGGTGGGCCCGTTGGACAGGCCGAGCAGATGCAGGTCCGGGGCAAGGCGACGGGCCGGCGTGATCTCGGGCGAGCCGAAGACCTCGGCGGTGTAGGTGCGCTCGACGAGCGCGCGCAGGTCGGCAGCCGGAATGTCGGTGGCGTAGCGCGAGAGCACCTCGAAGGCGAGCGCCGGGTAGCTCAGCGAGCGCCAGACGGAGAGCTCGGCGGCGTCGATGCGGGGATAGCGCTCGGGCACGACCAGACCGCCATCGGGCGCCAGGCCACCGAGCAGGATGTCGGTGAACTCGGCGGGCGCGAGCCCGCCGCGGGTGGACAGATAACGCATCGGCGGGCCGCTCAGTTCAGCTCTTCGAGGCGGATGCGGGTCACGCCGGACAGGACCGTGGACAGCGCCTGGATGCGGGCGATGGCGGCATCGACCCGGTTCTCGATGGTGCGATGGGTGAGCAGGATGATGTCGGTCTGGTTCTCGCCCTCGGCCGGCTCGCGCTGCAGCACCGCGTCGATGGAGATGGCCGCGTCGGCCAGGATGCGGGTGATGTCGGCGAGCACGCCGGGCTCGTCGGCCACGCGCAGCCGCAGGTAGTAGGCGGTCTCGACCTCGCCGATCGGCAGCACCGGCAGGTCGGAGAGCGACTCGGCCTGGAAGGCGAGGTGCGGCACGCGGTTGCCGGGGTCGGCGGTGAGCATGCGCGCGACATCGACCAGGTCGGCGATCACCGCGCTGGCGGTGGGCTCGGCGCCGGCGCCCTTGCCGTAGTACATGGTGTGGCCCACGGCATCGCCCTTGACCCAGACCGCGTTCATGGCGCCCTCGACATTGGCGATCAGGCGCCGCTCGGGGATCAGCGTGGGATGCACCCTCAGCTCGACGCCGATGGCGCGGCCGTCGACCACCCGCCGGCGGGTGACGCCGAGCAGCTTGATGCGGTAGCCGAGCTGCTCGGCGTAGGTGATGTCGGCGCTCTGCAGGCCGGTGATGCCCTCGATGTGCGCCTTGCCGAACTGCACCGGGATGCCGAAGGCGATGGCCGAGAGGATGGTGATCTTGTGGCCGGCGTCGACGCCCTCGATGTCGAAGGTGGGGTCGGCCTCGGCATAGCCGAGCTGCTGGGCCTGCGCGAGCACGGTGTCGAAGGACAGGCCCTTGTCGCGCATCTCGGACAGGATGAAGTTGGTGGTGCCATTGATGATGCCGGCGATCCAGTCGATGCGGTTGGCGGTAAGGCCCTCGCGCAGCGCCTTGATGATCGGGATGCCGCCGGCCACCGCGGCCTCGAAGGCGACCATCACGCCCTTGCGCGAGGCGGCGGCGAAGATCTCGTTGCCGTGCACCGCGAGCAGCGCCTTGTTGGCGGTGACCACATGCTTGCCGTTCTCGATCGCCGACATCACCAGCTCGCGGGCGATGCCGTAGCCGCCGATCAGCTCGATCACGATGTCGATCTCGGGGTCGGCCACCAGCGCGCGGGCATCGGCATCGACCCGGGCGCGGCCGGCCACCAGCGCGCTGGCGCGGGCGGTGTCGAGGTCGGCGACGCGGGTGATCTCGATGCGCCGGCCGGCGCGGCGGGTGATCTCGGCGGCATTGCGTGACAGCACCTCGAAGGTGCCACTGCCGACGGTGCCGATGCCCAGCAGGCCGACGCGTACCGGCCCGAATTTCTCGACGCTCATGATGTGCCCTGTGAGGACGCGCAGCCAACGGCGCGGCGCGCCGGGGCCGGCGGAGAGAGGAGGCTCAGGCGGCCAGCTTGATCAGGCCGTCCTTGCGGAACATGTCGCGGATGCCACGCACCGCCTGGCGGATGCGCTGCTCGTTCTCGATGAGGGCGAAGCGCACATGGGTATCGCCGAGCTCGCCGAAGCCCACCCCCGGGGAGACCGCCACCTTGGCCTCGTTGAGCAGCTTCTTGGCGAACTCGAGCGAGCCCATCGCCCGGTAGGGTTCGGGGATCTCGGCCCAGATGTACATGGAGGCCTTGGGCACCTCGACCGGCCAGCCGGCTTCGATCAGACCGCGGGCGAGCACATCACGGCGACGCTGGTACTTGAGGCGGACCTCCTCGACGCAGTCCTGCGGGCCCTCGAGCGCGGCGATGGACGCGACCTGGATCGGCGTGAAGGCGCCGTAGTCGTGGTAGCTCTTGATGCGCGCGAGCGCGGCCACCAGCTCGCGATTGCCCACCATGAAGCCGATCCGCCAGCCGGCCATGTTGTAGCTCTTGCTCATGGTGAAGAACTCGACGGCGACATCACGCGCGCCTGGCACCTCGAGGATGGAAGGCGCGCGGAAGTCGTCGAACACGATGTCGGCATAGGCGAGATCGTGGACGACGATGATGTTGTGCTCGCGCGCGATCTCGACCACCCGCTCGAAGAACGGCAGATCGACGCACATCGCGGTGGGATTGCTGGGGAAGCCCAGGATCATCATCTTGGGCTTGGGGTTGGTGTTCTCGACCGCGAGCTGCAGTTCGGCGAGGAAATCGACGCCCGGGGTCATGCGCACCGAGCGGGTCTCGGCCCCGGCGATGACGGCGCCGTAGATGTGGATGGGATAGCTGGGGTTGGGCACGAGCACCACGTCGCCGCGATCGAGCGTGGCGAGCATCATGTGGGCCAGGCCTTCCTTGGAGCCGATGGTGACGATGGCCTCGGTCTCGGGGTCGATCTCCACGCCGAAGCGGCGGCGGTACCAGTCGGCGATGGCCTTGCGCAGGCGCGGAATGCCCTTGGAGACCGAGTAGCCGTGGGTGTCGGGCTTGGTGGCGGCCTCGACCAGCTTGTCGACGATGTGCTGGGGCGTGGAGCCGTCGGGATCGCCCATGCTCATGTCGATGATGTCCTCGCCGCGCCGACGAGCAGCCATCTTGAGCTCGGCCGTGATGTTGAACACATAGGGCGGCAGGCGCTTGATGCGAGAAAACTCGCGCGGCGAACTCATGAGGCTTATCTCCCGGGAAGAACCCTCAATCGTAGCATAATCAGGGGCTTAGACAGCAGTTCGAGGCCTCCCATGAAGATGCAGTCGCTGGTCGATCCCGCCCTGAACACCCTCACCGGCTACGGCGCCGGTTATGTCGAGATCAACCGGGTGCGGCATGCCGGACCGGTGCTGGTCTCGCCCCAGGGCGAGGTGCGGGCCTGGGCATTGTCCGACTGGGCGGCGCTCTCGCCGGCCGACTTCGAGGCCATGCTCGCCCTGACGCCCGAGGTGGTGCTGCTGGGCACCGGCAGCCGCCAGCGCTTCGCCCATCCGCGCCTGCATGCCTGCCTGTCGGCGGCGCGCATCGGCCTGGAGTGCATGGACACCGGCGCCGCCTGCCGCACCTACAACATCCTGATGGCCGAAGGCCGGCGGGTGCTGGCCGCGCTCATTCCCCCGGCCGACTGAGGCCCATGGCGCCTGTGCTATCGTCGCCCGACCATCCAAACCATACCGGCGGGGCCGCCGCCCCGCCCCAGCAGGGGAGCAGCAATTGACCGTGGCAGCAGGCACTCCGGTGGCGGACTTCTCGGCGGCATCCACCCAGGGCGACTTCAGCCTGTCGGCCCATCGCGGCCGCGCGCTGGTGCTCTACTTCTATCCCAAGGACAACACCCCGGGCTGCACCAACGAGAGCGCCGACTTCCGCGACCTGCACGCCGAGTTCGAGCAGGCCGGCGCGGTGGTGGCGGGCGTGTCCCGCGACAGCCTGCGCTCGCATGAAGGCTTCCGCAGCAAGCTCGGGCTGCCCTTCCCGCTCATCTCCGATGCCGACGAGGCGCTGTGCACGCAGTTCGGCGTCATCAAGATGAAGAACATGTATGGCAAGCAGGTGCGCGGCATCGAGCGCTCCACCTTCGTGATTGACGCCACCGGCAAGCTCGCGCAGGAATGGCGCGGGGTGAAGGTGCCGGGTCATGCCGCCGAGGTGCTCGCCTTCGTCCGGTCGCTCTAGCCCCCAGCCCCCCACGGCCGCCCACGCGGCCGGATCACACCGGCGCAGCGCCGGCGCCCCATGCCACTACCCAAAGCCCCGACCAAGCCCGCCACCCTGCTCGACCTGAGCGCCGAGCCGACCGCCCGGGTGCGGCGCAAACGGCCGGCCGCGGCGCCCGCGCCCGCTGCTGCAGCCGCTGCGGCA
>CAIZPE010000199.1 GCA_903934795.1 uncultured bacterium | reverse complement strand
CGGCGGCAGACTGCGCCGCAGCTGGGTCTCGTTGCCGACGATCACCCGCTCCACGGCCGTGTGGCGGCGCGCGGTGCGCAGCGCCGCGGCGATCTCGCGCTCATCGGCCTGCGGGTCGCCGTCGAGCCAGGCACCGAGCGTGACGCGCAGCCCGTGCCGCTGGGCGATGGCGGGCAGTGCCTCCAGCCCCTGCGCACCATAGGTGCGCACCCGCCGGGTGAGATGCGACAGCGTGAGCATGTCGGCGGCCAGGCCGGCCGGCTCCGCAGGTCGGCCGTCTCGGGCATCATCCCAGCGGTGCTGCGGGCTGTAGGCCACGCCGGCCAGGGGCACCGGCGCGTCGGGCGCATCGGGCGCGCTGAGCGGCCGGTTCAGGCCCGCCCATGCCGCCAGGCTCAGCAGCGCCACCAGCAGCGCGATGCCGGCGGCCCGAGCCAGCGCGGGCAGCCAGGCGCCCAGCATTCGCCCGCGGGCGATCTTCACGAGAGGCAATCCGGACCGAACATGGCGCGAATCGTGCCCGAAACATGCCGCGGCGTCTGAGAGTGCGGTCGCTGCCGTGGGGAATGTCGCGCGCGGCCCTGGCGCTGGCCTTGCCGTCGGCGACGCTCCTGCTCCTGCTCGGCTGGCTTCTGGGACAGGTCCTGCCGCAGCCGGTCGAACCCCTGCCCGGCACCGCGGCAGTCCCGTCGACCCGGGAGGCGCCGACCGCGCCCACGACGGCTCCGGCCGAGGGCGCGTCACGCCTGCCCTGCGTGTCCTACGCGCCCTTCCGTCGCCCGGGTCACACCCCCTTCGACCCCGACCTGCGGGTCAGCCCGGCGCAGATCGAGGCCGACCTGCGCCTGCTCGCCACGGTCACCGGCTGCGTGCGCACCTACGGGGTATCGCAGGGCCTGGAGGCGGTGCCGGCAATCGCCCGACGGGTCGGCCTGCGGGTGCTGCTCGGCGCCTGGATCGGCAGCAACCCCCTCGACGATGATCGCGAGCTCGCTCATGCGATCGCCCTGGCCCGCGAGCATGCCGATGTGATCGATCTGCTGCTGGTGGGCAACGAGGTGCTGCTGCGCGGCGAGCGTACGCCAGCCTCGCTGGTGGCCCTGCTCGATCGGGCTCGGCGCGAGCAGCCGGTGCCGGTGGCCTACGCCGATGTCTGGGCCTACTGGCTGCGGCACGCCGAGGCGCTGCGCGGTCATGTCGATGTGGCCGCGGTGCATGTGCTGCCGTACTGGGACGATGAGCCGGTGGCCATCGCGCACGCGGTGGACCATGTGGCGCAGACCCTGGCGGCGATGCGCACGGCGCTGGCGCCGCTGCCGGTGTTCATCGCCGAGACCGGCTGGCCGGCGGCGGGCCGTCAGCGCGGACCGGCTGCACCCGGCGCCCTGGCGCAGAACCAGCTGGTGCGCGGGCTTGTGCAGGCCCGCATCGACTGGGGGTGGCAGCCCGGCTGGAACCTGATCGAGGGCTTCGACCAGCCCTGGAAGCGGGCGCTGGAGGGTGCCATGGGCGGCTACTGGGGCGTGTTCACCGCGGCTGGCGATCGCCGGGTGATTGCGGATGGCCCGGTGGTGCCCGACCCGGCGGCGGCGTGGGGCCTGCTCGCGGCCCTGGCCGGTGCGCTGTCTGGCGCGCTGGTTGCAGGCAGGCTGGGGGCAGCCCGCCTGCCGCTGGCGATCGCTGGCGCGCTGATCGCGGCCCTTGCCCAGCAGCAGATCGCGTCGCTCGGATTGTGGAGCCTGGGGCCCGGGCAGACGGTGCTCGGTGCGCTGGCGGCAGTGCCCGCCCTGATCTGCGCGCTGCTGGCGGCGCTGCAACTGGCGCGCGCCGTCGCCGCTGCGGGCCCTTGGCTCGACCGTGCCCACGCGCTCGCCCTGGCGCTCTGCCTGCTGCTGGTGCTGCAAGTGCTGGTCGACGGCCGCTACCGGCCCCTGCTCTGGCCGATGTTCGGCGCGCCGGCGGTGCTGATGCCCGCCCTGTGGCTGGCCGGTCGCCTGCCGCCGCCTCGCCCGGACGCCCTCGGCGGCTCACTGCGGATCGCGCTGGCCGTGGCTCTGGCGACGGCCGCCCTCGCCCTGCTCTGGCAGGAGGGTCTGGTCAACCACCAGGCCTGGCTCGCCGCGCTGGCCTGCCTGGGCCTCGCCCTGCCCGCGGTTCACGGCGCCGGACGCCAGACCACCACCTGATCGACCGCGTAGAGCACGCAGGGCGCCCGCTCGCCCGCATCAGCGTGACACCGTCCCCGCCTGCGCCGACGGCGCCGGCAGACCGCTGCCGAAGGCGCGCAGCATCATCGCGGTGAGGTCGTGCAGCCCGCCCAGCGCCGGGCCGCCGGGTTCCATGCCCGGCCGGAAGCCCTGCGCGGTGAAGCGGGCCAGCAGCGCCGGGTCGCGCGAGATCACATGCACCGGCACCCGCCAGGATGCGCCCTCCCCGGTGACGCTGGCCGCCGGCTGGTGGTCGCCCACCAGCACATGGATCGATTCTCTCGGCTCGGGCCGGGCCAGCCAGGCGCCCAGCCAGCGGTAGGCGTAGCTCACGCTGCGCAGGTAGTCGGGGAAGAGGTTCAGCCAGTTCGGCCGCTCGGCCAGCGCGCGGCGGGCGTCGGCCTCGGGATAAGGGTCGGGCCCGAGCAGCCGCTCCCAGTCGGGCTGGAAGGGGGGCACCGGGCTGAAGGGCAGGTGGGTGTTCATCGTGGGCATGAACACGAAGCGCGGCGGGGCATCGGGCCCGCGCGGATGCATCTGTTCGAAACGGGCTGCGGCGAACTGGTCGGGCACATGCCAGAAGCCCAGCGGCGGCCCGCGCCAGCCCAGCGCCGGGCCGTCGATGAACACCTGGTAGTTGAAGAACGCGCGCTCGGGCCACTCCCAGCTGAGTGAGGCATACACGCCGAAGGTGCGATAGCCATGGGCGCCGAACAGGCTGATCAGCGTCGGG
>CAIZPE010000198.1 GCA_903934795.1 uncultured bacterium | reverse complement strand
GTCGAGGGTGTTGAGGAGTTTCCTCAGTTCGGTGAGTTCTTCACGGGAGGGCTTGCTGCCGGAGAGGGCCTGCAGCACCAGCTTCTGGACGGACCCGCCGAACGCGCGGTCGAGCAGGTCGTCCACCAGTTCGACGATGCGGTGCGGCGCTTCGTAGAGCACCAGCGCCGCGCCCACGGCATCGGCCGCGGCGGCCAGCGCCGTGAGCCGCTCGCGGCGCGCGCGGGCGCGGCTGGGCAGGAAGCCCTCGAAGAGCACCGGCCCGTCGGCCAGGCCGGCCGCCGAGAGCAGCGTGATGACCGCGCTGGGCCCGGGCACCGGCACCACCGGATGGCCGGCCGCGCGCACCGCGGCCACCACCCGCGCACCGGGATCGCTGATGGCAGGCGTGCCGGCATCGCTCACCAGCGCCACCGAGCGGCCCTGCGCGAGCAGGGCGATGATCGCCTCGGCGGCCTGCGCCTCGTTGTGGGCGCGCGCGCCGATCAGCCGCGCCGATGACCCGACATGGGCCAGCAGCACCCGGGTGACACGGGTGTCTTCGGCGGCCACCACATCGACCTCGCAGAGCACCTGCGCGGCCCTCGGGCTTAGGTCTGACAGGTGACCGATCGGTGTTGCCACCACATACAATCCGGGCGCCATGGCCAAGCCTTCCAGGTATGTCGCGGTCTCGCCGGCGCAACGCGCCGGCAGCCTGGCCGAGGCGCAGGCCCTCGATTATCTCCGCTCCCGCGGGCTGCGCCTGATCGAGGCCAATGTCCGGCTGCGTTGCGGCGAGATCGATCTCATCATGGCCCACCAGGGGCACTGCGTCTTCGTCGAAGTGCGCCAGCGCAGCAGCGCGCGCTTTGGCGGTGCGGCCGCCAGCGTCGGCGCCCGCAAGCAGGCCCGGGTGCGCGCCGCTGCGCAGGCCTGGCTGCAGCACCGGCTCGGGGCACGGCCCTGGCCTGCGCTGCGCTTTGATGTGGTGGCCATCGAGGGGAACCATCTTCACTGGTTGCCCGGGGCGTTCTGACACGGCCCGTCGCTATAATCCGGTCATGAGTCTCGCCGCGCGCATTGCCGCCCACTTCGAAGACAGCGCCCGGCTCAAGCTTGCCTGCGTCGAGGCCCTTTCCGGCCCGATCGCCCGCGCGGTGGAGCTGGCAGTGGCTGCCCTGGCCGCCGATCGCAAGCTCATGGCCTGCGGCAATGGCGGTTCCGCAGCCGATGCCCAGCACCTGGCTGCCGAACTGGTCGGCCGCTTCGAACGCGAGCGTCCCGAACTGGCTGCCATCGCGCTCACCACCGATTCCTCCATCCTCACCGCGGTGGCCAACGACTACCGCTTCGACGAGGTCTTCGCCCGCCAGGTGCGCGCGCTGGGGCAGGCCGGTGATGTGCTCGTGGCCATCTCCACCAGCGGCAACTCGGCCAACGTGCTGGCCGCGGTGCAGGCGGCACGCGAGCGCGGCATCTCCGTGATCGCGCTCACCGGGCGTGGCGGTGGTCGCATGGCCGCCCTGCTGGGCGAGCACGATGTGCATCTGTGCGTGCCGCACGAGCGCACCATGCGCATCCAGGAGGTGCATCTGCTCATCGTTCATTGCCTGTGTGACGGCATCGACGCCGCGCTGCTCGGCGATGATGGCAACCCGTCCTGACCGTTTCGCCGTGCCGGGCCCGTCGTCCCGGGCCGTGCCCTGAATCCGCCTCCGGAGACCCCGCCATGAACCGACCCCTCACCCGCTCCTGTTCCGCTGCGCACGGTCGCGTGCCGCGTCGCGCCGCTGCCCTGATCGCCTCGGTGTGCGCCGCCGGTCTGCTCGCCGGCTGCATGCCCCTGGCCATCACCGGCATGGCCACCGGCGCGCTGGTGGCTTCCGATCGCCGCACCCTGGGTGCGCAGACCGAAGACCAGGGCATCGAGCTCAAGGGCAACACCGCGCTCGCCGAGAAGCTGCCGGCCGCCAAGGGCGTGTCCATCACCAGCTACAACCGCAAGGTCCTGCTGACCGGTCAGGTGCCTGATGCCGACACCAAGGCGCGCGCTGCCCGCCTCGTGGGCGAGCTGCCCAATGTGCGCAGCGTGCAGAACGAGATCACCGTAGCCGCGCGCACCGGCGTGGGCTCCTATGCCAGCGATGTCGGCCTGACCACCCGCGTGAAGACCGCCATGATCGGCGTGAAGGATCTGCCCGCCGACAATGTCAAGGTGGTGACCGAGGCCGGCGTGGTGTACCTGATGGGCCTGGTGTCGCGCGCTGAAGGCGATCTTGCCGCGAAGACCGCCGCCCGGGTCTCGGGCGTGACTCGGGTGGTGACGGTCTTCGAATACCTGCCCTGAGCCGGCTCAGTCCGGGTGGATGCCGGTGGCCACCAGGAAACGCGACACCATGTTGTAGGCGGCCACCACGGCCACCAGCTCCACGGTCTGGCGCTCGTCCAGATGCGCCCGCACCTTCTCGAAGGTCTCGTCGGCCACCTGCACCGAGCGGGTCATCTCGATCACCAGACCCAGCGCGGCGCGTTCGCGTTCGCCGAACAGCGCGGCGTCGGCACGGGCTGCCTCGGGGTTGCGCAGGGCCTGGGCCTGCGCCGGTGTGCCGCCGGCCTTCAGGAAAAGCGGCGCGTGTTGCACGAACTCGTACTCGGCCCCGTTGATCACCGCCACCACGCACATCGCCAGCTCGCGCAGCATCGGATCGACGACCAGCCCGGTGCGCACCGCGCCGAGAAAGGTGTTCCAGCCCGCGGCCAGCGGCGGGCTGTGCAGCAGCATGCGATCCAGCGCGATCAGTTCGCCGCCGCGACGCGCGCGGATGGCATCGACCACCGGGGCCGGTTCGGCGAGATCGGCGGGCACATAGGGGATGCGGGGCATGCGGGACTTTCTGCGTTGCGGTTCCGGTTGACGGGGCGGCGTCGCGGGCCGGGCCGGCTGACTCAGGGCGCCCAGCCGCCCGAGAAGGAGATCGCCTGGCCGGCGAAGAAGTTGACCTCGCTGCTGGCCAGGAACACCGCGAACAGCGCGTCTTCCTGGGGCGTGGCCAGGCGGCCGGCCGGCACCTCGCGGGCGAGCCGCGCCTGGAAGGCGGGCAGGGCCTGCACCTCGGGTCCGTAGTACATCGGGTTCTCGACGAAGTTCTGCGCGATCAGGTTCACCTGCACATTGCGCGGCGCGACCTCCACGCCCACCGCCCGCACGAAGGAGGCCTGCGCGCCGCGTGCCGAGGCGTAGGTGGCGGTGCGCTTCTGGCCGCGCAGCGCGGTGGCGCTGCCCATCACCACGATCTTGCCGGCGCGCCGTTCGAGCATCTGCGGCAGCGCACCGCGGCACAGACCGGGCAGCGGATCGACGATGTGGGCGAACACATGGCGGAACTCGGCATCGCTGATCTGATCGGCCGTGGTGGAGGGGGCGGGCACACCGAGGTTGGCGATGACCACGTCGACCTGACCCGCCTCGCGCACCGCGGCTTCACCTGCCGCGCCCGAGTCCATGGGGCGCTGGTCGGCGATGACCACCGCGCCATGGGCGGCGAAGGTCTCGCACAGCACCGGACCCATGAATTCCGCAGCCAGGGTGATGAGCACCCGTTTGCCGGCCAGGCTGTCGCCGATTCTGGTCATGTGACTGTCTCCGGGAGGTGGAGCGCGCAGTATCGCATCGCGGGTTGGGTGCTTCTAGGCTGTGGCAGACTTTCGAGATGCCCGCCTCACCCATGACCGATGCTGTCGACGCCGCAGCGCCGGTGCCCCTGTACCTGATCTCGCCTTCCAGCGCGGTGCCGGCCGATGCGCCGCTGCAGCGCAGCCTGGCGGCGCTGCGCGCCGCCGGCTTCAGCCCGGTTCTCGATCGCGGCGCGCTGCGCACCCACCAGCGCTTTGCGGGCACCGACGCCCAGCGCGCAGCCGCGTTCGGTCGTGCGGCAGCGCAGTCGGCGCGTGCGGTGATGATCACCCGCGGCGGCTATGGCCTCACCCGGCTGCTGCCGCTGCTCGACTTCGCCGCGCTGGCCCGCGCCGACAAGCAGTGGATCGGCTACTCGGACTTCACCGCCTTCCAGCTCGCCATGCTGGCGCGCGCTGGCGCCGTCACCTGGACCGGGCCGGCGCTGCTCGATGACTTCGCCGTGCCCGAGGGCACCGAGCCCGACGAGACCACCGTGGGCGCGCTGCACGATGCTCTTGCCGGCCGCGCCGAGCTGCTCGGCTTTCGTGCGGCCGGGGCCAGCGGCGTGGATGTGCGCGGCACGCTCTGGGGCGGCAACCTCAGTCTGGTCTGCGCGCTGCTGGGCACGCCGTGGTTTCCGCAGGTGCGCGGCGGCATCCTGTTCCTGGAGGAGGTCAGCGAGCATCCTTACCGGGTGGAACGCATGCTCGGTCAGCTGCTGCAGGCCGGGGTGCTCGATGCCCAGGCGGCGGTGCTGATCGGCCATGTCAACCGCTACACGCTCGTGCCGCGCGATGCCGGCTTCGACATGCCGGCCGTGCTGCGCCGGCTGCGCGGTCTGACTCGCACGCCCATCCTCACCGGCCTGCCGGTGGGCCACGCCAGTCCCAAGCTCACCCTGCCCCACGGTGCCACCGTCGGCCTGGCCACCGAAGGTCGTCAGGCCTGGCTGGTGATGCCCGGCCACTGATCCGGCCACGGGCCAGGCCCGCACGGGTCGCCGCCTGGTCGCGCCTCATTCACCCGAACTCGTCGCCATCCATGAACTCCGCTCCTGCCGCCGACTCCGTCATCCATCCCGAGCCGCTGTGGCGGCCCGGCACCGAGCGCATCGCCCGTGCCGGCATCACCCGTTACCGCGCCTGGCTGGCACGCGAGCGCGGGCTGCACTTTGCCGACTACGAGTCGCTCTGGCAGTGGTCGGTCGATGACATGGAGGGCTTCTGGGCCAGCCTGTGGGATTTTGCCGGCGTGATCTCGCACAGCCCGTACACCCGGGTGCTGGCCGAACGCGAGATGCCGCACGCCCGGTGGTTCCCGGGGGCTACCCTGAACTACGCCGAGCACATGCTTGCCCACGCCCGCCGGGCCGACGCCCACACCCGGCTGGCGCTGGTGTTCCAGTCCGAGCTGCGCCCGCGCACCGAGATCACCTGGGCGCAGCTCGCCGCGAGCGTCGGCGCCCTCACCGCCACCCTCGCCGGGCTTGGTGTGAACCGTGGCGACCGGGTGGTCGGTTACCTGCCCAACATCCCCGAGTCGGCGGTGTCGATGCTCGCGGCCACCAGCCTGGGTGCGATCTGGTCGGGCTGCTCGCCCGACATGGGCCCCACCAGCGTGCTCGACCGCTTCCGCCAGATCGAGCCGGTGGTGCTGATTGCCGTGGACGGCTACCGCTACGGCGGCAAGGACTTCGACCGGCGTGACACCCTGAACGACATCGTGGCGCAGTTGCCGAGCGTGCGCGCGGTGATCCTGGTGCCGGCACTGCAGCCCGATGCGGTGCCGCCGGCGATCGAGCCGGCCGATCAGCCCGGCCGGCGGGTGCCGGTGCACGCCTGGGCGCAGGCGCTGGCGCAGCCGGCCGCGCCACGCTTCGAGGCGCTTCCCTTCGATCACCCGCTGTGGATCGTCTACTCCTCGGGCACCACCGGCATGCCCAAGCCGATCGTGCACGGCCATGGCGGCACCGTGCTCGAGACCCTGAAGAGCTGTCTGATGCACCTCGATGTCGGCGAGGACGACCGTTTCTTCTGGTACTCGTCCACCAACTGGATCATGTGGAACCTGTGGGTGTCCACCCTGATGGCCGGCTGCACCGCGATCCAGTTCGACGGCAACCCCGGCCACCCCGACATCGGCACCCTGTGGCGGCTCGCCGAGCGCGAACGGATCAGCTTCTTCGGCGTGAGCCCGGCCTTCATCTCGCTCACCATGAAGGCCGGTTTCTCGCCGCGCCAGCACGGCGATCTGTCGGCCATGCGCAGCCTGGGCGCCACCGGGTCGCCGCTGACCGAGGAGGCCTACCAGTGGGTCTACCGTGAGGTGGGCGCCGATCTGATGCTGGCCTCGATCTCCGGCGGCACCGATCCCGGCGCGGCCTTCCTCACCGCCTGCCCGATCCTGCCGATCCGCGCCGGCGAGATGCAGTGCCGCGGCCTGGGCATCGATCTGCATGCCTATGGCGATGACGGCCGGCCGCGCATCGGCGAGGTGGGCGAACTGGTGTGCGCGAAGCCCATGCCCTCGATGCCGCTCTGCTTCTGGAACGATCCCGACGGCCGCCGCTACTTCGAGAGCTACTTCGACACCTTCCCGGGTCCGCCGAATGTCTGGCGACACGGCGACTGGCTTCGGCTGGTGCGCCGGCCCGAGTCGGTCACCGGCCTGGTCTACGGCCGATCCGACTCCACCATCAACCGCCACGGCATCCGCATGGGCACGAGCGAGCTCTATCGCGTGGTGGAGGACTTCGACGCGGTGATCGATTCGCTGGTGATCGACCTGGAGTACCTCGGCCGCGAGTCCTACATGGCGCTGTTCGTCGTGTTGCGCGAGCCGGCGCCCGAGGTGCCTGCCGAGCTGAAGGCGGCGCTCCTGGCGGCGATCCGCACCCGGTTGTCGGCGCGCCATGTGCCCAACGATGTCTTCGCGATCCCGGAAGTGCCGCGCACCATCTCCGGCAAGAAGATGGAGGTCCCGGTCAAGCGCATCCTTCTCGGGCAGGCCGCCGAGCGGGTGGCCAACCGCGACGCCATGGCCAACCCCGGCAGCATCGACTGGTTCGTCGCCTTCGCACGCGCCCGGCAGGCGACCGAGCCAGGCTGAACCGGGCCGCCCGCGGGTTGCTCGGGCATTGCGCCCCGCGCTCGGACAATCGGTACCATCCGCCCGGTCGGGGCAGGGGCTTGTCTTCCCGCCTCCGTTCCTTTCCCCTTTCCGAGAGTGCTATGGGTTGTTTGCGCCATGGGCTGGCTATTGCCCCGGCTGTCCTTGCCCTGATCCTGGGTCTTTGCGCGTCGCCGATCCTGGCCGGTGAGCAGGGCGACCGCGCGGTTGCCGCTGTGCGGCGGCTGGTTGCCGAGGGGCAGCTGCGCCCCGACACCGTGCTGCGGCTGCGCGCCAAGCAGGGCAATGTGGTCTCGATCCTGGGCCGTGACTATGCGCTGCAGCAGGAATGGGAACGCAAGACCGGGATCGCGATCGATGTCGGCATCATGCCGCAGCTCGACTCCCTGGCCTTCATCCGGCGCGCCACCGATGTCGACCTGACCATCGCCCGCAACCACGAGTTCGCCGATCTGCTGCACGCCGGTCTGATCGCCGACCTCGGCCCCTTGCTCGAGCGCTTCGGTTTCCGGCTGGCAGAAGGCGGTGCGGATGGCTTCCTGCGTCTGCCCCAGCAGAGCCTGGCCGATGGCAAGGTGGTGGCGATTCCGGCCGACTTCGATGCCGCGCTGCTGTTCCTGCGCCGTGATCTGCTCGAGGACCCGGTGCAGCGCGCCCGCTTCCGCGAGCGCCACGGTCGTGATCTGCGTGCTCCGCGCACCTGGCAGGAGTACCAGGAGCTCGTCGCCTTCTTCCACCGACCCGCCGAGGGCCTGTACGGCACCGCCGAGTCGCGCGAGCCGCTCACCGGCTGGATGTACTGGCTGCCGCGCTATCTGTCGGCGGCCGCGCCGGTGCAGCACCTGTTCGACGAGCGGATGCGTCCGCTGATCAGCTCGCCGGCCGGGGTGGCTGCCACCGAGAGCTACGCGGCCACGGTGGCCTACTCGCCGCCGCAGGTGCTTGAAGACGGCAAGGACTACAGCTACACGCTGCCGTTCTTCGTGCGCGGTCAGGCCTTCGCCATCATCCTCACCGCCGGGGTTGCCAAGTTCGCCAACGCCAGTGAGACGCCGGTGCGCGGCCGGTTCATCGCGGCGCCGATCCCCGGTCGCATGGTCGGCGGGCAGCTGGTGCGGCGCACCCAGCTGATCTACGGCAACAATCTGGTGGTGCCCGCCAACGCGCCCAACAAGACGCTGGCCCTGCTGTTCGCGATGTGGCTCACCGATCCCGACAACTCCAGCCGCTCGGTGCTGGCGCAGGGCATCACCGATCCCTACCGCGTCAACCACCTTGATGACGAGCGGATCCGCGCCGCCTACACGCCGCAGGTGATCGACCTGATCCGCAGCGAGCTGCCGGTGATGTCGCCTTCGGGCATCGGCCTGCCGGGCGACGCCGAGTACATCGCTGCGCTGAACCGGAACATCTGGCAGGTGGCTGCCGGCCGGCTCGGGGCCCGGGAGGCGATGGAGCGCACGGCGCGCGAGTGGGATCAGATCACCGACCGTATCGGGCGAGCAGCCCAGATCGAGCGCTGGCGGTTGCAGCGCAGCCTGTACCCCGCCGCGACCGATGCCCGCCCCTGAGAGCGGCGCGTCCGGCGGGCCGGTCACCCCGGCCGCGTCGGCGTCGGTCCCCGCGCAGACGACGCCATCATCGGCGCCGACCGCCGCGACGGCGACCCGGCGCCTGACGCTGCGCGCCAAGCTGCTGGGCGGCTTCATCGGCTTCGTGCTGCTGGTGCTGGGCAACCTGCTGGTCGGCGACCATGTCATGCGGGCCGCCGCCTCGCGGCTGGATGCCGCCACCAACGACCAGGTCAGGCCGCTGGTGCGGCTCAACCGCCTGCAGGCCCAGGTCAGCCGCATCCGCGTGCTGGAGGCCGACACGCCGCTGCTCACCGACCTGTTTGCGGTCTCCGACCAGCTGGCCATCCTGGAGGCCGAGATCGGCGCCTTCGATGCCGATCTGGCCGGCTTTCTCGCCGAGCTGCGTCGCGCCGACCCGGCCGAGGCCGCCCAGATCGGACAGGCCTGGGCGCGCTACCGCACTGACCTGGACGCGGTGATCCGCGCCGGCAAGGCGATGAACATGGAGCAGGTCAGGTCAACCGCCACCTTCGAGTCGGCCGAGCGCTTCAAGACCATCTCGCGCCAGCTCAAGCGTCTGGCCGATGGCGCCGAAGCCCGCGCCGATGCCCTGATCTCCCAGGCTGCCGGCGAGCAGACCCGCGAGCGTCTGGCCTTCATCGGCGTCTCGGTACTGGGTCTGACGGCGCTCGCGGTCTGGGTCGCGTTGCTGTCGCGCTCGGTGACCAACCGGGTGAGCCGGCTGCGCGATGCCGCGCTGAAGGTGGCCGAGGGCGAGGAGCGCCAGCCGCTGCGGACCTCCGGCAATGACGAGCTCACCGACCTGGGGCTCGCCTTCAATGCCATGCAGGACAAGGTTCAGGCCCGCGAGATCGCACTGCGCGCAGCGCATGACGAGCTCGACTCGCGGGTGATCGAGCGCACCCGTGAACTCGATCAGGCGAACCGGCAGCTGCGCCGCGAGATCGACGAGCGCCGCCGGGTCGAGGATCTGCTCAAGCGCCAGGCCACCACCGACACCCTCACCGGCCTGCCCAACCGGGTGCTGGTCATGGACCGGCTCGTGCAGGCGCTCGCCCAGGCCCGGCGCGACAGCACCCATGTGCTGGTGATCTTCGTCGACCTGGATGACTTCAAGAAGGTCAACGACTCCCTGGGCCACGCCGCTGGCGACGCCCTGCTGATGCAGGCTGCGCAGCGCCTGAGCGGCGCAGTGCGGGCCACCGACACCGTGGCCCGCCTTGGTGGCGACGAGTTCCTGGTGGTGATCGGCGGGATCCCCGTGGGTGATGCGCTGGAACCCTTCGGCGAGGCGCTGCTTTCGGCCTTCCTGCCGCCCTTCGATGTTGGAGACGGCGATACCGTGGTCACGCCGAGCATGGGCTTCGCCCTGTACCCGGATGACGGCGACGAGGCGAGCCTGCTGCTGCGAAACGCCGACCTCGCCATGTACGAGGCCAAGCGGGCCGGGCGCAACACCTGGCGGCACTTCCGCCAGCAGGTCCACGAGAGCTCGGTGCGCCGTCTGGCCATGGAGCGGCGGCTGCGTCAGGCGCTGCCCAGGGCCGAGCTGCGGCTGGAGTACCAGGCGCTGGTGCGCGCCGATGATGGCCGGCTGGCCGGTGTCGAGGCGCTGCTGCGCTGGGACTGTCCGGAGGAGGGACTGGTGCCGCCAGGCCGCTTCATCCAGGTGGCCGAGCGCACCGGACTGATCATCGAGATCGGCGACTGGGTCATCCGCGAGGCCTGCGCGCGCCTGAGCCGCTGGCGCAGCCAGGGTGCCGCGGATCTGTGGATGTCGGTCAATGTGTCGCCGCGCCAGCTCGCCGGCGGCCGGTTGCTGGAGACGCTGCGCGCCAGCCTCGAGGCTCACCGGCTGCCCGGCGCCAGCCTGCAGATCGAGATGACCGAGAGCTCGCTGATCCGCAATCCCGGCGAGGCGCTGCAGGCGCTCGAGGCGATCAGCGCCCTGGGCGTGCGCCTGGCGATGGATGACTTCGGCACCGGCTATTCGTCGCTGTCGTACCTGAAGCGCTATCCGTTCACCAGCCTGAAGATCGACCGTTCCTTCGTGCGCAACCTCGAGCATGATCCGAGCGATCTCGCGCTGGTGACCGCCGCGGTGCGCATGGGCAAGGGGCTCGGCCTGTCGGTGGTCGCCGAGGGCGTGGAGACCGAAAGCCAGCGCCGTCTGCTGGCCGAGCAGGACTGCGACCTGCTGCAGGGATTCCTGTTCAGCCGGCCCGAGCCGGCCGAGAGCTTCGCCGTCTCCTGGCTCAAGCCCCCGCCGGTTTCGCTGCCGGCCTGAGCGGCGCCCGGGGTACGGATCCGGCTGCGTAGAATGCGCCGGCCCGTCAACCAGTCTTCAGGAGATTCCCATGATTCGCAGAGCAGCGATCGTCTCGCCGGTGCGCACCGGCATCGGCGCCTTCGGTGGCGGTCTGCGCGACGCCTCGGTCGAGCATCTCGGCGCCACGGTGGCGCGCGCCGTGGTCGAGCGCAGCGGCGTCGATCCGGCGCTGATCGAGGACATGGTCTTCGCGCAGTCCTACGCCAACAGCGAGACGCCGTGCGTGGGCCGCTGGATCGCGCTGCAGGCGGGCTTCCCGATCGAGGTCCCCGGCATGCAGCTCGACCGCCGCTGCGGTGGCGGCCTGCAGGCGATCGCCACCGCCGCCATGATGATCCAGAGCGGCGCCGCCGATGTGGTCATGGCCGGCGGCGTCGAGAGCATGAGCAACATCGAGTACTACACCACCAGCATGCGCTGGGGTTCGCGTTCGGGTTCGGTCAATCTCTACGACCGGCTCGACCGCGGCCGCGAGCGCTCGCAGCCGGAGCACCGCTTCGGCCGCATCTCCGGCATGATCGAGACCGCCGAGAATCTTGCCAAGCAGTACGCGATCCCGCGCGACGAGGCCGACGCCTTCTCGGCGCGCAGCCACCAGCGCGCCGCCGCCGCCTGGGCCGAGGGCCGCTTCGCCGATGAGGTGGTGCCGGTGATGGTGCCGCAGCGCAAGGGCGATCCGGTCGCCTTCGCGCGCGACGAGGGCATCCGCGCCGACACCACCGCCGAGTCGCTCGGCAGGCTGCGCGCGGTGATGAAGGACGGCACGGTCACCGCCGGCAATGCCAGCCAGCAGAACGATGCCGCTGCAGCCTGCCTGGTGGTCGCCGAGGACCGCCTCGAGGCGCTTGGCCTCAAGCCGATCGCCTTTCTCACCGGTTGGGCGGCGGCGGGCTGCGAGCCGGGCTGCATGGGCATCGGTCCGGTGCCGGCGGTGCGCAAGCTGTTCGGCAAGACCGGCCTGTCCTTCGACGACATGGGGCTGGTCGAGCTCAACGAGGCCTTCGCCGCGCAGGTGCTGGCGGTGCTCAGGGGCTGGGGCTGGAACGATCCCGATCGGCTCAATGTCAACGGTTCGGGCATCTCGCTGGGTCATCCCATCGCCGCCACCGGCGCGCGGATCATGACCTCGCTGCTGCACGAGATGCAGCGCCGCCAGGTGCGCTACGGGCTGGAGACGATGTGCGTGGGCGGCGGCCAGGGCGTGGCCGCGATCTTCGAGCGCGCCTGACTCAGCGCAGCGCCTGCCGGGCCGCGCCCAGCGCGGCCCACTGTTCGGGGTCATGCCCGAAGAGCAGGGTGGTGCCGGCCTGCTCGCCCATGCGGCGCAGGCGGTGCATCGACTCGCGCATCTGCGCCGCGTCGGCCACCACCGAGGGCAGCAGGTCACGCGCCATGTGCTCTGCCGAGTAGCAGGCATCGGCGGTGAGCACGAAGCGCGAATCCTTCGCCACCTGCACCACCAGCGACTGATGGCCGGGGGTGTGGCCGGGCGTGGGCACCAGCAGCACGCTGCCGTCGCCGAAGACATCATGCTCGCCGTCGATCAGCCGCCAGTTCAGCGGCAGGTTCCACAGCCGCTCGTCATGGCGGCTGCCCGGCGCGCGGGCGGCCTCCATCTCGGCGCGCTGCACCAGGATCTGCGAGCGCGGAAACCAGCGGTTGCAGCCGCAGTGGTCGAAGTGCAGATGCGAGTTGGCCACGAAGCTGATGTCCTCGGGCTTCAGGCCCATCAGGCCGAGCTGCCCGGGCGCGGTCTCGTCGGCGGCGCCCGCCAGCGTGAAGGTGCTGGCCAGCCGCTTGCCGAGCACGCCCACCGGATCGTCGGCGGCCTCGCAGGCCACGCCGGTGTCGAAGAGCAGCGTGCCTTTCGGGTGGATGACCAGGAAGCCGGGCACCGGTACGGTGGTGCGCACGCCGGGCGCGGCGTCGGGGAAGAACACGCTGCGATCGAAGGCCAGGCGGCCGCAGCACAGGGGATGAAGGGCGGGCATGGTCGGTCTCCGTTCGATGGGCCACGATGCCACAATCGCGGCTTTCCATTCCAGCCTGCGTTCCGCGGGCTGACCAGGAGTCCGTGATGTCCTATCGCTACCAGACCCTCGCCGTCTCGATCGAGGCGCGGGTGATGACTGTTCGCCTGAACCTTCCCGACAAGCTCAATGCCTTCACGGTCGAGATGGCCAACGAGCTGGTCGATCTGTTCACCCGGGTCAATGACGACGACGAGGCCGGCGCGGTGGTGGTCACCGGCGAGGGCCGCGCCTTCTGTGCCGGCATGGACCTCTCCCGCGAGGGCAATGTCTTCGGTCTGGACGAGTCGCTCGAGCCCACCCTGCGCGACCTGCGCGAACGGCCCGAGGATCCGGCCATCCTCAACGGCGTGCGCGACACCGGCGGGCGGGTCACGCTGGCGATCCATGCCTGCCGCAAGCCGGTGATTGCGGCCATCAACGGCGCGGCGGTGGGCATCGGCGCCACCATGACCCTGGCGATGGACATCCGTCTGGCCGCCGACACCGCGAAGATCGGCTTCGTGTTCGGCAAGCTGGGCATCGTGCCCGAAGCCTGCTCGAGCTTCTTCCTGCCGCGGCTGGTGGGCCTGCAGCGCGCGCTCGACTGGGTGTATTCGGCGCGCATCCTGGGCGCCCAGGAGGTGCTCGATGCCGGCCTGGTGCTGGCGGTGCATCCGGCGGCCGACCTGCTGGCACAGGCGCAGCGCCTGGCCACCAGCTATGTGCACGAGCGCTCGCCGGTGTCGGTAGCCCTGATGCGCCAGATGATGTTGCGCAACAGCGCGGCCGATTCGCCGCTGCAGGCCCACCAGGTGGACTCGCTGGCGATGTTCTACACCAGCCGCGCCGACGGCCATGAGGGCGTGCGCGCCTTCCTCGAGAAGCGCCCCGCGCAATTCACGGCCAGGGCCTCCACCGACATGCCGCCGTTCTATCCCTGGTGAGCCTGGCGTTCCGGCCGCCGGTGGGTGGCCGGAACGCCAGGCGCGGGCCCCGCCGGGGCGCCGCCTGACTCAGGAGAAGCGCAGCGCCCCGTCGTCGAGGCTGGCCTGCGGCAGTTCGTCCTTCTCGGTCCAGTAGTCCTGCGAATGCCGCCAGGGCATGCGTTCACCCTGCTGCGGCAGCAGATGCAGGCCGCGCATGAGGTAGCCGGGGTTGAAGTTCTCCGGGTCGACCCAGGGCATCAGCGGCATCTCGGCATCCTCGGGCCGCAGTTGCGGCTCGACCACCGTGGCCCCGCGCGCCTTCATGGTCTGCAGCAGCCGGCAGACCAGGTCGGCGATGAGATCGGCGCGCAGGGTCCAGCTCGCGCGGAAGTAGCCGAACACCCAGGCGAGGTTGGGCACGCCGGTGAACATCGTGCCGCGCCAGGACACGGTCTGGGCGAAGTCGAGCGGCCTGCCGTCGATCTCGAAGGCGATGTCGCCCAGTACATTCAGGTGGAACCCGGTGGCGGTGACCACCACATCGGCATCGAGTCGCTCGCCCGATTTCAGCACGATGCCGCCGGCGTCGAAATGCGCGATCTCGTCGGTGGCCACCGAGGCCTTGCCCTCGCGGATGGCGCGGAACAGGTCGCCGTCGGGGATGAAGGCGATGCGCTGGCGCCAGGGCCGGTAGCGCGGCGTGAAGTGGCGCTCGATGTCCGGGCTGTCGCCCAGGAAGGCCTTCACCCCGGCGAGCAGTTCGGCCTTGAGCTTGTCGGGCTCGCTGAAGGATCGGCGTGCCACCGCCGCCTGATCGAACAGGATCTTGCGGCGCACGATCTCGTGGATCCACATCGGGTCGATGTCGAGCTCGCGCAGCGTGTCGGCGAGCTGGTTGGCGTTGCGCCCGGTGACGAAGTAGGTGGGCGAGCGCTGCAGCATGGTGACATGCGCGCATCGGTCGGCGATGGCCGGCACCAGGGTGGCCGCGGTGGCGCCCGAACCGATCACCACCACCCGCTTGCCGGCGAGATCGATGTCCTCGGGCCAGGTCTGCGGATGCACGATGCGCCCGCCGAACTGGTCCATGCCCGGCCACTCGGGGGTGTAGCCCTCGGTGTGCCGGTAGTAGCCCTGGCACATCCAGAGGAAGCCGGCGGTGAACAGCAGCCGCTCGCCGGTATCGAGCCGCGTGACCTGCAGCGTCCAGCGGCGCTCGGCGCCCGACCAGCTCGCGGCATCGATGCGGTGTCGGTAGCGGATGTGCGGTGCCAGGGCGTTATCGTCGATCACCTCGCCCATGTACTTCAGGATCTCGGCGGCGCTGGCGATCGGCGCGCCCAGCCAGGGCTTGAAGCGGTAGCCGAAGGTGTAGAGATCGCTGTCGGAGCGGATGCCGGGATAGCGGTGGGTGCGCCAGGTGCCGCCGTAGCCGTCCTGGGTGTCGAGCACCACGAAGCGGGTGCCAGGGCACTGCTCCTGCAGGTGATAGGCGCCGCCAACGCCGGAAATGCCGGCGCCTGCGATCAGCACATCGAAGTGACCGGCCGGCGTGGCGCCGGCCGCGGCCAGCGCGGCGGCCTCGTCGGAGCGCGTGGTGGTGTTCATCTCAGGCCTGTGTCGACTGGTTCTTCATGTAGAGCTTCTGCATGCCGCCCAGCCAGCGGTCGTAGTTGGCGGTCTTGCCGCGCAGGTAGTCGAGCACCTCGGGGTGCGGCAGCACCAGGAAGGTTTCCTTGTCCATCACCTTCACGATCTCGTCGGCCACGGCCTCGGCGCTCAGGATGCCATCGCCGCCGGCCGAGCCGCCGTCGCCGGGGACCATGCCGGTGCGCACCGCCTGCGGGCACAGGCAGGACACATGCAGGCCGCTGCGGCCGTAGGCGATGGCCAGCCACTCGGCGATGGCCACCGCGGCGTGCTTGGTCACGCCATAGGCGGCCGATTCGACGATGTTGAGCAGGCCGGCGGCCGAGGCGGTGATGAGGAAGTAGCCCTCGCCGCGGGCGACCATCTTGTCGACCACGGCCCGTGCGGCCCAGACATGGGCCATGCCGTGGATGCGCCACATCTTGTCCCACATGGCGTCATCGGCTTCCAGGCCGCGGCTGTTGCCGATGCCGGCATTCGAGAAGTAGATGTCGACCCGGCCGTAGCGCCGCTCGGCGGCATCGACCAGCGCCTGGATGTCGGCTTCGCGGCCGACATCGCAGCGCACCGCCAGGCCGTTGACCGCCTGGGCCACCGGCTGCAGCCCGGCCTCGTTCATGTCGGCCACCACCACCCCGGCGGCGCCTTCGGCGTGGAATTTCAGCGCGGTGGCCCGGCCGATGCCGCTGGCCGCTCCGGTGATGACCGCAACCTTGCCCTTGATGTCCATGCGTGTCTCCTCGGTGAGTGCATTGGGGATGGCGCAAGGCTACACCCGCGGGCGCACGGGCATTTCCGGAATCCGGCCTGCGGCGGTGGCAAGATCCCGGCTCCCGCGGCCCCGTGCCGCTGCAAGCCCCGTGGCCTCGTGCCGCCAGGCTCACTTCCCCCGGAGCCGTCTGATGGCCTTCCGATTGCCCGCCCTGCGGATGGCCGACGGATCGCTGTTCGCGATCCTGCTGCGCTCGCCCTGGTGGGCGAGCCTGCTGGTGGCGCTCGTCCTGTTCGGCCTGATGCGGCTGATGTTGCCGGCGCTGTTTGCGGCGGTGTTCGCGCTGCCCTTCGTGGTCATCGCCGGCATTCGTGGCTGGCGTCAGCTGCAGGCGCCCAGTCCGCGCCGGTTGACGGCGCTGGTCGAGTCGGTGCGGGCGATGAGCTGGGAGGTCTTCTCGCGCGCACTCGTCGAGGCCTGGCAGCGTCAGGGCGCGCAGGTCGAGCCGATCCGCCACTCCGGCGCCGATTTTCTGGTGACGCTCCAGGGTCGGGTGACCGTGGTGGCCGCGCGCCGCTGGAAGGCGGCGCGCAGTGGCATCGAGGTGCTGGAGGCCCTGCAGGCCTCGCGCGATCGGCTCGACGCCCATGATGCGCTGTTCATCGCCACCGGCGAGATCACCGCGCCGGCCGCGGCCTACGCGGCCCGTCAGGTGATCCGGCTGGCCGGCGCGCCACAGCTGCTCGAGCTGCTCGAGCCGCGGCCGGGCGACCGGCGCTGAGCGGCTGCCCGGCCTGCGCCTGCTCGCGAGCGCAGACTCGGTCCGCCCCAGCCTCAGCCCACGCCGCGTTGCCGGTCGCGCCAGTAGGGCGCGCGCAGCTCGCGCTTGAGCACCTTGCCCACCGGGCTGCGCGGCAGCGACTCGATGAAGTCCAGGGACTTGGGCGCCTTCATCGCCCCGATCAGCCCTCGCGTCCAGGCGATCAGCTCCTCGGCGCTGGCGCTGCCGCCGGGCTTGAGCTGGACGCAGGCCTTCACCGCCTCGCCCCACTTCGGGTCGGGTACGCCGATCACCGCGCAGTCCTGGACCGCAGGGTGCTTCATCAGCGCGCTCTCGACCTCGAAGGGGAAGATGTTGAAGCCGCCCGAGATGATCAGGTCGCGCTTGCGGTCGGTGATGTAGAGGTAGCCGTCGTCGTCGCGGCGGCCGATGTCGCCGGTGTGCAGCCAGCCGTGCTTCATGATCTCGGCGGTGGCGGCCGCGTCGTCGAGATAGCCGTCCATCAGCGTGGGACCACGCAGCACCACCTCGCCAGTCTCGCCGGCGGGCAGCAGCCGGCCCTCCTCGTCCATGATCTCCATGGCCTCGACGATCACCGTGGGTCGCCCGCAGGAAAGCAGCCGGTGACGCAGCGCCGGCTCGCGCACCGCGGCCGCGATCTCGGGCGGTGACATGAAGGTGGTGGGAAAGCCCGACTCGGTCTGGCCGAAGGCCTGACACACCACCGGGCCCAGGCGCTCGACCGCCTCGACGATCTTCTCCGGCGCGAAGGGCGATGCCGCGGCGATCAGGTAGCGCAGCGAGGAGAAGTCCGCCTGCGCGGCCCGCGGGTGGGCGAGCAGCATGTAGATGAGCGTGGGCGGCAGGAACAGCACGCTCACCCGGCGCGTCTCGATGAGCTCGATCATCGCGGCGACGTCGGGCGTGGACATCATGATGGTGGTGCCGCCGAACTGGCCCATGCCCAGCGCCACGAAGCCGCCGGCATGGGTGATGGGCGCTACCGCGAGGTTCACCGGCGGGTCCTCGAAGTGCAGGCAGGTGGCCCAGGCGAGCACGCCGGTCATCATGAAGCGGTTCGAACCGATGGTGAGCTTGGAGCGGCCGGTGGTGCCGCCGGTGGCGCCCTGAAAACCCTGCGCGGCCTCGTCCAGGCGCAGCGCGAGGGGTTCGTCGGAGGCATCGCCGAGCCAGTCGTGCAGGCTGGGCACCCGCGGGTCGACGCCGTTCACGCAGACCACCTCGCGCAGCGTGGGCACGCCCTGGCGGATGGCGTCGATCAGGCCGGCTGCGGACGGGTCGAAGAAGAGCAGGTTGCAGCGCCCCGCGGCCAGGATGTGCAGGATGTCGGGCAGCGCAGCGCGCATGTTCAGGTTGCACCACGCCACACCGGCGCGCATGCCGCCGAGCATCGCGATGAAGGCCTGCCCGGTGTTCGGGCTGAGCACCGCGAAGCGGTCTCCGGGGCCCAGGCCGGCCGCGCCGATCCGCCGGGCGATGCGGTTGGTGAGCTGCCAGACCTGACGGTAGGTGTGATCGCCGCCATCGCCGCTCAGCGCCAGCCGGTCGGGGTGGGTGCGGTATCCGCGAAAATACAGATCGGTGAGGTGCATGAGGCCTCCGCTGGGGCGTGTCCCGGCAGTATCGCGCGGGCCGTGCGGGCGTCATGCCGCCGCCACCGCGCTGGCCTATGATGCAGGATCCGCCTCGTTTCGAAACCCACCGATGTCCGCCACGCCCTCCCGCTCGCTCAATCTCACCGGCGCCACCAACTTCCGCGATCTGGGCGGCTACCGCGGCGCTGATGGCCGGCCGGTGCGCTGGCGGCGGCTGTTCCGCTCCGACCACCTCGCCGCGCTCACGCCGCAGGACGAGGCCGCGCTGGGTGCCCTCGGACTGGCCCGCACCTTCGACTTTCGCGGCGTGGCCGAGCGCGCCGCCACCGCCTACCGGCTGCCGGGCGTGGTGCAGCATCCGCTGCCGATCGAGCCCACGGTGGTGCAGAACCTCGACACCCTGCGCGCGGCCGGTCGCCAGCTCACCGCGCGCGATGCCGAGTCGGTCATGCGCGACACCTATCGCGCCTTCGTACGCGGCAACAGCCATCGCTTCGGCACGCTGCTGCGCCACCTGGCCGATGATCACTCCCCGGCGGTCTTCCACTGCACCGCCGGCAAGGACCGCACCGGTTTCGCGGCGGCGCTGCTGCTGCTGGCCATGGGCGTGTCCCGCGAGGAGGTCGAGCACGACTTCCTGCTCACCAACCAGCATTACCGGCGGGCGCATGCCTCGCAGACCGATCTGCCCCAGGAGGTGCTCGATGTCCTCTGGCGGGTGCAGTCGGGATTTCTGGCCGCCGCCTTCGAGGTGGTCGGCGCCGAACACGGCGGAGTCGATCGCTACCTCGAGACGATCGGCATCGGCGCTGGCGAGCGCCGCCGCCTCATCGACGCCTACCTGGAGTCCTGAGCGCCCCGGGGGCGGCGCACCCACCGCCTCCTGATTCCTTGTCCCCACCGGGGGCGGTGCGTGGGCGTCGCGGGCAGCGTGGCATGATCCTGCCCGACGCCGGACGCAGCCGGCGTTCCAACACCCACAACGGAGACACCATGAAACTCGCGTCCCTCATCGTGGCGGTCGCGGCGCTGTTCGCCGCGTCGCCTTCGCCTTCCCAGGCCCAGCAGAACTGGAAGGTGGCCTCGGCCGCTCAGCCCGGCTCCCCGCTGATCGGTTTCGTCGAGGAGGTCGTTGCCAAGATCGGCACCAACACCAAGGGTGCGATCAAGGCCGAGCGGCTGTTCATCGGCAGCGAGCAGGAGATCGCCCAGCAGATCGTACGCGGCCGCATCGAGGTGGCCGGCATCTCCATGGCGGGCATTGCGCCGGCCATTCCCGAGGCCGGCATCATGACCACGCCGTATCTCTGGACCAGCGACGCGGAGCGTGACTATGTCACCGACAACCACGCCCTGCCCGTGCTCAGGAAGATCTACGAGGCCAAGGGCGTGGTGCTGCTCGGCATCAGCGAGGTGGGCTGGAACGATGTGGTCTGCAAGAAGCCCTGCCTGACCCCGGCCGATTTCAAAGGCATGAAGGTGCGCGTGGGCCCGGCGCTGTCCTCGAAGATCTTCTGGCAGTCGATGGGCGTGAACGGCGTGCAGATGCCGCTCTCCGAGCTCTTCCCGGCGCTGCAGAGCGGCCTGGTCGAAGCCGCCGACCTGCCCTTCCCGTACTACGTGACCACCCCGGCTGCCCAGAGCGCGCCGCACTATGTCACCACCCGGCACCTGCACCATCCCTCGGCCTTCATCATCAACAAGCGGATCTGGGATGGCCTGACCCCCGAGCAGAAGACCGCCGTGCAGTCGGCCGTGCCCGATGCGCCGCGCATGCGCCGCGAGGTCGATGCCAGCATCAAGCCCAAGATGGATGACTTCAAGGCCAAGGGCGGCACCATCCATGAGCTGACCCCGGCCCAACGCGCCGAGTTCGTGAAGCTGGTGCTGCCCAACCAGGAGCAGATGGTCAAGGAGACCGGCGGCGCCGCTGCCGAACTCTGGGCCGCCATCCAGAAGGGCAAGGCCGAGTTCAAGGCCCGCGGCGGCAAGTAAGCTGTCCTGCGCGGGCCGCCGATGCGGCCCGCAGCCCGAAACCGGCCGCGGCACTCCCGCGGCCGGTCCGTTTCAGCGCCCCGGCCGATGCGCCGGCCGGCGCCGGCGCCGACCATGTCGGTCTCGTTCACACAAGGAGACCGACATGGCCTGGGACTTTGCCACCGATGATGCCTATCAGGCGCAGCTCGACTGGGTCGACCGCTTCATGCGCGAGGAGATCGAGCCCCTCGACCATGTGCTCGGTCATCCCTGCGATGTGCGCGATCCGCGCCGCAACGCGCTGGTGCGGCCGCTGCAGGCGCAGGTGCGCGAGCGCGGCCTGTGGGCCTGCCATCTCGGGCCCGAGCTCGGTGGCCAGGGCTACGGCCAGGTCAAGCTTGCGCTGCTCAACGAGATCCTGGGCCGCTCGCGTTTCGGCCCCACCGTGTTCGGCTGCCAGGCGCCCGACAGCGGCAATGCCGAGATCCTGGCCCACTACGGCACGCCCGAGCAGAAGCGCCGATTCCTGCAGCCGCTGCTCGACAACGAGATCGTGTCCTGCTTCGCGATGACCGAACCGCAGGGCGGCGCCGACCCCAAGGTCTTCAAGACCCGCGCGGTTCGCGATGGCGACGAGTGGGTGCTCAGCGGCCAGAAGTGGTTTGCCTCGCATGCGTCGTTCGCCGAGTTCCTGATCGTGATGGCGGTCACCGATCCCGACGCGCCGCCCTACAAGACCATGTCGATGTTCATCGTGCCCACGAACACACCGGGTCTGCGGGTGATCCGCAATTCGGGCTTCCCGACCGAGACGGTGCCCACGCATGGCTATCTCGAGTTCGACGGGGCGCGGGTGCCGGCCGACCACATGCTCGGCGGCCGCGGCGAGGCCTTCGTGGTGGCCCAGACCCGGCTGGGCGGCGGGCGCATCCACCATGCCATGCGCACCATCGGCGAGGCGCGCCGCGCGCTCGACATGATGTGCGAACGGGCGCTCTCGCGCCGCACCCAGGGTGAGCGTCTGGCCGACAAGCAGATGGTGCAGGAGCGGCTGGCCGACTCCTGGATCGAGCTCGAGCAGTTCCGCCTCCTGGTGCTGCGCACCGCCTGGCTGATCGACCAGCACAAGGATTACAAGAAGGTGCGCAAGGACATCTCGGCAGTGAAGGCGGCCATGCCCAAGGTGCTGCATGACATCGCCTCGCGCGCGCTGCTGCTGCACGGCTCGATCGGCATCTCCGAGGAGATGCCCTTCGCGCATCTGGTGATGCAGTCCTACCATGTGGCGCTGGCCGACGGTCCGGTGGAGGTCCACAAGGCCACGCTCGCCAAGCAGATGCTGCGCGACTACAAGCCCACCGAGGCGCTGTTCCCCGACTACCATGTGCCCAGCCAGCGCGAGCGGGCGCTGGCCCGTTTTCGCGACGCGCTCGCGCATATCGACGAGTCGGTCTGAGCCGCCTCAAGGCGGGCGCACCGGGCGGCGGCCGGGCGCGCCCGGCGCGGGCTACGCTGGCAGCGTCCGGCCCGCAGCCGCCCCACTTGCGTCACCGCCATGCCCGAAGCCCCCTCCCTGGAAGCCCTCGGGCTGCTCCAGCCCCTGTGGACCCACCTGTCGCCCGGTGGCAAGCCGATCTACTCCTCGCCGATCGGTCCGGTGATGGCCCGCGCCAATGGCGAACGGCATCGGGCCGTGGTGCTGTGCGGCTGGGATGGTCATGTCAGCGCGCTGCGCGCCGACACCGGCCAGGCCCTGTGGCGCGCGCGTGCCGGCGGGCCCTGCTATGGCCGCTGCCAGGCGGCCGATGTCGACGGCGATGGCGCCGTGGAAATCTTTGCGCCCGGCCATGACGGCCTGATCCGCTGCCTCTCGGATGACGGCAGCCTGCGCTGGACCTTCGCCAGCCTGTACGGCCGTGAGGCCAGCGGCCGGGTCAGCCGCGCCGGGCCGCGCAGCCTCACCGATGACGCCAAGGCCTGGGCCGCCAATGCCTTTCTGCGGATGCAGGGGCGGGGCCACGGCGCGCTGCTGCGCATCACCAGCGGGCCCGGCGCCGGGCAGGCGCGCGAGGTGGTCGAGAACCCCGGCGGCAGCACGCTCACGGTGGCCGAGCCCTGGGATGTGCTGCCCGCGGCGGGCGATACCTATCGTGTGGAGCCGCGCTGGCCCAGCGACCGCTACTACCAGCATGCCGGCACCCTGGTGCACGAGCCCGGCGGCTGGTTTCTCTATGCCGGAGGCTTCGACAACCAGCTCTGCAAGATCGACGCGCGCAGCGGCGCGCTGGTGTGGCAGTACGCGGCCCTCGAGAACATCGAGCCCTACCCGCTGGTGCTGGCGGCCGATGGCGGCGTTCGGGTGTACAGCGCCTGTGTCGACGGCCGCACCCGCTGCCTGGACGGGGCCACCGGCGCGCTGATCTGGGAGGCCGACACCGGCCCCACCGATGCCTTCATCGCGGCCGCCGATGTCAACGGCGACGGACGCATCGAGCTGCTGGTGTCCTCGCGCGACAACCGCGCCTACATCCTCGATGCCCATCGCGGGCGGGTGCTGGGTATCTCCGAGGACATCGGCGCCGACATCGACTGTGCGGCCATGCCGGTGCACATGCCGGGGCAGGGCAGCCACCGCATCGTGACCGGCTGCGATGCCGGCAAGCTCTGGTGCATCGACGGCAGCGGCCGCACGGTCTGGCGCCAGTCGCTGTCCACGCGGCCGATCAACTCCTCGGCGGTTGTGCACGATGTGTTCGGCCGCGGCAGCCCGGCCGTGCTGATCGGCGACATGGAGGGAAGCCTGCACTGCGTCGATGTCGCCACCGGCGGGGTGATCGGGTCGCTGAAGCTCGCCGGCGGCATCGAGGGCGTGCCCTGGTATGGCGATCTCGATGGCGATGGCCGGGCCGAGCTGGTGGTCACCACCACCGCTGGCGAGGTGCGGGCCTGGCGCTTCGCCCATGGCGGGGTGTGGCTCGCGCCGTGGTATCCCGGGCGCGGACAGTTCGAGGGCTCTGTGAGCCTTTGAGCGGCCCGGCCGGCTGGCGATGGGATAATCAGGGCGGTGGCCGTCTGCCGGCCGTTTCTCCCACGGAGCTCTCCCATGTCATCGTCATCCGGCTGTGCCCGCCCTGGTCTGCTGCGCGCGCTGGGGCTCGGCCTTGGCCTGTGTCTGACGCTGGCCGCGCCTGCCGGCGCGCAGGTCCGCATCGGCGAACTCAACAGCTACAAGGCCCAGCCCGCCTTCCTGGAGCCCTACCGCAAGGGCTGGGAGCTGGCCCTCGAGGAGATCAACGCCGGCGGCGGCCTGCTCGGCCAGAAGGTGGAGGTGATCTCGCGCGATGACAACGCCAACCCGGGCGACGCGGTGCGGGTGGCCGAGGAGCTGGTCTCGCGCGAGCGGGTGTCGGTGGTCTTCGGCACCTTTCTGTCCAATGTCGGGCTGGCGGTGACCGACTTCGCCCGCCAGCGCAAGGTGCTGTTCCTGGCGGCCGAGCCGCTCACCGACAAGATCACCTGGCAGAACGGCAACCGCTACACCTTCCGACTGCGCCCCTCCACCTACATGCAGGCGGCCATGCTGGTGCCCGAGGCCGCGAAGCTGAAGAAGAAGCGCTGGGCGATCGTCTATCCCAACTACGAGTACGGCCAGTCGGCGGCAGCCACCTTCAAGGAACTGCTCAAGGCGGCGCAGCCCGATGTCGAGTTCGTGGCCGAGCAGGCGCCCGCGCTTGGCCGCATCGATGCCGGGGTGGTGGCGCAGGCGCTGATCGACGCCCGCCCCGATGCGATCTTCAATGTCACCTTCGGCGCCGACCTGGCCAAGTTCGTGCGTGAGGGCAATACCCGCGGCCTGTTCAAGGACCGCCCGGTGGTCTCGCTGCTCTCGGGCGAGCCCGAGTACCTCGACCCCCTGCGTGACGAGGCCCCGGAGGGCTGGATCGTCACGGGCTACCCCTGGTACAGCATCCGTTCGGCCGAGCATGACCGCTTCCTCACCGCCTACCAGCGACGCTGGAAGGAGTACCCGCGTCTGGGCTCGGTGGTGGGTTATGCGTCGATGATGTCGCTGGCCCAGGCCATCCGCAAGGCGAAGTCCACCGACACCGAGAAGCTCGTCGAGGCCATGCGCGGGCTGCAGCTCGAGAGCCCCTTCGGCCGCATCACCTGGCGCGCCCTCGACCACCAGGCCACCATGGGCGCCTATGTGGGCGTCACCACGGTCAATCTGGGCCGTGGCGTGATGAAGGACTTTCGCTACATCGACGGCGCAGCGGTCCAGCCCTCCGACGCCGCGGTGCGCAAGCTGCGTCCGGCCGACGCGATGCAGTGAGCGCGCAGACCCTCATCGTCCAGCTCCTCAACGGACTGGCCGGGGCCTCCACGCTCTTCCTGGTGGCGGTGGGGCTGTCGCTGATCTTCGGCGTCAGCCGCATCGTCAACTTCGCCCACGGCTCCCTGGCCATGGTGGGCATCTACCTCGCCTGGTCGTTCATCGACCGCCTGGGTGCGGGCAGCGTGCTCGGTTTCTGGGGTGGCATCGTGGCGGCAGCGCTGCTCACGGCCGCGATCGGCGCGCTGATCGAGCTCACGGTGCTGCGACGGATCTACGCCGCGCCGGAGCTCTTCCAGCTGCTGGCCACCTTCGCGGTGGCGCTGGTGGTGCGCGATGCCGTGCTCTGGCTGTGGGGCCCCGAAGACCTGCTCGGCCCGCGCGCGCCGGGCCTCAAGGGGGCGGTCGAGGTGCTGGGCGCACGCCTGCCCAGCTACGACCTGCTGCTGGTGGTGATCGGTCCGCTGGTGCTTGCCGCCCTGTGGCTGCTGCTGCGCTTCACGCGTTTCGGCGTGCTGGTGCGCGCCGCCACCCAGGACCGCGAGATGGTCGCCGCGCTGGGCGTGAACCAGGCCTGGCTCTTCACCGGGGTGTTCGCGCTCGGCTCGCTGCTCGCCGGGCTGGGCGGCGCGCTGCAGATCCCGCGTGAGCCGGCCAATCTCGGCATGGACCTGATCACCATCGGCGAGGCCTTCGTGGTGGTGGTGGTGGGCGGCATGGGCAGCATCCCCGGCGCCTATCTGGCGGCGCTGCTGATCGCCGAGACCAAGGCCCTTTGCTACGCACTGGGCACCGTGAGCGTGGGCGAGTTCAGCGTGTCCTTCTCGCGGCTGACGCTGGTGGCCGAGTTCCTGGTGATGGCGCTGGTGCTGGTGCTG
>CAIZPE010000197.1 GCA_903934795.1 uncultured bacterium | reverse complement strand
CGCCACGCCCGCCACCGGTGGCTCGGGCGCCTTCACCCGGATGACCAGCCCGTTGGTGGGCGAGGTGCGCGCATCGCGAGAACGCGACAGCGACTCGGCGATCTTCGCGCTCAGGCTCTGCAGCTGTGCGGCCTCCTGCGCCTCCTTCGCGCTGGCGGTCGCCCTGGCCTCGCGGGATTCCTTCACGGGCCTTGCCTCGGCACTGTCGCGCGGACTTCGCGAGGGCCTGGGCTCGGGCGCATCACTCGCGAAGGCGAGCGCAGGCAAGGCGAAGCTCGCCGCGGTCAGCAGCACCGCGAACGGATGGGCGCGGCGTCTTGCGGCGGGGTCGGGCGGTGCGTGTGGCAGGCGAAACGGGTCGCAACCGGTGGTCATGGCGGCAGGAGTCCTCGGTCAGGCGCGGGACGCAGCCACAATGGCGGCGATCCGGCGGCTCGTCGCTTGCTTCGGCACCCGGGCCGAAGACTTGAGGACCCGGCGGCGACCGGCCGCCCGTTGCCTACTGGCGGTCGGTCTCGCGGCCGCCGTCGGGCAGGCCAGGCTTGAGCACGGCGAGGCTGATGGCGGCACTGCGCTGGCCATCGCTCGCCAGCACCTCGCCCTCCTGCACCGTGCACGACAGGCTCATCGTCCGTTGCGCCATCGCCGCCAGTGCGCGCGTGCCGTCCTCGTCACACTGCAGCACCCGCAGATGGGCGTGACGGGCGAGCGCGGCCTGGTTCTGTCGCCACCAGAGGTCGGCCCGCGCCCCGCCGTAGGTCAGCAGCACCACCCTCGGCGCACGGGCAGCGGCCTTGCGCAACCACTTCTCGTCGGGCAGTCCCACGGCGATCCAGAGTTGAAGCTGCCCGGTGTCATCGCTGATGGCCAGATCGGGCTCATCCTCGCTGGACAGGCCACGCCCGAAACCCAGTGCCGGATCGGCGTGCAGCGCGAAGGCCAGCACCCGGACCATCAGACGCTCCTCGGTCTCGGAGGGGTGACGGGCCAGCGTGAGGGCGTGGTCGGCGTAGTAGCCGCGGTCGAGGTCGGCGACCGACAGCTGGGCCTTGTGGATCGTGGATCGCAGCGCCATGGTGCCGCAGGGTAGCAGAGCGTGCGCGCCGGTTAGGATAGGCGCTGCCGGCGGTCCGGCGCGGAGTCATCATGTTCGACTATGTGATCGTGGGCGGCGGCTCGGCGGGCTGCGTGCTGGCGGGGCGCCTGAGCGAGGACCCGCGCGTGCGGGTCTGCCTGCTCGAGGCCGGCCCGCCCGATGACAGCGTGCTCATCCGCATGCCCGCCGGGCTGGCGCTGCTCGCGAAGAATCAGCAGGCCAACTGGGGCCTGCAGACCGTGCCGCAGCCGGGCCTGAACGGTCGGCGCGGCTATCAGCCCCGCGGCAAGGTGCTGGGCGGCTCCAGTTCCATCAACGCCATGATCTACATCCGCGGGCACCCGGCCGATTACGATGGCTGGGCCGCGCAGGGCAACCCCGGCTGGGCGTGGGCCGATGTGCTGCCCAGCTTCCGTCGCGCCGAGAACAACGAGCGCGGCGGCGATGACTTCCATGGCGTGGGCGGTCCGCTCAATGTCATGGACCTGCGCTCGCCCAACCCCTTCGGCCCGCGCTTCATCGAGGCGGCCGGCCAGTGCGGCCATGCGTTCAATCGCGACTTCAACGGTCCCGACCCCGAGGGCGTGGGCCCCTATCAGGTCACCCACCGCGATGGCGAGCGCTTCAGCGCGGCGCGCGCCTACCTCGAGCCGGCGCGCAGCCGGCCCAACCTCAGCGTGGTCACCGGCGCGCAGGTCACGCGGGTGATGTTCGAGGCGGGCCGGGCCTGCGGCGTGGCGTACCGGCTGGGGGGCGAAACCCGTCAGGCCCTGGCCGCGGCCGAGGTGCTGCTCTCGGCTGGCGCCTTCGGCTCACCGCAGCTGCTGATGCTCTCGGGCATCGGGCCGGGCGAGCACCTGCGCAGCCTGGGGCTGCCGGTTCTGGTCGACCAGCCGGGCGTGGGCGCGCAGCTGCACGACCACATCGATGTGGTGCAGGTGTTCGACGCGCCCGGCGCGCATGATCTGTTCGCGCTGTCCTTGCCCGGCGCGGTACGCGCGCTGCGCGGCCTGATGCAGTGGCGACGCGAGCGTCGCGGCATGCTCACCACCAACTTCGCCGAGGCCGGCGGCTTCATCCGCAGCGACCCGGCCGAGCCGATTCCCGACCTGCAGCTGCACTTCGTGATCGGCAAGCTCGTCGATCACGGCCGCAAGACGGTCTTCGGGCCGGGCTTTTCCTGCCATGTCTGCCTGCTGCGTCCGCGCAGCCGCGGCAGCGTGCGCCTGGCCAGCCCCGACCCGGCCGCCGCGCCGCTGATCGACCCGGCCTTCCTGACCGACCCCGATGACCTTCGTCGCCTGGTGCGCGGCTTCCGGCTGATGCGCGAGATCATGCATGCGCCGGCGCTGGCACCCTGGCGCGGGCGCGAACTCGGCGGCTCGGCCCAGGCCACCACCGATGCGCAGATCGAGGCCTTCATCCGTGACCACGCCGACACCATCTATCACCCGGTAGGCAGCTGCCGCATGGGCCCCGATGAACAGGATGTCGTCGATGCCCGGCTGCGGGTGCGCGGCGTGAGCGGGCTGCGAGTGGTCGATGCCTCGGTGATGCCGGCGATCGTCGGCGGCAACACCAACGCGCCCACGATCATGATCGCCGAGCGCGCGGTGGATTTCATCCGCGCGGCCCGGGCGGCCTGAGCGGCGCAGCCCCGGGGCAGGCCGGGCGCGTGTCGCGGCCCGGCCGGCGCGTTGGCGGGACGCCCGGTTCAGCCCAGCGCGCGCTTCAGGGCGGTGGCGCAGAAGGCCACTGCGGTGTTGGCTTCGGTCAGCACCTTGCCCATGGTGATGAAGCCATGGATCTGCCGCTCGAAGCACACATACTGGGCCTGGTTGCCGGCCGCCGAGAGCGCGTCGGCGTACTGCAGGCCCTCGTCGCGCAGCGGGTCGAAGCCGGCGGTGAGCACCAGGGCCGGCGGCAGTCCGCCGAGCCTGTCGTGCAGCAGCGGCGAGGCGCGCCAGTCCTGGCGCTCGGCCTCGCTGTTCAGGTAGTGGCCGTAGAAGTAGCTGATGGTGTCGTGCGTGAGCAGATAGCCCTGGCCGTTCACGCGGTGCGAGTCGCTGCCCATGCGGAAGTCGGCGCAGGGATAGATCAGCAGCTGGAAGGCGAGCGGGGTGTCGCCGGCATCGCGCGCGGCGATCGCCACCACCGCGGCGAGATTGCCGCCGGCGCTGTCGCCGCCCACGGCCAGCCGGGAGGGGTCGATGGCGAGCGAAGCCGCGTTGGCCGAGACCCAGCGGGTGACCGCGAGGCAGTCATCCACCGCCGCCGGGAAGCGGGCCTCGGGGCCCATGCGGTAATCCACCGAGATCACCGCACAGCCGCTGGCATGGCTCAGCTCGCGGCACAGCACATCATGGGTGTCGAGATCGCCGATCACGAAGCCCCCGCCGTGGAAGTACACCAGGCCGGGAAGCACCTGGCCCGCCTGGCTGCCCCGGGGCCGGTAGCTTCGGCAGGACACCGGGCCGGCCGGGCCGGGCACCGGCAGGTCGCGCACCTCGGCCATCTCGGGCGCATCGGGCTGGGTGAAGAAGCGGCGCTCGCGGTACGAGGCGCGCGCCTCGGCGGGCGTCTGCTGGTGCACCGCCGGCAGACCGCGCTGCTCGATGAGTTGCAACAGGGCCTTGGCTTGCGGGTCGAGCATGGTGTCTCCGGAGTGGCGGGGGTGGGGAGGGCAGCATAGCGCCGACTGCTACCATCGGCATCCGCGGCTGTTCCACCGGGCATCGGCCTGCGCCGTGCCCGCGGCCGTGCCGCATACCCTCGCCAGGGAGTCCCTCGTGTCAGTCATCGCCTTCATCGGTCTGGGCGCCATGGGCGGCCCGATGGCCGCCAATCTGCTCGCCGCCGGCCATGCCCTGCGGGTGTGGAACCGCAGCCCGGACAAGGCCCGGTCGCTGGTCGCGGCCGGCGCCACGGCCTGCCAGGGCATTGCCGAGGCGGTGCGCGGCGCACAGTTCGTGGTCTCGATGGTGGCCGACGACCTTGCCACCCGCGCCGTGATGCTCGGCGAAGAAGGCGTGGTGGCCAGCGCCGCGCCGGGCACGCTGATCCTCGACTGCAGCACCAACACGCCCGCGATGGTGCGGGAGGTGGCCCGCGCGGCCGCCGCGCGCGGCATCGGCCATGTCGATGCCCCGGTGTCGGGCAGCCTTGCCCAGGCGCGCGGCCGCGAACTGGTCTTCATGGTCGGTGGCGAGCCTGCCGATGTCGAGCGCGCGCTGCCGCTGCTGCAGGCCATGGGCAAGTCGCATCGCCACATGGGCCCCTCGGGTGCGGGCGCCACCATCAAGCTGATCAACAACATGCTCTCGGGCACGGTCAATGCCGCGATCGCCGAGGCGCTGCTGGTGGCGCAGGCCGCGGGCCTCGACCCCGAGGCCACGCAGTTCGTGCTCGGCGAGGGCGCAGCCGGGTCGCGGCTGTTCAAGACCAAGATGCCCAAGATCTACGCGCGCGACTTCTCGCCGCAGTTCCAGCTCGCCCTGATGGAAAAGGATCTGCGCTACTTCCTGTCGCTGGCCCAGGAGCTCGATCGCCCGGTGCCCATCGCCTCGCTGGTGCGCAGCCAGATGCAGGCTGCGCGCCGCGCCGATCTCGGCGGGCTCGATGTGTCGGCGGTGTTCCTGCAGGTGTCGGGCGAGCGTCCGCCCCAGGCCTGACGGCCGGGCGACCTTGCGCCACCGCGGCGTCGGCGTTGTCGAGCGGGCGCGGCGTCAGCCGCCGCGCGTCTTCGCTGCCGCCCGGGCTGCGAGGAAGTCGGCCATCATCCGCGTGGGCTCACCGCTGCGGTAGCTGCTGGCAAAGGCGTCCACACCGGCGGTGATCGCCTCGTCGCGCGGCAGGTTCTCCCAGGCCAGCATCAGCTGCTTCTGGGTTCGCAGCGCCTGGGTGCCGCCCCTGGCCAGGCTGGCCAGCCACTGGGCCACCGCCGAATCGAGCTCGGCCTCGGGCACCACGCGCTCGAGCAGGCCCCATTGCAGCGCCTGCGCCGCATCGAAGGTCTCGCCCAGCAGCAGCATTTCGCGCGCCCGGCCCCAGCCCACCAGGTGCGGCAGCAGCGCGGCTTCCACCACCGAGGGGATGCCCAGGTGCACCTCGGGCATGCCGAAGCGCGCGCCCTGCACCGCCACCCGCAGGTCGCAGGCGGCAGCCAGCTCGAGGCCGGCGCCCAGGGTGACGCCGTTGATGCGCGCGATCACGGGCGCCGGGAAGCGCCGCACCGCCTCGCAACAGCGGTGCACCTCGGTGATGAAGGCGCGCGCGCCCTCGATATCGAGGGCCGACATCTCGCCGATGTCGGCGCCGCCCACGAAGGCTCGCTCGCCGGCACCGGTGAGCACCAGGGCCTGCAACGCCTCATCGCCCGCAAGCCCGGCGAGCACGGCCTGCAAGCGGCTCATCAGCGCCCGGTTCATGCTGTTGGCCCGGGCGGTGTTCTCGAGGGTGACCCAGGCCACCCGCATGCCCGGCCGCAGTTCCTCCAGGCGCACGCTGACATCGGCCACGGCTAGCATGTCCGTCCTGCCCGGAGAGTCGCTCGGTTGCTGAACGCGTCGATCTTCATGGCTTCCCTCCCTGGCGGGTGATGGCGGTGCCGCGGCTCGTCGATGAGCTTCGAGGCCGTCGGGGCCCCGTCGCTGGGCGCGCAGCATACGGCAGCCCGGGCACGGCGGCCTGCCACCGTTGCCAGACATCGAGACGGATGCCGGCGCGGCCATCGGCACCGGGGCGGTGCTTTCGCGCTATCGTCGCGCCTGTCGTCATTCCCAGCGCCCCGCTGCCGCGGCCTGCTTCCATGTCCACCTCCCTCTCCTCACCGGTCGCCCCGCCGCGCGCCGATTTCGGTCGCGTCTCGGTCTTCTTCGGCGACAAGAACGGCAAGTATCCCGACGGCAATCAGGTCGTCGTGCGCGGCACCGACTCGCTGGCCGTGTTCGATTCCCCGCCGGTATCCAACCGGGTGGGCGAGGCCTTCGACCGGGCCGACCTGTGCGTGCTCGGTCATGTGCACGAAGACCACATTGCCGGCCTGCACCGCCTGCCGGGCGTGCCGGTGCACGCGCACCGGGCCGATGTCGATGCCCTGCGCAGCTGGGAAGGGCTGGCCCGCCACTACGGCCTGGCGCCGGAGCGCCGCGCGCCGATGCTCGCCAAGATCCGCAAGGATTACGACTACGTCGCCCGCCCCGATGCCCTCGCCTATGACGACGGCGCGAGCTGGGAGCTCGGTGGCTCTCGCGTGCGGGCCATTCATATGCCCGGCCACACCGCCGGCCATTGCGTGCTGCTGATCGAGCCCGAGGGCGTGGCCTTCATTGGCGACATCGACCTCACCGGGTTCGGCCCGTACTACGGCGACGGCACTTCCAGCCTCGCCGACTTCCGCCGCTCGCTCGCCCGGCTGCCCGGCATCCCCGCCCGGGTCTGGGTCACCTCCCATCACCGCGGCGTGTACACCGACCGTGAAGCCATGCTGCAGGCGCTGGCGGCGTTCACGGCCAAGATCGACGAGCGCGAGCGCCGCCTGCTCGAGTTGCTCGCGCCGCAGCCCCGCAGCCTGGCCGAGCTCGTCGCCTGTCGCCTGATGTACCCGCCCGACTACGAGGAATTGTGGGTCGACGATGCCGAGCGGCGCAGCATCACCCAGCACCTGGACGAACTGGTGGCCGACGGCCGCGTGCTGGCCGAGCCTGACGGGATGTTCCGCCTGCGCTGAGTGGCCGCGCCGACGCGGGCGCGCCCGCCGGGGCCAAACCATGCCTTTGCCTCACTTTCTCCGGATCACGACATGAGACGCCGCATCACCACCGGCCTGCTGGCCGCCCTCGGCCTGTCGGCCCTGCCCCTGGGGGCAGCCCGCGCCCAGGCCTTTCCGAACAAGCCGCTGAAGTGGATCGTGCCCTTTCCGCCGGGCGGTCCCACCGACTCCTTCTCGCGCCCCGTGGCGCAGAAGCTCGCCGATGTGCTCGGCCAGCCGGTGGTGGTCGAGAATGTGCCCGGCGCGGGCGCCTCGATCGGCATGGAGCGGGTGGCGCGCTCCGCGCCTGATGGCTACACCATCGGCCTGGCCACCACCGGCACCCACTCCATCAATCCGCACCTGTATGGCGCCCGGCTGCCGCACGACACCAGCCGCGACTTCACCCCGCTCACGCTCGGCGTGCGCTACATCAATGTGCTGGTGGTCAACCCGCGGCTGCCGATCACCAGCGTGGCCGAGCTGGTCGCCTATGCCAGGGCCAATCCCGGCAAGGTCACCTTCGGCTCGGCCGGCAACGGCTCGTCCAATCACCTGGCCGGCGAAGCCCTGCGCTATGTCACCGGCGCGCCGATGCAGCACATCCCCTATCGCGGCAGCGCGCTGGCCATGGCCGATGTCATCGCCGGCAACATCACCTTCATGTTCGATGTCACCGTCACCGCCATGCCCTCGGTGAGCGCGGGCCGGGTCCGCGCGCTGGCGGTCTCGGGCGCCCGCCGCTCGCCCTATGTGCCGGGCGTGCCCTCGATGACCGAGGCGGGCTATGCTGGCTTCAGCGAGGTCGGCAGCGATCTCTGGTTCGGCATCGTCGGCCCGGCGGGCATTCCGAAGCCGGTGGTGAGCCGGCTCAACCAGGCTCTCATCCAGTCGCTGCGCTCCACCGAGGTGCGCGAGCGGGTGGCCCTGCAGGGCTTCGAGCTCTGGACCAGCACCCCGGAGGAGTTCGCCGAGGTGATCCGCACTGACCGCGAGCGCTGGGGCAAGCTGGTCAAGGCCTCCGGTGCGCGCATCGACTGAGACCGCCGCCATGTCCGACTCGCCCGTGCCCGACGCCCGCGGCCTGAACCTCTACCGGGCCGATCCGATGGCCGCGCCGATGTTCGCGGCCTACCTGCCCGGCCCGCTGATGGCCCACCTCGCGCCGCACTTCGACCGGCTGGGCGCGCTGGCCGGCGGCCGGCTCGACGAGCTCGCGGGCATTGCCGATCGCCATCCGCCCACGCTGTCGGTGCGCAGCCGGCGCGGCATCGACGAGTCGCGCATCGACAAGCATCCCGCCTATGTCGCGATGGAGCGCCTGGGCTTCGCCGACTTCGGGCTCGCGGCCTTGTCGCACCGCGGCGGCGTGCTCGGCTGGCCCGAGCCGATGCCGCCGGCGGCCAAGTACGCGCTGACCTATCTCTTCGTGCAGGCCGAGTTCGGCCTGTGCTGCCCGATCAGCATGACCGACTCGCTGGCCCGCACGCTGCGCCGCTTCGGCGAGCCGGCGCTGGTGGAGCGCTACCTGCCGCAGGTCACCGCGCTGGACTTCGACGAGCTGCGCCAGGGCGCGATGTTCATGACCGAGCAGGGCGCCGGCTCCGATGTGGCCGCCACCGCCACGCTGGCGCAGCCCTTGCCCGATGGCAGCTGGGCGCTCACCGGCGACAAGTGGTTCTGCTCGAATGCCGATGCCGGCCTGGCCATGGTGCTCGCGCGCAGCGAGCAGGCCCCCGGCATGGCCGGCATCTCGCTCTTCCTGCTGCCGCGCGAGCTGCCCGACGGCTCGCTCAACCGCTACCGCATCCTGCGCCTGAAGGACAAGCTCGGCACGCGCTCGATGGCCAGCGGCGAGATCCGGCTGGAGGGCGCGCGCGCCTGGCTGGTGGGCGAGCGCGGCCGCGGCTTCAAGCACATGGCCGACATGATCAACAACTCGCGCCTGTCCAACGGGGTGCGCGCCGCCGGCCTGATGCGCCGCGCGCTGACCGAGGCGCTGCATGTGGCTCATCACCGCCAGGCCTTCGGCGAGCCGCTGGCGGCGCTGCCGCTGATGCGCCGCCAGCTGCTCAAGATGAGCGTGCGCGCCGAGCAGGCCCGCACCATGGCCTTCCTGACCGCCCAGGCCCTGCAGCGCGCCGACGCCGGCGAGCCGGGCGCGGCGGCGCTTGCCCGCATTCTCACGCCGCTCATCAAGTTCCGGGCCTGCCGGGACGCGCGGGTGGTCACCGGCGATGCGATGGAGGTGCGCGGCGGCTGCGGCTACATCGAGGAGTGGAGCGATCCGCGCCTGCTGCGCGATGCCCACCTCGGCTCGATCTGGGAGGGCACCAGCAACATCGTCGCGCTCGATGTGCTGCGCGCCATCCGCCGCGAGGGCTCCCTGCCGGCGCTGCGCGCGCGGGTCGAGCAGCTGCTGGCCACCGGCGCGCCGGTGGCCCCGGCGCTGGCGGCCGGGCAGGCGCAGGCCCTCACGCGCGCCTTCGACTTCGCTGCGCGCGCCGCGCAGGACGGACACGACCACCTCGCCCGCCAGGCTGCCTCGGCGCTCTATCACGCGGTTACGCTCGCCGGCCTTCGCCATGAGGCTGCGCAGCCCGGGCTGGCCCTGCGCGCCTGGCTCGCCGATCTGGTGCTGGCCCATCGACTCGGGCCGCGCGATCCGCTCGCCGACGATGACGGCGCCCATGATGACCCGCGCTGCGCGGCCCTGCTTGCCCTCGGAGACACGCCATGACCTCCCCCTCCCTGCCGCTGGCCGGCATCCGCGTGCTCGATCTTTCTGCCGTCTACTCCGGCCCCATGGCCGCCGCCCTGCTCGCCGACCAGGGCGCCGAAGTGATCAAGGTCGAGACCGCCGGCGGCGACATCGCCCGTCGGGTGGGCCCGGCCAAGGGCGACATCTCGGCGGTGTTCGCGGCCATGAATCGCGGCAAGCGCTCGATCGTGCTCGACCTCAAGAGCGAGGCCGGGCGCGAGGTGCTGCGAGACCTCATCGGTCGCGCCGATGTGCTGATGGAAAATTTCCGCCCTGGCGTGCTGTCCCGCCTCGGCTTCAGCCGCGACGCGCTGCGTGCGCTCAATCCGCGCCTGATCTACCTCTCGATCACCGGCTTCGGCCAGGATGGGCCCTACACCGAGGCCCGGGTCTACGACGCCGTGATCCAGGCGGTCTCGGGCATGTGCGCCTCGCACCTCGAGAAGCCCGGCATGGAGCCGGGGCTGGTGGCCACCACCATCTGCGACAAGCTCACCGCCATGACCGCCGCCCAGGCGGTCACTGCGGCGCTGCTCGCGCGCGAGCGCGACGGCGAGGGCCGGGTGGTGGAGCTCTCGATGCTCGATACCGCGCTGGCCTTCAACTGGCCCGACGCGATGTACAACCACATGTTCCTCGACGAGCCGCCGGCGGCCTTCCCCGAGGTGGGCGGCACCCTGCGGCCCTATCGCACCCGGGATGGCTACCTCGCCACCATGACGCCGCAGCAGGACGAGTTCGAGGCGCTGTGCCGGGGCCTGGGCGAGCCGGCGCTGGCTGCCGACCCGCGCTTCTCGTCCACGCAGGCGCGCTCGCGCCATCCGAAGGAGCTGCGCGCGGCGCTCGAGCCGCTGTTCGCCCGCCACGGCACCGACGAGCTGGTGGCCCGCCTGCACGAGGCCGACGCGCCGGTGGGCAAGGTCAACCTCAAGCCCGAGGTGATCGATGACCCGCAGGTGGTGCACAACCGCGCCCTGGTCGAGATCGACCACGGCGACATCGGCCGGGTGCGCGTGGCGCGGGCAGCCGCCCGCTTCGGCGAGACCGACGCGCCGGTGCCCGGCCCGGCGCCGCACCTCGGCGAACACGGCCGACAGGTGCTCGAGCAGCTCGGCTACGACCCCGAACGCATCGCGGCGCTGCAGGCCGCGGGCGCGGTACGCCTGCCCTGATTCCGTCCCTCGTCTGCCCCGTTTCCCACCCGCACTTCCGCTTCACCTGGAGACACCCTCATGACCCGCCCTACCAACCCGCGCCGTGCGCTGATGGTTCTTGCCTGCGCCGCGGCGGTCCTGCCCGCCACCGCGCCCGCCCAGAGCGACTTCCCGAACAAGCCCATCCGCGTGATCGTGCCCTTCGCCGCTGGCAGCGGTGCTGATGGCGCCACCCGCGTGATCGCCGAGCAGATGCAGCGCACGCTCGGCCAGACCCTGGTGGTGGAGAACCGCCCCGGCGGCAGCGGTGCGGTCGCGGTGCTGGCGGTCAAGCAGGCGCCGGCCGACGGCTACACCGTGCTGGTGGGCACCAACTCGCCGATGTCGGTCAACCCGATCGTCATGAAGAACCCGGGCTATGACTCGGTCAAGGACTTCAAGCCGGTCAACGGCATCCTGCGCAGCATGAATGTCTGGTACGTGGCCAACGAGTCGCCGATCCGCTCGATCCCCGACCTGGTCGCCGCAGCCAAGAGCAAGCCGGTATCGGTAGGCAGCTACTCGGCCGGCTATCACCTCGGCATCGAGTGGGTGGCTGCGCTGGGCGGCGTCAAGGTCAACTATGTCAACTACAAGGGTCAGGCCCAGGCGATCACCGATGTGATCGGCCGGGCGCTCGATGTCGGCATGGGCGACATGTCGGGCGCGCTGCCGCTGATCCAGTCAGGCAAGATCCGCGCGATCGCGGTCTCGGGCGCCACCCGCCATCCCGGGCTGCCCAACGTGCCCGCCATCCGCGAGACCTTCCCCGAGTACGAAAACTATGCCTGGACCTCGTTCTTCGTGCGCGCCGAGACGCCGCCCGAGGTGCACGGCAAGCTGGTGGCCGCGATGCAGGCCGCGCTGAGAACCCCCGAGATGAAGCGCTACTTCGAGGTCAACGGCAGCGATCCCATGATCGACTTCGGTCCGGAGCGCATGGGCGAGCACCTGCGCCAGGAGATCGCCCGTTTCCGCCGCGTGGCCGACGCGGCCGGCATCAAGGCGGAGTAAGTCGGGCTCTGCCGCGATGTCGTCGGCCGGGTGCTATCGTGAAGCATCGGGCCGCTGCCCCTCTCCCGTGAAAGGTCGTCATGATTGGCTATGTCACTTTCGGCACCAATGATCTCCCCCGCGCTGCAGCCTTCTATGACGCCCTGCTGGCCGAGATGGCGGCCAAGCGGGTGTGGGACACCGATCGCGGCATCGGCTGGGGCGTCTCGCGCAGCCAGCCCACGCTCGGCCTGCTCGCGCCCTTCGACGGCCAGCCGGCCACGCCCGGCAACGGCACCATGGTGGCCCTCATGGCCGGCAGCCGCGAGATGGTCGACAGGCTCCACGCGCGGGCGCTGGCCCTGGGCGGCACCGACGAGGGGTCGCCCGGCGATCGCGGCGGCGGTTTCTACGGCGCCTACTTCCGCGACCCCGACGGCAACAAGCTCTGCTTCTTCCACTTCGGCTGAGCGTTCGCGGCCGACCAGTGCCGGGCGGCCGCGGCCTCAACCAGCCACGATCCCGCGCTCGCGCAGCGCGCTGATCTGCGCTTCGGTAAGCCCGATCTCGCGCAGCACCGCGTCGCTGTCCTGGCCGAGGGCGGGCGCATTGCGCCGGTGGCCGCCGGGCGTACGCGACAGCCTGGGCACCACGCCCGGCACCGCCAGCGGGAAGCCATCGGCGAGCGTCACCGAGTCGATCATGCCGCGGGCCTGATAGTGCGGATCGGCGGCAATGTCCGCCACGGTGTAGATGCGCCCGGCCGGCACCGCCGCGGCATCGAGGGCCTCGAGCACCTGGGTCACGCTGCGCTGCGCTGCCCAGTCGCCGATCGCGGCGTCGATCTCGGCCACGCGGGCCACCCGTCCGGCGTTGCCGGCGAGCGCCGGGTCCTGCCCGAGGTCGTCGCGGCCGATGGCGCTCATCAGGCGGCGGAAGATGCTGTCGCCATTGCCGGCGATGAGCGCATAGCCGCCGTCGGCGCAGCGATAGGCGTTGCTCGGCGCGATGCCCGGCAGCGCGCTGCCGGCGGGCTCGCGCACCACGCCAAAGGCGCTGTGCTCGGGCAGCAGGCTCTCCATGCAGTTGAACACCGCCTCGTAGAGCGCCACATCGATCACCTGGCCCAGCCCCGAGCGCTCGCGCTCGCGCAGCGCCATCAGGATCCCGATCACGCCGTGCAGCGCGGCCAGGGTGTCGCCGATGCTCACCCCCACCCGCACCGGCACCCGGCCGGGCTCGGCGGTGAGGTGGCGCAGGCCACCCATGGCCTCGGCCACCACGCCGAAGCCCGGCTTGTCGCGGTAGGGGCCGCTCTGGCCGAAGCCGCTCACCCGCAGCATCACCAGCCGCGGATTGATCGCCAGCAGCGCCTCGGGGCCCAGCCCCCAGCCCTCCATGGCGCCGGGCCGGAAGTTCTCGATCAGCACATCGGCCTCGCGTACCAGGCGGCGCACGATGTCCTGGGCCTGCGCTTCGCGCAGGTCGAGCGCGAGCGAGCGCTTGTTGCGCGACTGCACCTGCCACCACACCGAGGTGCCGTCGCGGATCAGGCGCCACTGGCGCAAGGGGTCGCCCACCCCGGGCGGCTCGATCTTGATGACCTCGGCGCCGAAGTCAGCGAGGGTCTTGGCGGCGAAGGGGCCGGCGATGAGCTGGCCGAGTTCGATCACCTTCAGGCCGGCGAGCGGCCCGGTTGCCTGCGTGTCCATGGCTGCGGACTCTGATGCCGACGGCGCCGGCCGTCCACCCCTGCTCAGCGGGCGCGGTTTCGCAAACGGCCCGCCAGCCCGAGCAGTGCGGCCAGACCGAGTAGCGACAGGGTGGGTGGCGCAGGCACCTCGCCGCCGCCTCCGCTCAGGTCGACCCGCAGGAAGTCGTTGCCGCAGGCCTCGCCCCAGTGGACCACCAGTTCGCCCAGGCCGTTGAGCGAGCCGAGATCGCTCAGCTTGACGATCGCCTGGTAGGCGGTGTGCTCGCCGATGGTCTCGTAGGCCAGGGTGGCCAGGCGCGCCAGGCTGAAGCCCACGGTGTAGTCGTCGCTGATCTGGCTGGGCGCGCCCACGCCGAGCAGATTGCTCAGCCCGCTCTCCCAGCCCACCTGGCCGATGGTCAGCGGGCTGGTGGCCACGCCGCTGACATCGACGATGCCCCCGGCGCGCAGGGGGCTGGTCCAGCCGCTGGTGTAGCCCAGGCTGTTCGACATGAAGGCGTGGCCGGTGAGTTCCACGCCCACCCGGGGCGCGAAGGCGCCGCCCACCCGTACGCCGATGAAGAAGTCGCCCATCCCGAAGCTCGGGTCGCAGGCCGGCGGGAAACACATGGTGGAGCTGGTGCCCGCGGCCGGGTTGAGTGCGATCGGCGTGCCCGACACGCCGGTGATGATCAGCTGCGTGGCAGTGCGCTGCACATAGAGCGCCTCGAGATCGAAGGGCTGGCCGCCGATCCCGGGGCCGACCAGGCCACCGGCGCCTACCGAGTCCTCGATCTGATAGATCACGCCGGCCGCCGTCGGTGTCCAGGCCGAGGCGGGCCGGTCGATCGCGTTCATGCCGGTGCTGGTGTTCACGCCCAGGCCCTGCAGATAGCCGAAGGGGCCGGCCCAGGCCCCGCTCGTGGCGGCCATGACCAGCACCAGGGCCAGCGCGGCCCGGCTCCGGGCGCGTCGCCATGCGCTTGCCAGCGCCGGCAGGTGGCCGGCGCGGTCGGAGCGCGAGCGCGGGTGAAGGGCGGCGGGCCGGTCGGGGCTCGGCAGGGGCTGGGAGCGGTCGGGCAGGGGGCGTGGCATGACGGGCATCCGGGTCGGGTGCCAAGTGCTCTGCAAGCTTCGTGCCGGCGGATCTTGCTGAGCAGGATCAATGACTTGGCGTTGCGGACTTGACGGCAGACTGAGGCCCTGTCAAAGCCGCCGACATGACTTTCGTCACGCTGCGGGGCAATGCCGCGGCCCGCGTCGGGAAAAGCGGAAATCGGTCACGCGATCCCGTGCTGCCTGCCCGCTTCCCGGCCCCCGGGTCGTGGCTGATGATGTCAAGATCGCCGACATGACACCGATCACACGCCGGGTGTGATCGAGTTCCGCCTTTCGCCTTCCGGGATTCCCATGATCGTCTACAAGTGCCTGGTCAACGGCCGCATCGGCGAGCCCGCTCGTCAGCGGGTTCGCGAGGGTCTTCAGCGCATCAATGCCGAGCGCTTCGGGGTGCCGCCCGAGTCGCTCTCGGTGGAGTTCACCGAGGTCACCCCGGGCCTGTGGTTCACTGCCGGCGAGCCCTCCCAGGCCTCGATGGTGCTGGGCAGCGTGCCGGCCGGCACGGCCCAGCCGGCGCGGATCGCGCTCATGGATGAGGTCGCGAGGATGTTCAGCGAGATCACCGGCGCGCCCTACCACGATGTCATGGTGGTGGCGGCCGACCGTTCCGGCGCCTGACGCGCCCCCACTGCCCAGGAATCAAGACCATGCCGCTCTACCGCTGCACCAGCCCCGAGGGCTCGCTCGACGACACCCAGCGCGCCGCCATCGCCCGGGCGATCACCGCCATCCACTGCCATGTCACCCAGGCGCCGCCCACCTTCGTGCATGTGCAGTTCCATCATCAGCCGGCGCCGGCGGCCGGGCCGGCCATCCGGCTGCATGGCGGCATCCGCGCCGGCCGACCGCAGGCCCTGGCCGACAAGATCGTCGCCCGCTGCGTGCAGGTGGTGGCCGGGATCGCCGGCGTGCCCGCCGAGTCGGTGGGCATGCGCACCTCCACCACGCCGGCTTCCTGGATTCTCGAAGGCGGCCGCGTGCTGCCCGAACCCGGCGAGGAAGCGGCCTGGCTGGCCGCGCAGGCCTGATCCGCCAGCTGCGGCTGGCAGGTCGGGCCGTTCACGCCGACAATGCCGGATTCCCGATTGCTTTCCGAGACCCCGCCATGATTCCCTTGTCCGTCCTTGATCTGGTGCCGGTGCGCCGTGGCGACACCCCGGCCGACGCGCTGCGCAACACCCTCGACCTCGCCCGCCACGCCGAGGCCTGGGGCTATCGGCGCTACTGGATGGCCGAGCACCACAACATGACCGGCGTGGCCAGCGCCGCCACCGCCGTGGTCATTGGCCATGTCGCCGGCGGCACGCGCAGCATCCGGGTGGGCGCGGGCGGCATCATGCTGCCCAACCACTCGCCGCTGGTGATCGCCGAGCAGTTCGGCACGCTCGAGTCGCTCTACCCGGGCCGCATCGACCTCGGCCTGGGCCGTGCCCCCGGCACCGATCAGGTCACCATGCGCGCCATGCGTCGCGACCCGCGATCCGCCGAGCGATTCCCGCAGGACATCGTCGAACTGCAGGCCTTCCTCGGGCCGGTGCAGCCCAACCAGGCGATCCGAGCGGTCCCGGGCGCCGACACCCATGTGCCGCTCTGGATCCTCGGCTCCAGCCTTTACGGCGCGCAGGTGGCCGCGCACTTCGGCCTGCCTTATGCGTTTGCCTCGCACTTCGCCCCTGACGCCCTGCACGAGGCGCTGCAGGTGTACCGCGAGCACTTCCGGCCCTCGGCCCAGCTGCAGCGCCCGCACGCGATGGTGGGGGTCAATGTCATCGCCGCCGACACCGACGAGCAGGCCCGACGCCTGTTCACCAGCCTGCAGCAGCGCTTCACCGACATGATGCGCAATGCCCGCGGCCAGCTGCCCCCGCCGATCGACGACATCGACCAGTACTGGACCCCCATGGAGCGGGTGCAGGTCGAGCGCATGCTCACCTGCTCCTTCGTGGGCTCGCGCCAGAGCGTCGGGCGGCAGCTGCGCCGCTTTGTCGAGCAGACCGGCGCCGACGAGCTGATGGCCAGTGGCGCCATCTTCGACCACGCCGCGCGGCTGCGGTCCTACCAGATCCTGGCCGAGATCGGCCGCGATGAAGACCTCGCGCCGGCCGCGTCCGCCGCCGCCGCGCTCGCCTGAACACGCCCACGGAGACCCTCATGGACAAGGTGCTGATCGAAACCCTCAAGGACGGCGTGCTCACGCTGACCATGAACCGCCCCGAGGCGCGCAACGCCCTCAACCTCGAGATGTCCGACCTCATGGTGGCGGCGCTGCAGCGCGCCCAGCTCGACCCTGCGGTGCGCGCGATCGTGCTCACCGGCGCGGGCGGCGCCTTCTGCGCCGGCGGCGATGTCAAGTCGATGGCGGCCGGCCGTGACGCCACCCAGACTTTCGAGCAGCGCGCCACGCGCCTGCGCGACCGGGCCGAGGCCTCGCGGCTGCTGCACGAGATCCCCAAGCCCACCATCGCGGTCATTCCGGGCCCTGCCGCGGGCGCGGGGCTGGCGCTGGCCATGGCCTGCGATTTCCGCATCGCGGTCGACAGCGCCCGGCTCACCGTGGCTTTCGCCAAGGTGGGCCTTTCGGGCGACTACGGTGCCAGCTGGTTCCTCACCCAGCTGGTGGGTCCGGCCCGGGCCAAGGAGCTGCTGATGTTCTCGCCGCTGCTCGATGCCGAGGAGGCGCTCGCGCTCGGGCTGCTCCACCGCGTCTACCCGCCGGGACTGTTCCAGGAGCAGGCGGCGGCCTTCGTGTCGGCGCTGGCCAACGGGCCCTCGGTCACGCTCGGCTACATCAAGCAGAACGTGAACCTCGCCGCCCGCGCCGACCTTCGCAGCTCCATCGACAGCGAGGCCACCCACCAGGTGCGCTGCATGGGCACGGCCGACCACGCCGAGGCCGCCCGTGCCTTCGTCGAGAAGCGTCCGCCGAAGTTCGTCGGCGCCTGAACACCCCTGGCCGGCTGTGGCCGGCCCGCCTCACACCAGGAAGCGGACCATGGACATCTCCACTCCCGCCGTCTACCGCAGCCTTGGCCGCGACGAGATCAATGCCATCCCGCTGGCCGAGCTCGATGTCAGCAGCGGCTACATCTTCGAGGACGACACCGTCGGCATGTACTTCGAGCGGCTGCGCCGGGAGGCGCCGGTGCACTACTGCGCCCGCAGCCGCTTCGGTCCGTTCTGGTCGGTGACCACCTACCGGCACATCATGGAAGTCGAGGTGAACCACCAGGCGTTCTCCTCCGATTCCGCGCTCGGCGGCATCACGCTGGCCGAGCCGCTGCCCGATGAACGCCTGCCCAGCTTCATTGCCATGGACCCGCCGCAGCACGACGAGCAGCGCCGCACCGTGAGCCCGATCGTCGCCCCGGGCAACCTCGCGCTGCTCGAGGGCACCATCCGCAGCCGCGCCGCCGCCATCCTCGACGGCCTGCCGATCGGCGAGGAATTCGACTGGGTTCGCCGGGTGTCCATCGAGCTCACCACCCAGATGCTGGCCACCCTCTTCGACTTCCCCTTCGAGGAGCGCAGCCTGCTCACCTGGTGGTCCGAGATGGCCACCGGCCACCCCAAGGCCCGCGGCGCGGTCACCTCCTGGGACCAGCGGCGCGAGGAGCTCGGCAAGTGCCAGGCCTACTTCACGCGCCTGTGGAACGAGCGGGTCAACCAGCCGCCGCGCAACGACCTCATCTCCATGCTGGCCCATTCGCCGGCCACCCGGCACATGGACGAGCGCCAGTTCCTGGGCAATGTGCTGCTGCTGATCGTGGGCGGCAACGACACCACCCGCAACTCGATCACCGGCGGCCTGCTGGCGCTGAATCGCCATCCCGAGCAGTACCGCAAGCTGCGCGAGAACCCGGCGCTGGTCAGCAGCCTGGTGCCCGAGATCATCCGCTGGCAGACCCCGCTCGCGCACATGCGCCGCACGGCCACCCGCGATGTCGAACTCGGCGGTCAGCTCATCCGCAAGGGCGACAAGGTGGCGATGTGGTACCTCTCGGGCAACCGCGACCCCGAGGCCATCGAGAACCCTGACGCCTTCATCATCGACCGTGCCCGGCCGCGTCAGCATCTTTCCTTCGGCTTCGGCATCCACCGTTGCGTGGGCAACCGGCTGGCCGAGATGCAGCTGCGCATACTGTGGGAGGAGATCCTCAAGCGCTATCCGGTGATCGAGGTCACCGGCCAGCCGCGGCGGGTGCTCTCGAACTTCGTGCACGGCTTCATGTCGATGCCGGTGCGCATTCCGGCCCGCGCGGCCTGAGGCCGGCGGCGGGCTGCCGCGCGGCTCAGTCGCGCCGCAGCCCGAGCTTGCCGGCGAAGCGGCGCATGCCGCCGAGCCAGCGGTCGTAGTCCTGCGCCTTGCGCTGGAAGTAGGTGAGCACCTGCGGGTGCGGCAGGATCAGGAACTGTTCGCTGGCCATGCCGGCCACCACGCAGTCGGCAAGGTCCTCGGCCGAGATCACGCCGTCGGCGCGCGCTGCCGACGAGCCGCCCCGACCCGCGATCATCGGCGTGTCCACCGCCTGCGGGCAGAGCACCGACACCCGGATGCCGGCTTCGCCGTGCTGGATCGAGAGCCACTCGGCCAGCGCGATCGCGGCGTGCTTGCTTACCGCGTAGGTGGCCGAGGGCAGCGAGGTGAGCAGGCCCGCTGCCGAGGCGGTGTTGACCAGGTAGCCGCCGCCGCGCCGCTTCATGCCCGGCATCACCGCGCGGGCCGCGTAGACATGGGCCATGACATGGACCTGCCAGTTCAGCGTCCATTGGGCTTCGGGGGCGTTCTCGTCGCCGTCGCGGATGATGCCGGCATTCGAGCAGAACACATCCACGCCGCCGAAACGCTGTTCGGCCGCGGCCACCAGCGCCTGCACCTGTGTCTCCACGGCCACATCGGTGGGCACGGCCAGACAGGGCACGGCCGCGCCCACGCCGGCCTGGCCCTCGCTCAGCGACTGGGCAAGCGACTGCAGCGCCGCGGCCTGTGCCGGCAGGTCGGCCAGCACGAGACCGCGCGGGCGCTCGCGGGCGACGCGCAGCGCGAGCGCCCGGCCGATGCCGCTGGCCGCGCCGGTGACGATGAGGGTCTTGTCCTGCAGTTGCATGGCGGTCTCCGGTGGGGTGGCAGCGCGCTCAGTCGCGGCTGATCAGCGCGGCGAGGTGTTCATGGAAGCGCCGCAGGTTCTGCTCGAAGCGGCCAAGCGCGAAGCGCTGGTTGGCGCCGGCCCCGAGCGCGCTCTGGATCTGCTCCGAGATGCGCAGGTCTTCGGCGCTGAACACGCCGCCATCGATGAGGTCGAAGGAGCGCTCCCAGTGGGCGCGCTCCTTCTCGCTGCGCGGCGCGTGCGGCGTGAACAGGCTGTGCACGAACAGCACCTCGCCGGGTGCGATGGGGAACAGACCGAGATGGCTGGTGAAATCGGGGTGATAGATGATCAGGCTGTTCGGGAAGATGGCATGGGTAAGCGTGGCGTGGCAGCGCACGTCCCACTGGTCTTCAGGCAGGTCCTGCGCCTGGGCGAGCGACTCGCGGCCCACCAGGATTCGGGTGTGCAGGCCTTCGCCCTCGGCGGTGAAGCGCGAGCCCGGGAAGTAGCCCGCGATCGAGCCGGCGTGCAGCCGGCGGATGTGATAGACCTCCTGGAAGGCATCCATCACCAGCTTCCAGTTGCAGGCCCGGCGCTGCACCCGCTGGCGGAAGAAGTGGTGCCCCTCAAGACCGAGCGAGGCGAGATCGCGGTCGATGTCGCCCAGGAAGCCGGCCACATCGATGGCGCTCGCCTGCGGGTCGAGCACCGCCCAGATGAAGCCGTGGCGAACCGCGCTGGGCAGCTGGCGCAGGCCGCGTTCGGCGCGCTGCAGGCAGGGAAAGCCTTCGGCGCCCGGGATGCCGCGCAGCGCGCCGTCGAGTTCGTAGGTCCAGGCGTGGTAGGGGCATGAGAGCGTCGATTGCCGGCAGACCGTCTCCTGGGCCTCGAGCAGGCGCGCACCGCGATGGCGGCAGACATTGAGCAGCACCCGGATCCCGCCGTCACGATCGCGCACGATCAGCAGCGGCAGGCCGAGCAGATCGCGGGCGATCATGCTCCCCGGTTCGGGCAGCTGGTCGGCCCGGCCCAGGCACAGCGGCATGCGCCGGAACACCCGCTCGACCTCGCGGCGATGGATCTCCGGATCCTGGTAGACGGCGCAGTCGAGCTCGCTGTCGGTGGCGTCCCAGTCGGCGCCTTCTCGCTGGTCGCGCTCGTCCAGCAGGCGTCGGAACAGGCCGATGATCGGCGGATTCAGGCCCATGTCGGTCTCCTTCACGCAAGCCTAGCAGCACCAGTGCGCGCGCAGCGCCCGCCCGATCTCGCTTTCGCATGCCGTGGTCATCGCCCGGCCGACCCCGGGCGAGCGCGTAGAATCGAAAGCCAAGCGATGCTGATCACCGATCCCGAAGTCCGCACCACCACCCTGCCCAACGGGCTGCGTGTGGCCACCGCCGCCATGCCCGGTTTTCGTACCGTGGCCATTGGCGCATGGCTGCGGGTGGGCTCGCGTGACGAGCCCACCGAGCTCAACGGCCTGTCGCACTTCTACGAGCACATGGCCTTCAAGGGCACGGCCCTGCGCGATGCCCGTGCCATCACCCTCGAGATCGAGCGGCTGGGCGGCAGCATCAACGCCTACACCGCCAAGGACCACACCGCCTGCGAGACGCTGATGCTCGCCGATCATGCCGACACCGCGCTGGCGGTGATGGCCGATGTGCTGTCCCGCTCGGTGTTCCCGCCCGATGAGATCGAGCGCGAGCGCCAGGTCATCCTGCAGGAGCTCGGTGATGCCGCCGACGATCCCGAGTCGGTGGCCCAGGATGTCTTCGATGCCCTGGCCTTTCCGCGCCAGGCGCTCGGGCGGCCGATCCTCGGCCGGCCGCGCAATGTACGGCGCATCGGACGCGAGCACCTGCTCGATCACCAGAGCCGGCACTGCACCGGCGCCAATCTCGTGGTCAGCGCGGTCGGTGCGGTCGAGCATGAGGCCTTCGTGGCCATGGTTCACGCGCACTTCGGCGGGCTGCCCCGTGGTGAACGGCCGGCGCGCGCCGCGGCCCGCTATGTGGGCGGCTATCGCCATCTCGACGACGACACCGAGCAGACCTCGGTGGTGCTGGGCTGGCCGGTGCCGGGCCGCGCCGATCCGCGCCATGCCGTGCACGAGCTCGCCGCCGAACTGCTCGGCGGGGGCATGTCCTCGCCGCTCTTCCAGTCGGTGCGTGAGCAGCGCGGGCTGGCCTACCAGATCGATGCCTGGACCGATGGCCTGGAAGACGGCGGCGTGCTGCAGGTGACTGCCGGCGTCTCGCCGCGCAACCTGCGCGAGCTGCTCAAGGTCGGCCTCGAGGTGGTGGTCGGCGCGGCCGCGCGCATCGATCCCGACGATCTGGAGCGCAGCCGCAATCAGCAGGCCATGCGGCTGGCGCGCAGCCTCGAGCGGCCCGCGGCCTTCGCCGAGTGGCTCGGCCGCGACCTGCTCATGCATGACCGCGTGGTGCTGCCCGGCGAGCGGCTGGCGCAGCTGCAGGCCATCGATGAATCCGCGCTGCGCGCCGCGCTGACCGACATGCTCGCGCAGCGGCCCACCCTGGCGCTGGCCGGCCGGCTCGGCCGCGCCGACCCGCCGGCGCTGCTGCGCGATGCGTTGGGCGCGGTCGTACCGGCCTGAGCGCGTCAGCCTGTCCGCCCGTTCCCGCGTCGTACCGACCCCGCGCCAGGCGAACTCTCCACCTCAACCGGAGCTGCCCCGATGTCCGTTTCCCTGTACGACCTGAGCGTTGCCAGCTATCTGCAGACCCTCACCGCGATCAGCGGCTGCCTCGAGAAGGGTCTGGCCCACTGCACGGCCCAGGGCACCGATCCCGAGGCCCTGGTGCAGGCGCGGCTCGCGACCGACATGCTGCCCTTCAAGTTTCAGGTCGAGTCAGTGGCCCATCACTCGCTGGGTGCGATCGAGGGGCTGCGACGCGGCCTGTTCACCCCGCCGGGCGAGGCGCCGGCGCGCGGCTACGCCGACCTGCAGCGGCTGGTCGCCGAGGCGAAGGCGGCGCTCGAGCAGGTCAGCGCGGCCGAGGTGAATGCGCTCGCCGGTCGCGACATGGCCTTCGAGATCCGCGGCCGGCAGATCCCGTTCACGACCGAGACCTTCATCCTGTCGTTCTCGCTGCCCAACTTCTACTTCCACGCCGCCACGGCCTACGACATCCTGCGGCACCACGGGGTGCCGGTGGGCAAGCGTGACTTCCTCGGGCCGATGCGCACCCGCGGCTGAGGCGGGGCCTTGCCGCGCGGGCCTGCGGCGCCGGTCAGTGACCGACGGTCAGGCCCGCCCCGGCGCCCTGACGGCCGCTCAGGCCGCAGGCACCGGAGTGGACTGCCAGGACACCATCTGCCAGCTGCCGTTGCGGCGCGCCCAGACCTGCAGGTAGCGGCTGACGAAGTCCTTGAGCCCGGCCTTGACCACCACCTGGATGCGCACATCGCCATCCACCAGGGCGACATCGCCGTAGACCCGGAAGTTGCGGCGCAGATGGGTGAAACCCTTGTAGTCGTAATAGCCGTTGACCACGCGGTCGATGTAGGTGGCCTTGTCCTCGGCGGTGGCGCTGCTGTGGACGTACAGCAGGTCGTCGCCCATCAGCTCGCGCAGCGTGGCAGCGTCCTTGGCCAGCGCGGCCTGGCAGCGACGGGCATCGGCGGCTTCGATGGCCTGGATGTCGGTGGCGCTCATGGTGTCTCCTCGGGATGGGGGGATTGGCGGCCGAGGATAGCGCATGCCGCCGCCGGGGTTCGTCCGGGTTGCGATCCGTGGACTCAGTCGGCCTGCTGGCGGCACATCGCCGGCAGCGCGCCGATCCGCACCCGCACCCGCCAGCTGTGCGCGCGGCCCACCGGCTCGCCGTCGGCGGCGAGCGGCACGGCGGTTTCGCTGTCGACGATCATCTCGGTGAAGGCCTGGGTGCTCACCCGGGGATGCGTGAGATGCCGGCCGAGCATCAGTCGCGGCAGCATGCCCAGGGCGCCCAGGCGGCCGAAGCGGCCGGCCAGCAGGGCGTCGAGCCGGCCGTCATCGGCCCGCGCCTGCGGCACGGCGGGCAGCCCGGCGCCGTAGCTCGGCGTGTTCAGCGCCGAGGCGAAGAGCGTGCGGCCGAGGTGCACTTCGCGGCCATCGACCCGCACCCGCATGCGCCAGGTCTGCAGCGACTGCAGTTCGCGAAGCGTGGCCCACAGGTAACGGGCATGGCCGCCCAGCCAGCCCGGCGTCTTCAGGGCGCGCGCGCCGACCGCGGCGTCGAAGCCGCCGGCGAGGCTGCTCAGGAACAGCACGGTGCGCCCGCCGAAGGCGCACTCGCCGACATCCAGCGGCGTGGCCTGTGCGCTCAGCGCGTGGGAGAGCGCGGCCCGCCATCCCAGCCCGGCCACGCCCATGGCACGCGCGATGTCGTTGCCGCTGCCGGCGGGCACCAGCCCGAATTCGCAGCGGCGCACCAGCAGCGAGGCCAGCATGCGGTGGACCGTGCCATCGCCGCCCACCAGCACCACCCGCAGCCCGATCGGGCCTGTCTGGATCTGCTGCTCGGCCTCGTCGATGCCGTCGATGACGGCCAGCCGCACACCCGGGCCGTGGGTCTGGAGCCACCGCCGCATCGGCTCGGCGAGCCGGCCGGCGCGGCCGCCGCCCGCCCGCGGGTTGATCAGCACGAGGGTCTGCGAGGGCGCCATGCCGGCCGGCCGGGGACTGTGCACGCGGCGCAGGCGCCTCAGGACAGGCCGATGATGCGGCCCTGCTCGTCGAGGTCGATGCGCTCGGCTGCGGGCACCTTCGGCAGGCCGGGCATGGTCATGACATCGCCGCAGATCACCACCACGAAGCCCGCGCCGGCGGCCAGCCGGACCTCTCGCACATCGAGCACATGGCCTTCGGGCGCGCCGCGCAGCGACGGATCGGTGGAGAAGCTGTACTGGGTCTTGGCGATGCACACCGGCAGCCGGCCGTGGCCCT
>CAIZPE010000196.1 GCA_903934795.1 uncultured bacterium | reverse complement strand
TGGGCAGGGCAGACCCCCGCCGATACGGCGAGCGCGCTTCTGACCACGCTCTGGCCGCTCCTGGGCCGTCACATCGCCTTCCACCGCCGGCTGGTCGACTTCACCGGCAACGTGAAGGCAGCCCTGCTGCTGTCGCAGGCGGTGTACTGGACCCGGCACGGCCGCGACATTGCGCAGCGCGGCGGCTGGTTCCACAAGACCGCCGAGCAGTGGGAGCTGGAGCTTGGACTGTCTCCCCGCGAGCAGACGAGTGCCCGCGAGTTGCTACGCGCCGGTGTCCTGCTCGAAGAGCAGCGCCTTGGCCTGCCCGCCCGGATGCACTTTCGCCTCAACCTCGAGGTGCTCGGTCGGCGGCTGGCCGAACGGGTGGACGGCCGGCTTCTGACCGCCCCCAGCACCGACTGGCATGACCGGATGCTGATCGCCGAGCTGCTGGGCCCGGCAGTGGCCTTCCATCGCGCACTCGCCACGGTGGCTGGCGGCATCCACGGCGGGTTGGTGTTGTCCCGTGCGCTGCACCTCACCCGGCTTCAGGCGCGGCGCCAGCGCGACGTCTGGATTGCCGACTCGGCCGCCCACTGGTTCGAGGAACTGGGCCTGTCGCGGCGGGAGCAGGAAGCCGCCCGACGCGACCTGCTACAGATCGGCGTGTGGGAGGAACGGATGGCGGGCATGCCGTCGAGCCTATTCGCACGGGTGCGGCTCGAGGTTCTGGTAGCGCTGCTCGGTGGCCGTTCCGACAGCCTGCTGGCCGTTCCGGCGGGTTCCGCTGCAGTCCGCGGCAACGCCACAGCCAGCGTGTCACCAAACGTCGAAACAAGAGTGCGGCGTTCCCACAGTCTTGTTTCGACGAAACCGCCAGGCTTGATTCGACGAAACCGCCATCAGTGTTTCGACGAAACCGCCATCCCCCATAAAGAACAGAGTACAGGTGGTTCACTACAACCACAGAACACGGTTTCCCCGCCGGCCGGAGCACCGCTGCCCTCGGTGGCCGTGGGTGGTGGTGAAGCACTGATCTTTCCGGATCGGTTGCTACCCCAGGAGCGAGACGCAGCCCAGCGGCTGCTGAGCCAAGTGGCTGGCCAGCATCAGGCGCTCCTCGACGAACTCGCCGGCCGGCTGCAGACCGAGCGGGTGCGCAGCCCGGTCGCCTATCTGCGGGGCCTGATCCAGCGGGCCACGGGGGGGAAGTTCGTGCCGGAGCTAGCACCACGAGTCGCGGCAGAGCGCGATCGCCTCCACCGGGAAGCAGAAGCGCGCCGGGCGCAGGACGCCGAAGAACGCCGGCTCGCCGCCGAGCGTGCAACGCCCGAATACCAGGCGCGCGAGCGCGAGCGCAGGCAGCACATCAGCGAACTGCTGAGCGACATGCGCCGCCGCATCGGCACGCCGCCCGGGCGGTGATGCCTGCCGCGGCACGCCCTTCATCCAACAACGCCAATCGCGCCCCTGTCCCCGCAACCCATAGCCCTGAGGACCACACCATGCCCACCGAAGACCTTCGAACCACCGTCGGCGCCGACATCGCAACGAGCGAGAAGCCAGCAGGCGAACCCGCCCCGGAATCCCTTGCGAGCGGTAAAGCGCCCACCAGCACGCGCAGCCGCACCCGAAGCGCCATCGGCCGGCTGGACGAGCATGCGCCCGACGTGATGACGCTGCACACCCGCGAGGCCTGGCAGATGTTCACCGGTCGAAGCGCCGATGCCAGCGGCCAGACGCCGGCCATCCCGGGTGGTCGGCGCTTTGCCGCCGTGTTGCGGGCGATCTGGGCACTCTCCGCCCGCGATAACCCCTACGCCGACTGGATCCTGATTCGCGTCACTCAGCGACTGGGCGAGATCCGTGCGCAGATGGCCGGGACCATCGAGACGCGTGAGGCGGAACTGGAGCGACTGCGCAGCCGGGGTCTGAGCCTGTCCGTACTCGCTTCCACCCGGCCAGTTACGGTGGAGCTGG
>CAIZPE010000195.1 GCA_903934795.1 uncultured bacterium | reverse complement strand
GGGCGTATCGCCGAGGAGCTGTTCATGAAGCAGATGACCACCGGCGCTTCCAATGACTTCGAGCGTGCCACGGCCATGGCCCGCGACATGGTCACGCGCTATGGCATGAGCGATGTCATGGGCCCCATGGTGTACGCCGAGAATGAAGGCGAGATCTTCCTCGGCCGCTCCATCACCAAGACCACCAACGTGTCGGAAGACACCATGCGCAAGGTCGACTCCGAGATTCGCCGCATCATCGACGAGCAGTACGCGGTGGCGCGGCGCATCCTGGAAGACAACCGCGACAAGGTCGAGGTCATGACCGCCGCGCTCCTCGATTGGGAAACCATCGACGCCGATCAGATCGACGACATCTGCAGTGGTCGTCCGCCGCGCCCCCCCAAGGAGCGTTCCGGTGGCACGGGTGGCACCGGCGGCTCGTCGGGCACTGCGCCCACGGTAGCGCCCAATGCGCCGGCGGCGCCTGCCGCGCAGTAAGTCCAGCGCCCGGCCCTCGCGGCCGGGCCTGTCCGGTTCCCGGCCCGACCGTGTCGGCTTCTTCGTTCCTTCAATGCGGCCGCTTCCGGCTGCCGCTTGACGAGCCGCGGGTGATGGGGGTGCTGAACCTCACGCCCGATTCCTTCCATCCCGGCGCGCGGCATCCTGACCCCGATCAGGCGCTTGCCCGCGCGCGGGTCATGCTCGACGAGGGCGCGCACCTGCTCGACATCGGCGCCGAGTCCACCCGGCCCGGCGCCGAGCCGGTGTCGGCCGAGACCGAATGGGCCCGGCTCGCGCCGGTGCTCGAGGCCCTGAGGGGGTTTCCAGTGCCGGTCTCGGTGGACACCCGCCGGCCCGAGGTGATGCGCCGTGCGCTCGCGCTCGGCGCTGACATGATCAACGATGTCTCCGGCTTCACGCACCCGGATGCCGTGGCGGCGGTGGCCGGTTCGGCCGCCGGCCTGTGCGTGATGCACATGGCGGGCGAGCCGGCCACCATGCAGCAGGCGCCGGCCTACCAGGATCCGGTGGCGCAGGTCGGCGGCTTCCTGCATGCCCAGGCCGGGCAGCTGATCGCAGCCGGGGTCTCCCCCGAGCGGCTGGTGCTCGACCCGGGTATCGGCTTTGGCAAGCGCACCGAAGACAACCTCGCCCTCATGCGCCATCTGCCCGAGCTCGCGCCACCCTGCGCCGCCGTACCCGGTGGTCGTCTGCCTCTGCTGGTGGGGCTTTCGCGCAAGTCCTTCATCGGTGCGCTCACCGGGCGCGAACGCACCGCCGACCGTCTCGCCGGCAGCCTTGCCGGCGCAATCGCCGCGGCGGCGGCGGGTGCGAAGATCCTGCGCGTGCATGATGTCGCCGCCACGGTCGATGCCCTGGCGGTCTGGCGAGCCCTGGGCCCTTCAGCGTCCGCTGCTCCTCACTGACCCACTTCGGAACCCTTTCAAATGGCACGCAAGTACTTCGGCACCGATGGCATCCGCGGGCGTGTGGGCGAGTCGCCCATCGTCCCCGATTTCGCGCTGCGCCTGGGCCATGCCGCCGGGCAGGTGCTGGCCCGCAGTGGCGCCTCGCGCCCGGCGGTGCTGATCGGCAAGGACACCCGCATCTCGGGCTACATGCTCGAGGCCTCGCTCGAGGCCGGCTTCTCGGCCGCCGGAGTCGATGTCTATCTCTCCGGACCGATCCCCACGCCGGCGGTGGCCTACCTCACCCGCGCGTTGCGGCTGTCGGCCGGGGTGGTGATCAGCGCCTCGCACAATCCCTACGACGACAACGGCATCAAGTTCTTCTCGGGCGATGGCAACAAGCTGCCCGATGCCGTCGAGGAGCAGATCGAGGCCGCCATCGAGCAGCCGATGGGCTGCGTGGCCTCCGAGCATCTCGGCCGTGCGCGCCGCATCGACGACGCGGCCGGCCGCTACATCGAGTTCTGCAAGAGCTCCTTCCCGTTCTCGCTCGATCTGCGCGGGTTGCGGCTGGTGGTCGACTGCGCGCACGGGGCGGCGTACCACACCGCGCCCCATGTCTTCCATGAACTCGGCGCCGATGTCGTCGCGATCGGCAACGAGCCCAATGGCCTGAACATCAATGACGGCGTGGGTGCCACCCACGCCGAGACCCTGTCACGCGCCGTGCTCGAGCACCGCGCCGACCTCGGCGTCGCCCTCGATGGCGATGCCGACCGCGTGCTGATCGCCGATGCTGGCGGCCGGGTCTACAACGGCGATGAACTGCTCTATGTGATCGTCGCTGACCGGCTGCGCGACCGCATGGTCAATGGCGTGGCCGGCACCCTCATGTCCAACCTCGCGCTCGAGCAGGCAATGGCCAGGCTCGGCGTGGGTTTTGCGCGCGCCAAGGTGGGTGACCGCTATGTCCTGGAGACCCTGCAGCAGCGCGGCTGGCTCTACGGTGGCGAGAGCTCCGGTCACCTTCTCTGTCTTGATTGCCACAGCACCGGCGACGGCACCATCAGTGCGCTGCAGGTGCTGTGCGCCATGCGCCGCACGGGCAAGACGCTGTCGCAGCTGACCGAGGGTCTGGAGCTCTTTCCCCAGACCCTGGTCAATGTCCGCGTGCCGCGCGGCTTCGACTGGCAGGGCCACGCCGGCCTGCGCCATGAACAGGCGGCGGTCGAGGCCGAGCTTGGCGCGAACGGCCGCGTGCTCATCCGTCCCTCGGGCACCGAGCCGCTGCTGCGGGTGATGGTCGAGGCCCGCGACGCGGCGGTCGCGGAAACCGCGGCGCAGCGTATCGCCAGTGTGGTGGCCGGCTGAGACGCATGGCGGCCGGCCGCGCGCGAATGTCTGCGCTCGCGCCGGTTCTCCCCGGAAATGCGCTATCATCCGGGTCCTCCGGGGCGTAGCTCAGCCTGGTAGAGTGCTTGCTTTGGGAGCAAGATGTCGGAGGTTCGAATCCTCTCGCCCCGACCAGGCTCCTGGCCCGCCTTGCCGAACCTGGGCTGCCCCCGTGTCCGACGGAGTGCTGCCCGTAGCTCAGCTGGATAGAGCATCAGCCTTCTAAGCTGAGGGTCACAGGTTCGAGTCCTGTCGGGCAGGCCAGTGGCAGTGCGGCAATGCTGCTCACAGGGCCTTCGTGTTTTCAGGTGCCGCGCGTGCTTGCGTGCCGGTGCCTCGGTGGTGGCTGTAGCTCAGTTGGTAGAGTCCCGGATTGTGATTCCGGTTGTCGTGGGTTCGAGTCCCATCAGCCACCCCACTGATTTCTCTTATAAATCAAAAAGTTAGCGCTCTAGACTCCTCTCCGTGGGCCAAATTTGGGCCAGAATCGCGGAACGGGAGCCCCGCAAGGCGCGCGTCCGAGGCAGGCTTTGGGGCCTGTCGGCGTTCACCAAAACGTCCCCATCAAGCCGTCTGCTGAGCAGAAGGCGACGGGTCAAGCAGGGTCCTTCGCTGGCCCGGGCGGAATCGGGAGTGGCCGCCGTCTCGTTGACGGGTGCATCACGGTAATCGCTGCCTGCTCTCGCGGAGCGAGCGGTTCCCCGAAAGCGGTCGAGGATCAGACCCTCACGCCAGACCCGCTCTCACCTCTCGGGCCACGGTCAAACCCGCAGCGCCCTTGGACCAGGCCTCAGTCTTGCAAGTGGGCCAGAGGCTCCGCCTTGCTCGCGCGAGTCCGCGCAATCGACGCCTCCAGTCGCTCCATCTCCCGGTCGTTCTGCTCGCCGTCGAGCCACTTGGCGTAGGTCCGATGGAACATCTCGACCGAGTGGCCAAGCTGGCGCGCGCAGAAGGCTGGATTCATGCCTGCCATCAGCATCACCGTGGCGTAGGTGTGCCGCATGTTGTAGGGCCTGCGGTAGCGGATGCCGAGCCGCTTGAGCGTCGGGGTCCAGAAGCTGCGCCGGAACGCCCGCTCGTCCACCCATGGTTTTCCGAATCTCGGATCGTTGAAGACTGCGCCGCCTGCGAGCTGGGTGTGCGCCCGCTGGCGTTGCAGGGCATCGGTAGCCCGGCTGTTCAGTTTGATGGTCCGGGCAACGTTCGTCTTCGTCCGATCCTTGTGAACGCCCCTGACCAGTGCCTCAGCGATCAGGGCGGTGCCGCTGGCCATGTCGACGTTCTCCCATGACAGCGCGAAGAGCTCGGAGGTTCTAAGGCCAGTCCAGAACCAAAACTCGACCATGTTGGCCACCTGGCCCGGGTGACGAGCATTGAGGTCTGCCAGGACGGTGTCGAGTTCTTCTCGGGAATAGGGGTCCGGGGGCTCCTTCTGGTGCCTGGCGCGAGGGATCTTTCCCGCTGGGTTGACCTGCAGGATTCCGTCGGTGACGGCGAGCTCGAGCGCTTCCCTCAGGACGCTGACGTAGTTGTTGACGGTCTTGCCGGAGAGATCGGGGCGGCGGGCCAGCACCGTGAGGATCTGGCTGTGTCGCAAAGCCCGCAGTGTCTTGTCGCCGATCCCCTGCTTCCAGAAGCGAATCGCGCTCTCGTACGATGCTCGTGTGCTGGCCTCTATCCGCTGGCTCGCGAGCCAGGCATCAAGCTGTGTGCCGACCGTCAGCGAGCTGTCCGCTCCGGCTGACGGAAAAGTCTCCGCCATGTTGAAGATGCCAAGCGCGATCTTTCGCTGAATGTCATCTGCCAGCCGTCGCGCGAACTTGAGGTTCGCAGCTGTCGGCAGCAGAGGAACACCGGCCTGCGTGATGCGCTTGACGTGGCGTTTGCCGTCGAAGGTAAAACGCACGCGAATGCTTTCACCATGAACCTCGACGTTTCCTAGCCCTTTTCGACCCATGCCTGGTACCCCTTCATCGAGATGAAGATTCCCCCGTCGGGGGAGCGCCGGTACTCTCGGCCGTCCAACCATTTGCCGTCTTCAATCTTGCGGCGAATGGCCTTCTCGGTGAGCCCGGTGATGTACGAAGCCAGTTGGATGGTGACGTAAGGCGCGGGTGCGAGATGCACCGCGGGTGCACTGGCCCACGCCCGCTGATGCGTCGGCGGAGGACCGTGGCCTTGTCCGTCTGCGGGAGCGGCTTCCCTGGACACGCGGGCTCCTGAAGGAGCCCGGGACTGCCCGTCATTGTGCTCCAGTTCGTCGCTCTTCATCCCAGTCCTCTCGTCCCCTCCGCGCTTACGCGGTCCTTCACTGCCTCGCCACGCCTTGCCCACACTGGGCATGTCGACGTAGCCGGCCTGTTGACGCCACGACAGCCATCGGCCGCCAAGGTGCAAGGGCGCGCCCATCACCTGCCGCGCCACGGAACGAGATACGGAATCCGATTGAAAAGTGTCGGGCCGGGGCGACGTGAATGTGCGGCGAGGCACCGATCGCACTGTCCGCACTGCTGACAAGGCGAGCTCAGCTGCGGTACTTCACGTACTTCGGGCCGACCACGTATCTCAGGTTCAGGAGGCGAATGTGGATCCGAGGTGACCTCTCCTCGGTTACGCGCTGAGCATGTCTGCCTCGATCCATCTCTCTTGATCTGCGGCTTCAAAGTTCCTGACGCCGCATGCGGCTCGCTCAGCCGCAGACCAAGGAAATAGACCCATTACCTAGGCCATCAGTCCATCTACCCCTATTGAGTTTCGCCCGATCCCCTGTCCGTCAAGCCGACGGGAGGGGACATGGCTCTCAAAGAAGAGCAGGGGCTGGGCAATTGGGAAATTGCCACTGCGAAAAAGCTGGTCAATGAATACCGGCGCAAGCACAGGATCCTGGAGCGTGAGCAGTTCGAGGATCTGATGCAGGAGTGCCTGGCGCACTGGATCGTGGCGCGGCGGCGAATACCGCCCGAGCCAGACCCACGACCACCGGTGTCGTACATGGCACAGGTACTCCGAAACAAACTTACGGACATGGTCCGTGAGATGACCGCAGACAAGCGCGCCGGTGACCCCGGCGCGCTTTCGCTTGATGCGCCGCTCGATGGCACAGAGGACGGCATCACGCTCGGCGACGTTCTGGCCGATGAGCAGGCGGACCCCGCCGCCTCGGGTGACATGGACAGCCGACACGCCCGCATCGATCTGGCTCGTGCGATGGCGCTGTTGACCCCTGCCCAGCAGCGCCTGTGCCAGTTGCTGGGCGAGGAGGGGCTCTCGATCAAAGAGGCAGCCGAGCGGCTCCGAATCCCGCGTGGCACGCTGTACGAGGAGATCAAGCGCATCCGCCGCATCTTCGAGCGGCAGGGGCTCGGCAACTATTTGAAGGACTGACCCGACACTTTTCAGCGCGATTCCGTATGCCTGATCACCGTCCTGATTAGGCAAGGAATCGATGATCATCTTCACCATCGCGAGTACCAAGGGGGGTGTCGGCAAGACGACGCTCACCGCCAACCTGGGCGCACTGCTGGCTGACATGGGCCTGCGCGTGCTCCTGGTCGATGCCGACGTGCAGCCGTCGCTGTCGAAGTACTTCCCGCTGTCACCACCGCAACCGGTCGCGGGGCTGACCGATGTCATCGTCCGCGGCGAAGTCGCTGCGGCGTCCATCACGCCGACGGTCTTCCCCAACCTGCATCTGGTGGCTTCCGATGATCCTGAGGGGCGGCTGCCGAACTGGCTGCTGGGGCGGATCGACCGGGGTTTCCGGCTGCGCCACGCGCTGCGTGCCGGGCTCGTTCCTTCGGCCTACGACTGCGTGCTGATCGACACACCGGGCGCCATCGGGCCTCTTCAGGATGCGGCCGTCATGGCGGCCGACGTGCTGGTGTCACCGATCACGCCCGAGATCCTTTCGGCGCGCGAGTTCCGCGACGGCACGATGGAGTTGCTGGCTCGGCTGGAACCCGGCAGTGCGCTCGGGGCACCGCCCGCGCCGGTAAAGGCGGTGATCTACCGGCAGGACCGCACCGCTGACGCCCGGCTGATCGTGGCCGGCATCGCCCGGGAGTTCGACCGGCCGCATGAGCGGGTGTCGCTGCTCAAGACCGTGGTGCCGCATGCCAAGGCCTACAAGGAGGCCGCGACTCTGCGTGTGCCTGTCCATCAGCACGAGCGACGGCGCGAGGGCACGATGCCCAGCGCCTGGTCGGTGATGCACTGCCTGGCGTGGGAACTGATGCCCAGCCTGCGGGGGATGCTTGCCGACGGACGCCGGGTGCAGGGGGTGTCGTCATGAGCGGCGCCAAGACGGCGCTCGATGAGCGCGGCCGCCGCGTGGCGGAGTCCCTGTCGGTCGGCAACCCGGGCAACAACGCGCGCAGCCTGCCTCCACAGGCCGGGCCGCTCGTCGAATGCCAGATCGAACTCGGCATCGAGGAGATCCGCCCCTACGAGCACAACCCGCGCCGCACCCGGAACGCCAAGTTCGAGGACATCAAGGAGTCGATCCGCGCCGGTGGGCTGCGCAGCCCGATCACCGTGACGCAGCGGCCGGGCGATGCGCACTACATCGTCGAGGCTGGCGGCAACACCCGCCTGCTGGCGCTGCGGCAACTTTGGGCCGAGACCAAGGATCCGCGGTTCCGTCGCCTGGTGGTGCTGTTTCGCCCATGGCGGTCGGAGACCCAGGTGCTCACCGCCCACCTGATCGAGAACGAGCAGCGCGGCGACATGAGCTTCTGGGACCGCGCCACCGGCATCGTGGCGCTGAAGTCCCGGCTGGAGGCTGAGCAGGGCAGGACGCTGACCCTGCGCCCGCTGGAAGACGCCCTGCATGGCCTCGGTCTGGCGGTGAATACCGCCACGCTGGCGCTGTACCTGTACACCACCGAGCGGTTGCGCGCGCTCGGCGAGGTGGTGCCCGACCTTGCGGGGCTGAATGTGAAAACGCTGCAGCCGCGCCTGAACGCGCTGCGGCGCTACGCCCATGCGCGCGCCGGCATC